>NZ_QRLS01000007.1:32911-60296 GCF_003472325.1 Collinsella sp. AM12-1
TCGCGAGCCGCGCCACGCGAAGCCTTGGCAGCCGCTCCCCCGCCATCTCCGGGACGACGGCGCGTGACCTTGACCTCGCCATCCGAGACCTGATCGGCCACGGAGGGCACTGAGGGCTTCTGTTGCGCGCCCGAGGAATGGCGACGGCGCGGACGCGGCGCGCGCTCCTCCTCGCCACGTGACTTGCCGCCCTTGTCGGCAGACGCATCGGAGGCCGAGGGACCCTTGGAAGCGGCACCGGCCTCGCGAGCAGCTGCGGCGCGGAAGGCGTCCTCGCGCTCCTCGCTCGACAGATGACGGCGGCGGCGACGTGTGGGGTTCATGCCACCGCCGCGATTCTGCTGCTGGGGCTGCTGAACCTCGCGCTCGCGAGAGGCGTTCTTGCCCGCGGCTGCAGCCTCGGTAGCATCGCCCGAGCCCGCGCGCTTGCGACGACGACGGGCACCGGCGGCCTCCTCGGCCTCGGGCGCCTCGGCCTTGCCGCGGCCCTTTCCGCGGCCACGGCCCTCACCCTGACCCTGAGCGGCGCGAGCATCGGATTCGGCATCGCGACGGCGGCGCTTGGGCATCGATGTGCCGGCCAGACGATCGGCGCTCGACAGGCCATCGCCCACGTCGACGCCGTTCTCGCGATCGAGTTCCATGAGCGCCAAGCGCATCTCGGGCGACTCGATGCGCTCGAGCACGTCACGCGTCACGCAGTCGGGGCGGCAGTTGCAGCCCTGCTCGGCGGCCTTCTTTTTACAGCCCTCCGAGCACGTCATATCGGCCAGGTTGACCTTAAAGACTTTGCCGTTCTCCAGGCGCAGCACCAGCTGCTCACGCGGCGTGTCATATTCTTGAATACGCGCCTTGCCAAGCGGCGTATCGATGAGCGTCTTCTTTTTGGGCGCACGGCTCTTAAAGTCCTTGTATGCCTCGAACTCATAGCGCAGGCAGCACATCAGACGGCCGCACACGCCGCTGATCTTGGACGAGTTAAGCGGTAGATCCTGCTCTTTTGCCATGCGGATCGAGACGGGCTCAAACTGTCCGCCAAAGCGCGTGCAGCAGAGCTCCTGTCCGCATTGGGCATAGCCGCCCACCAGACGGGTCTCGTCGCGCACGCCAATCTGGCGCATGTCGACGCGAATGTGCAGCGTCGAGGACAGGTCCTTGACGAGCTGACGAAAATCGACGCGCTCCTCGGCCGCAAAGTAGAACACGGCCTTCTCGCCGCCAAACAGGTACTCGACGCCGACCGGCTTCATCTCGAGGTCGAGCTCTTTGACCAGACGGCGGAAATCGACCATCGCCTCGTCGCCCTGGATGGCCAGGTCGTCGGCAAGCTGCAGGTCGATGTCGCTCGCCACGCGCAGCACGGGCTTGAGCGGCTGGCCGATCTCGTCTTGCGGCACTTCAAAGGGATCGGCCGTGACCAGGCCGATCTCGGTTCCGCGCTCGGTGGAGCAAATGGCATAATCGGCCTCGAGGATATCCAGATCCTGCGGGTCGAACCACAGGTCGCGCGAGGCGTAGGTAAACTTAACGGGTACGACTAACGGCATTTCAGTGCCTTCCTGATATCGAACAGCATGACCTCGATGGCCAGCTGGGGAGTAACGTTTCTGGCAATGTTGCGCTCGGCGGTCGCGACTGCCTCGAGCGCCCGCGTGGCACCCGCAACATTGGTCGCGGCGGCAAGCCGCCCGATCGTGTCGCGCACGTCCTCGTTCACTACGTCGGCTGCCTCGTCCTGAAGCGTCAGCAGCACGTCGCGCATAAGCGTCCGCGCGCTCGCCAGCGCTTCCATGATACCCGAACGCTCGCGCGCGTTGAGTTCGCGCTTGTTGCGGTCCTCAAGCTGCTTCAATGCTCCACGCGACAGGTAATCGGCGTTTTGCTCGAGCACCTTTTCCTGCGTGGACTTGACCTCGGCGAGCGGCGCCTTAACGGCGACGATGAGCGACTTGGCGCGGCTGAGCACATCGGCCTCGTCGGCGGCGATGAGCGAATCGATGGCACGGACCATCTGGCGGCGAGCATCCTGGCGCTCGGCGCTCTTGAGGAACTCGATGCCACGCGTGGGGCTTCCCGCTACGGCGACGGCCATGCGGCAACGCGCAGGGTCCTGACCGGTGGCGCGACTCACGGCACGCGCGGCCACGGCGGGCGACACCAGCCGAAACGGCACGCACTGGCAGCGGCTCACGATGGTGGGCAACATCACGTCTGCCGAGGTGCCCAGCAAGATGAACATGACGCCCTCGGGCGGCTCCTCGAGTGTTTTGAGCAGCGCGTTAGCGGTGTTGGCGCGCAGCTGCTCGGCACGGTCGATGATGTAGACCTTGGCCTTGGCACGGATGGGCGCCAGGGGCACGTCGTCGAGCAGCTCGCGGGTCTGGGCGATGAGGTAGCCCGTGGCGCTCTCGGGCGTGTAATAGTGCACGTCGGGATGCGTATGGCGCGCGACGCGCACGCAGCTGTCGCATGCGCCGCAGCCATCCTGCTCGCACAGGAAGGCTTGGGCGAGCGCCCACGCGGCGTCGAGCTTGCCCGCGCCGGGCGCTCCCAAGAACAGATAGGCGTGCGATGCGCGACCGCTGGCGACGGCGTTGGTCAAAAAGTCGCGCACGCGCTCTTGGGTGTCGAGCTTGGCCAGCAGGCTTGCCTGAGCGGGGGCCATGTTACTCGGCCTCCTTGGCAAGCGCGGCGGCGACGGCGTCCTGCGGGATATCGAGACCGTACGCGCGAACCTGCTCGACCGTCTTCTCGAAGACTTCCTCGACAGTCGCAGTGGCGTCGATGAGCTTTACGCGGTTTGGCTCCTCGGCAGCAATGGCACAAAAGCCCTGGTAGACACGCTCCTGGAATGCCATGCCTTTTGCCTCCATGCGATCTACCGCGCCACGGGCGGCCATGCGCAACGCCGCCTGCTCGGGCGTGATGTGGTAGACGAGTGTGAGCGCCGGGTGCGTTCCCGCGACGGCCAGGTTGTTGGCGTCGCGCACCATCTGGCGATCGAGGCCGTCGGCAAATGCCTGGTAGCAGGTCGTGGAATCGTAGAAGCGATCGCACAGGACCACCTTGCCGGCCGCAAGGGCGGGGGCTATGACCTCGTGCACCAACTGGGCGCGCGCCGCCTCGTAGAGCAGCAACTCGCAGGTGTCTCCCATCGCCGTGTTGGCGGGGTCGAGCAGCAGGGCGCGAATCTTTTCGCTGATGGCAGTGCCACCCGGCTCGCGCAGAGTTACGACCTGATAGCCAGCGAGGTCGAGCGCACGGGCAAGCAGACGCGTCTGCGTGGACTTGCCGGCACCGTCGACGCCCTCGAGCGTGATAAAGCTATGTTGAGCAGGCTCAAAAGCCATGGGCGCAGCCCCTTCCTACAAGGCGCGTAAATGCAGATATATCAACTAAGCCATGATACCCCAGTGCTCGGCGCGTCCCCAATGGCTAAAGGCGCCTTTCCAAAGTTGCGGTGAAATAGGGACTGATTGAAGCTCTGAGACCGCCAAACAGTCCCTATTTCACCGCAACTTATGATGGGGAATTTTGGATGCTGGGTATAATCGTCGTATTGCATTGAAATGTGGCGAAAGGAGTGGCAATGTCTCGGTATTGCGCCTCGTGCGGCAAGCTTCTTGCAGATGATGCCAAGTTCTGCACCTCGTGCGGTGCACCCGTTGAGCAAACAGCCGCGAGCGATAGCCAGCCCGCTTTTGAGCAGACCGGCTCCCTTGATACGCCGCAAGCCAAGGCGGACGACTCCCTCGCCTATAGCCCCGACCCCGCCGCAAGGACCGAGGCCGTCGAGACCACGCAGCGCATACCCGTCGCGAGCGGCTCGCCCCAACAGCAGCCGGTTCCCGCATACGTGCCCGCTTCGCCACAGACCCCCGCTTCCAAAAAGAGCGGCACCGGGCCGCTTATCGCCGTTATCGTTGTGCTGGTGGCGATCATCATCGCCCTGGTCATCTTCTTTGCAATCAGACCGTTCGACAACGCCGCCACGCAGACGACTGCCGAGGTAGCTAAGCTGCACCATGACGTCGACGACGATGACCTAAAGCCTCTCGGCGATCCCAACAGCCTGTACGACGATGATGACGATGACGACGAGGATGGCGGCGAAGCAACGCTCTCTGAGCAGAACCTCTACCGTCGCCTGAGCGAATACTACGACCTGCTCGAAGATCTCGACAGCCAGGTCCGTGGCTGCGCGCAGAACTTCAACGGCAACTATCTAGAAGAGGATCGAACCACCCGTCAAAATCTCGCCGACGTCGCCGAGCGCACGGAGGACACCATCGAGCAGTATTACGACATCGTCGAGGACCTGGACGTCCCGACGAGCTCCAAAAACTACAGCTCCTGGAAGGACATCATCGCCCTGTACGACGACCTGGATCACCGCATTGACGCAATCTGTGATGCCTGGGAGATCAGCCTGAAATACGCCAAGCCTGCGGACCACAAGAATGAGATCGTGGCGCCGCTGTCGCGCGACAACGTGGCGGGCACCAATGACAATAAGTACCGCCTAGACTTTGAGGAGCGCTATCCCGGCGCCAAGCCTGTCGAGGTGAACTAGCGCTTTGTCGTTCCCGAGCCGGCAGTTAGGGACGTTCCTAAACTGCCGGCAGAAAAAGAACGTCCCTAACTGCCGGTCAAAAAAACGAGCGAGGATCGCGGGGTCCTCGCTCGTTTTTTTGGGCAATGTTTCGACTGCGCCGTTACTTGTCGGCGGTTGTTTTCTTGGCAGTCGACTTCTTCGCGGTCGTCTTCTTGGCGGCAGTGGCTTTCTTAGCCGTCGTCTTCTTTGCCGTGCTCGCCTTGGTTGTGGTCTTGCGACCGCGGGCGGGCCTCTTCTCCTTGGTCGGGCAGTCCATGTTGACGCAGATACGCCACGGACCGCGCGCCGTGTTGACCACTACGATGGGGGCGCCGCACTCGGGACAGGTCTCGCCCGTCGCCTCGAGCTTGCCGCGCGCCGGCAGCGGATAGCTCACGCCGCAGTCATCGTAGTTGGTGCAGCGGATAAAGCGCTTGCCGCTCTTCTCGCTCTTGTGCGCGATCAGGTCGCCGTGACGTCCGGCCTCGGCACACACCTTGCACTCGCCCACCTTAAGATCGGGCTCGTAGTTGGTGGGGCACGTGGGGTTCACGCAGATCTCGAAGGCCTTCTGGCGGAATGGCTGGCACTTGATGCGCGGCGCGCCGCACTCGGGGCACACGGCGGCCTCGCCCTCGAGCGGGCTCACCTTGACGCCACTCGGCACCGGATAGGTCACGTCGCAGTCGGGCCAACCCATGCAGCCGATAAAGCTGCCGCGGGTCTTGGCGCTCGTCTTCATAACCAGGTCCTTGCCGCACTTGGGGCAGGCGCCCACGCGCGCATCGGCCGTGACGGCGTCGCTGATGGCGTCGCCCAGCTCCTGCGTATGCTTGAGCAGCTCGTCGAGCACGCCGGCCAGCAGCGCGCGCGAGTGCGTCACGACATGCTCTTCGGTGTCCTCGCCGCGCTCGACGCGAGTCATGTCGCCGTCGAGCTCGCTGGTCATATCGGGGCTCGTGATGCGCGGGGCAAACTGCGTCAGCGCGTCGATGATGGCGATGCCCAGCTGGCTCGGCTCAACGGGATCGTTTTTGAGGTAGCGCACGGCGTACAGGCGCTCGATGATGCTCGCGCGCGTGGACTTGGTGCCCAGGCCGCGCTTTTCCATCTCCTGCACGAGCTTGCCCTGGCTGTAGCGCGCGGGCGGCTCGGTCTGCTTGGCCTCAAGCTTAATGTCGAACACGTCGACCGTGTCGCCCTGCTCCAGCGGCGGCATCTGCTCGTCGCGCTTAAGGCCGTACGGGTAGGCCTCGCGGAAGCCCGGGGTCACGAGCACGTCGCCCGAGACCACGAACGGCTCACCGTTCACGTCGAGCTCGAGCTTAGTGTTTTCGATGGTCGCGGGACCCATAAGCGTCGCCAGGAAGCGGCGGGCAATGAGGTCGTAGAGCTTGCGCTGGCCGCCATCGAGCGTGGACGGATCGCCTTCGCCCGTGGGGTAGATGGGTGGGTGGTCGGTGGTCTCGACTTTGCCGCGCGTGGGCTTCATGGGGCCGGCGAGTACCTTTTTGCACACGGGCGCCAGCGCCGGGTTGATCTTTGCCAGGTCGCTCACCACGGCGCCCAGATCGAGCGTCGCAGGGTACACGGTGTTGTCGACACGCGGATAGCTGATGAGGCCCGCCATGTAGAGGGACTCGGCGATGCGCATGGTACGTGCAGGTGAGATGCCCTCGGCCGCGGCGGCAGCCTGCAGCGAGGTCGTCGCAAACGGGGTGGGCGGCTGCTGCTTGCGGGAGCGCTTGGTCACCGCGGCGACGGTTGCCGTCGTAGCGCCGTCGACGTGGCCGTACGCCGTCTCGGCAGCATCTTTATCGGTAAAACGTGCCGTCTTGTGCGCAATCTTAAAGCGGTCATCCTCGGCAGCACCCTGAGCGGCACCCATGCCGCGAATCTGCCAATAGTCCTCGGGCACAAACGCCATGCGCTCGCGCTCGCGCTCGACCACCAAGGCAAGCGTCGGCGTCTGCACGCGGCCGGCGGAGCGCACGTTGCCAAAGCCGCCAAACTTGGCGAGCGTCAGGTAGCGCGTGAGCACCGCACCCCAAATGAGGTCGATGTGCTGGCGGCTCTCGCCGGCGTCGGCCAGATTCTGGTCGAGCGAGACAAGATTATCGAAGGCCTGCGTAATCTCGGCCTTGGTAAACGAAGAATACTGGGCGCGGGCGACCGGCAAGTCGGGCGCAACCTCGCGCACCTTGTTGAGGGCGTCCGAACCGATCAGTTCGCCCTCGCGGTCGAAGTCCGTGGCGATAATGACGCTGTCGGACTTCTTGGCAAGGTTCTTGAGCGAGCGGATGAGCTCCTTCTCGGCCGGCAGCTTAATGACGGGCGCCCAGGTGAGGTAAGGCAGGCTCTCGAGCTTCCAGCCCTTGATGGAGATACCATCGGCAAGAAACGGCTTGCGCTTGGTGTCGTAGGGCGGACGTGCCAGGCCATCGGGCATATCGGCCGGCAGCATCTCGCCGTCCTCGGTGACCGAATACCAGCCCAGCTTTTTATCGAACAGCACGCTGTCGCAAAAATCGGGCGCAAGGATGTGACCGGCAAGGCCGATCGTCACGCACTCCTCGCCCTTCCACTCAAAACGGTAGATGGCGGTGTTGTACACCTTGTCCTTTTTGGGCTTGCCCGTGGACAGACGCTCGGCAATCTGACGCGCGGCGTCGTTTTTCTCGGCGATGATGAGCTTCAAAAGAGGCTCCTATCTCGTATCTCTGCGGCTACGCCCGCCCGTATGGCGGCCGACTTACGCCCTTGCTTGCTCAATCTGCCCGATGAGCCAATCGCACCAGGCATCCATGCCCTCGCCCTTGCGCGCGCTCACGGCAAACCGCGGCGCCTGCGGATTGAGGTCATCGAGTGTCTTAGTATACCTATCCATGTCAAAATCGAAAGCTGGGGCCACGTCGACCTTGTTGAGCAGCTGCGCGCCGGCGTGCTGGAAGATGCCCGGATACTTGATGGGCTTGTCGTCGCCCTCGGGCACCGAGAGAATCATGATGGACAGGTTCTCGCCCAGGTCAAAGTCGACCGGGCAGACCAGGTTACCCACGTTTTCGATAAAGATGACGTCGATGTTCTCCAGACCCACAGCCTGGTCGAAGGCATCGACAGCCTCCATGATCATGTTGCCCTCGAGGTGGCACAGACCGCCCGTGTTGATCTGGATGGCGGGCATGCCGGCTTCCTTCATGGTGATGGCGTCGACATCCGAGGCGATATCGCCCTCGATGACGGCACAGCGTAGGCCGGCCTTGTCACGCAGGCGCTCGTTGGTGCCCAGAATCGTGGTGGTCTTACCCGAGCCGGGGCTCGACAGCACATTGATCACGTAGGTGCCTGCCTCATTAAATCGCTGACGCAGCTGATCTGCCAGGCGCTCGTTGCGCGACAGAATCGGCGACGCGATATCAATCGTTTTCTCGGCCATACTTAGCGCTCCTTACTTTGGCCCCTTTATACCCCATCATTAGATGGCTAGCGGGCTAATCGTCGGGGGTTTCGATTTCGATACTTGCGATATCGAGCTCGCGGCCGTGCAGCAGGCGCACGTTGGCGCCGCCACACTGGGGGCAGCGACAATGGAAACGGTCGTGCTCAAAGACCTCGCCGCAGTCCAGGCACTCGCTTTGTGGATGGACCTCCTCCACGGCAAGCTCGCAGCCGCGCGTGAGCGGGTCCTCGTCGCGAAACGTCTCCCACGCAAAGTCGAGCGCCTCGCGCACGACCTCGGTCATATCCCCGATACGCAGCGTTACCAAAACGGCGCGCGAGGCCCCCGCCCCACGCGCCGCGCGAATCACTGTATCGAGTATGCCGTTGACAATGCCAACCTCGTGCATACCGATTTACTCCTCGTCGTCCTCGTCGTCCGAGAACAGGTCCAGACGGCTCACGAACAGGCCCTCCTTGCCCTCGCGCGCGGTAATGACCACGCGAGCGATGGCGAGCGAAATCTCGTAGAGCGAGAGCAGGGCGCCATACATGAGACCCAGCGTAACGGGCGAGCCGTCGGGCGTAATCACAGCCGAACCCACGAGCAGGCCTACGTACACGTAGCGCCAGGCGCTGCGGAAGGCCGCATAGGACACGATGTGGAAAACGGACAGGTAGAAGATGATGAGCGGCAGCTCAAACGCCACACCAAAGCCGATCATAAAGAGCAGCTCCATGTTGACGTAGTTCTCCAGATCGGGCAACGCCGTAGCGACAGCCGAGGTCTCGCCGATGAGCCACTCAAAGCCCGCCGGGATGATGATGAAGTAGCAGAAGATGGCACCCAGGAAGAACAGCACCGTCGAGGCGAGCACCGTGGGCACAACCCACTTGCGCTCGTTGGGGCGCAGTGCCGGCAGGAAAAATGCCAGAATCTGCCAGATGATCATGGGCGTGCACATGACCACGGCCATCTTGATGGCAAGCGAGAAGCGCAGGCCAAAGCCGCCGAGCGTGGTGGTGATGTAAAACTTACCGTCCGGCACAAAGGAGCGGATGGGGTCCTCAAGAATATCGAGCACCACGGGCGTGGCAAAGTACAGCACGATGGCGGCGGCAAACACCGAAACGACCACGATGGTCAGGCGGCGACGGAGCTCTCCCAGGTGATCGAAGAGCGGCATGCGCGCAGGTCCGATCGGCATTACTCATCGCCTCCCTTCGGGGCGTCGGCGGCAGCAGCCTCGGCATCGTCCTCGACCTCGAGCTCGCGAGCGAGCTGGTCGACGACGGCCTTGCGCTTGCGGGGACGACGGGCGTAGAGGTCAGCCGTCGTGGGCTCTGCCGGCTCGGGCTCGGACTCTGCAGCAGGCTCGGGCTCGACGGCAGCAGCAGGCTCTGTACCCTCGGCCTCATCAACAGCGCCTTCGCCCTCAGCAGCGCCCTCGCTTGCGGCCTTCTCGGCGGCAAGACGGGCGCGGCGCTCGGCAAAGGTCTCCTTCTTTGCTGGCGCAGCCGTCTCGGCGGCATCCTCGTCCGCATCGGAATCGTCGTCGGTCGCAGCGGCCTTCTTGGGCTTGACCGGCGCCGACGCGGCCTCGCTTACCGGATCGATGATCTCGGACTGAACAACGGCCGTCATCTTTTCCTGCGTCTCGCGGAACTGACGGATGGCGCGGCCGATCGTGCGGCCCATCTGCGGGAGCTTATCCGGGCCAAACAGCAAAAAGCCGAAGACCACGATGATTGCCAGCTCACCTTCTCCAATACCAAACACACATACCTCCAAGGCTCGATGTGAGTCGAGCCCGCACCGCGCCATTCGGCCGGAACTCGTCTATTCATTCGGTCAAGTATAGCGCCCGGACGCCAAAACGTCCGAGCGCATCACAAACATATGCCAAACGGCACACCCCTTTTGGGGCGGGGCCTATGCCGCCGTGATCGAGATCTCCTGGTCCACGCCCAGCAGCTGAACCACGCGCATCACCGCAGGCTGCACGTTGGCGCAGCTAAAGCGCTTACCATGATCGGCTGCGTGGTGCGCGGCGCCCACAAGAACGCCAATGCCCGTCGAGTCGATATAGCTCACCTGGGCAAAGTCGAGCTCAACGGCCTCGGTGGGCTGCTCGAGCGCCAAGTCGATGGCATTACGCAGACTGTCGGCGTTAGAGATATCGATCTCGCCGGTTACCTTAATGGTGTAGAGCTCCGGCGTGGGGTTGGTGGAAATACCCAAATCCATGTAAACGCTCCTTTGCGAATCGAAAGTGCTGATAGTAATGGGTGCGTACTTGCGGGGCCATACGCGCTAGGCGCGCTCGGCACGCGCAAGCTCGGCAGCGACGAGCTTGACGGCCAGCACCAGCACATCGAGCGCGGCCTCCAGGTCCTCGACCGTGGGATAGCTCGGCGCGATGCGGATGTTGGTGTCGCGCGGGTCCTTGCCATAGGGCCAGGTAGCACCTGCCGGCGTGAGCTTGACGCCCAGGTCGGCGCAAAGCGCGGCGACCTTCTGGGCCGAGCCCTCGGGACCATCGAAGCTCACAAAGTAGCCGCCGCGGGGATGCGTCCAGGTGGCACAACCCGTGTCGCCCAAGCCCTCGGTGAGCTTGCGCTCGACGGACTCAAAGCGCGGGCGCAGGAACTCGGCATGCTTTTTCATGTGCTCCTTGACCGCCTCGATGGTGGGGAGGAAACGCACGTGACGCAGCTGGTTGAGTTTGTCGGCGCTGATCAGGCCGGCCTTGAGGCGCTTGGAGAACTCGGCGATGACCGCGGGGCTCGCACCGATAAAGCCGATGCCGGCACCCGGGAAGGTGATCTTGGACGTCGAGGCAAAGGCCACCACGCGGTCCTCGGTGCCCGCCGCGCGGGCAAGATCGAAGATGTTGGCGAGCTCGTCGGTCTCGTCGTACAGGTCGTGCACGCAGTAGGCGTTGTCCCAGAAGATGCGGAAATCGGGCGCGGCCGTGGGCATCTCGACCAGGCGACGCACGGTGTCCTCGCTAAATGTGATGCCCGTGGGGTTGGAATACTTGGGCACGCACCAGATGCCCTTGATGGAGTCGTCGGTGGCAACCAGGCGCTCAACCTCGGCCATGTCGGGGCCGTTGTCGGTCATCGCGACGGGGACGTTCTCGATGCCCAAGTCGGCGGTGATGCCAAAGTGGCGATCGTAGCCGGGAACGGGGCACAGGAACTTGACCTTCTTGCCGTCGTGCGCGGCCTCGTAGGCGTCCCAGGGCTCGCTGCCGCACGAGCCACAGCGCCAGAACATGCCGGCGATGTCATGCTCGATCAAAAGGCTCGACGAACCCAGCACGAGCGTCTGCTCGGCGGGGCAGCCCAGGAACTCCCCTGCCAACTTGCGTGCCGAAGGAATACCCTCGAAGCAGCCGTAGTTGGAGCAGTCGACGCTGCCGTCGTGCAGATCGGCATCGGCGTTGAGGATATCGAGCATGGGGCGCGAGATGTCCACCTGGGAGGGCGACGGCTTGCCGCGGGCCATATCGAGCGCCAGACCCTTGGCCTTGACCTCGGCGACCTCGGCCTTGAGCGCCTCGATGGCGGCATCGAGTTCGGTGGTTTCCATCTTCTGGTAGATCGTCTGCATGGGTGCGACCTTTCGCGAAGCGGGACGTTGCAGTTCGTCTAAGTATAGACCGCCACCGCCGCAACGTTATGAAGCCGTGATAGATTAAGTCCATCGCAATAAATTACGAATCGCCGCGCATGCCGGCGTGGGGCGCCCAAGGAGGCACTATGGAGTACGGATTGTTCCAGGCCGAGGAATTCGGTGACCTGCAGCGCCTGGTCGACGGACTGTTTTACGACCGCCACGCCATCGACCGGCTTGACCTAATCGTGCAGGCCGAAATCGTCGACTTGGCACCCGACCTCATGGAAATCGTGAACCTTTTGCCGCCCGGCTACTACGACCGCCAGTCACTTTGCGACCAGCTCAACTCCGCCTTGGCCGCCCACGGCTGGGGCGCCGTCTACGGAACGGTGGAATAAGCCTCGAGGCCGGCGATTTGGCCCGCTTCCCGACCTTGGCGAGGCTTGTTTTAGGGCTTGTGGCCAAAAAAGGGCAAATATGAGTACTGTTACCTTTTTAGTAGCAGCGATTCTTGGTCGAAATCGGCAAAACTCGACTTGAAACTTCCTAATCACCGTCAGCTAGCGCCAAATTGGAAGTCGATGGTCACTCATTAACGTACAGTTCTTATAACTTTGTTCATTATTTTCCGCACCTAAAATGATACGCCGTTTGTGACAGTACTCACAAACGGCGTTTTTTGACCACTGGCGTGTCTGGCAGGCGGCAAGCACCGCCCGAATCCGCATTTTGAACGCGCCCGAATCGGTTCTGGAGCCGGTTTTCGCGCTCTTACTCGTCTTTGGGCGAGGGATGCTTGCAGACCACGCTCATGTAGATCATGCCAAGCACGGCCGCGGTGACAGAGCCGGCGAGAATAGCGGCCTTGGCGGCCAGAACCTCAAATTCAGCCGTCGGGAAGGCAAGGCCGCTGATGAGAATCGACATGGTAAAGCCGATGCCGCCCAGAATGCCCACACCGGCAATCATGTGCCAGTTGACATTGCGCGGCAGCTCGCAGGCCCTAAGCTTAACCAGGGCAAACGTCATGCCAAAAATACCGATCGGCTTGCCCAGCAGCATGCCAAAGTACACGCCGAGCGTCACCGGGTCGGTGAGCAGCGTGCTCATGTCCACGCCCACTAGGCGAACCTGTGCGTTCACGAACGCAAAGATCGGCAGGATCACAAAGTTGACCGGCGTGGAGATCAGACGCTCCATGCGGATGAGCGGCGGGGTCACGCGGTGCATGACGCGCTCGACCTTGGTGGTCGAGACGGTAAAGTCATGCTGGCCCAGGATGTGCGCCTCGTCGTCGTAGCGGTCATCGAGTAGCGGCAGGCACTCGCCCAGCCAATCGGTGAGGCTATCGAGCTTGACGCCGCACTTGGCCGGGATGGTAAAGGCCAAGATGACGCCAGCAAGCGTGGCATGTACGCCGCTCTTGAACATGCAGAACCACAACAGCAGACCCAGTACCGAATACGGGGCAAGGCGGTAATGCTGCGTCTTGTTGAGCCACACGAGCGCGCAGGTCACAAGCGCGGCAGCGCCCAACCAAAACGGATTGGGGCTCTGACCGTAGAAGATGGCGATGGCGGCGATGGAGATGAGGTCGTCGGCGATGGCGAGCGTCGAGAAGAACACGCGCACGCCGTTGGGCACGCGATTACCCAAAAGCGACAGCACGCCCAGCGCAAAGGCAATATCGGTTGCCATGGGAATGGCCCAGCCGTTGTGCGCGCCGGCATGGTTAAAGATCAGGTAGATGCAGGCGGGAACGACAACGCCGCCCACGGCCGCCAGCATGGGAAGCATGGCCTGACGCGGATTCTTGAGCTCGCCGACCGTCATCTCGTACTTAAGCTCGATGCCCACCAACAAAAAGAAGATCGCCATGAGGAAGTCGTTGACGAAAAGCTCGACGGTGAGACCGGCCGTAAGGTTGCCCAGACCCACATACAGCGGGGTCTCCAAAAAGTGATGGATGGCCTCGTAGGCATCGGTATTGGCGCAAATGACGGCGGCGATGGCGGCGAAGACCATGACGGCGGCGGAAATCGTGCCGTTCTCGGCGATGCGCTCCCAGATGTCGTGGCGCTCAAAACGCTTGCGCTCACGAACGTTGAACAGCTGCTCAGTTGCTGCCATGGGCGGCTCCTTTCACGGGAAAGCTCCCGTCTTAAAAAAGCACGGCCCGCCCAAGTGGCGGCGCCGCGCTCCAACGTATTACGCTTGCATCTAGCCTACCCTGCACGACAAGCACGCAGGCGTGGCCGAAAAGCGGAACCACAGGTTGAACATTATTTGCTCAACGACACGGGCGCGCCTGTCCAAGAGACGACGCGGCGCCGCGCACAAAAAACGACCGGAGCGCGGGGTGTCCGCGGTCCGGTCGTAGCAGGTTACAAAACCTAGCAGGCGGCCATGATGGGGGCAGCGACCTGCTTCTTACGGGAGAGGACGCCCGGCATCCAGACGCCGTCGTGCTCGTCAGCAATGCCCAGGCCCTTCTGAGCAGCCTCGGTCTCGCCCTCGAGCAGGACCTGCGAGCCCTCCTCCATGATGTCGGTGATGCACAAGACAATGCCGTCGGCACCCTTCTCGGCGGCGTAGGCGCGCATGGCCTCGCGGATCTCGTCAATCATGCCAAGCGCACGGCTCTTGTCGACGGTCTCGTACTGGCCGATAAGCAGCTTCTTGCCGGCGGGCTCGAACATCTTGATGTCGTTGCCGACCATCTCGGCTGCGGTGAAGGAGCCGGACGGACGGGTGAGGAAGACCTCCATGCCAAACTTAACCGGATCGACGCCCACCTGCTCGCCGAGCTTGGCGGCGACGGCGCGGTCGACATCGGTGGTGGTGGGGCTCTTGAGCATGAGCGTGTCGGTCATCATGGCCGAGAGCAGCAGCTTGGCCTGGATGTCGGAAAGCTCAACGCCGAGCACGCCGGCGAGCTTGGTGACGATGGTGCAGCTGGAGCCCCAGGGCAGGCAGATGTAGTGCAGCGGGCCGGCGGTCTCGAAGTCGCCGATGCGGTGATGATCGACAACGCCAAAGACCGTGGCGTCCTTAAGGCCGGCGACGGACTGGGCGGACTCGTTGTGGTCGGTGAGGACGACGAGCTGACCGGCCTCGACGGACTCGATCACGCGGGGCTCGGCGATGCCGGCGTCGGCGAGCAGCTTGGCGGACTCGGCCGGAAGCTGACCAAGGGCGCAGGCCTCGTAGGTGTTGCCGGCATACTCAACCTGGTTGAGCAGCTGGGACAGGACGACGGCGCTCATGATGGCGTCGTTATCGGGGTTCTGGTGACCAAAGACAAGAACGTTTGCCATGGATATCCTCCACTTGATATGTGTACTTGGACATAGCTATGGTAGCACGCTGACGCCGAACCCTATGAGATGGAAGGGCCGCGGCACAAATTGGGGCAGGCACGGGGGCCAAGGCTGTCCCTTTTGCACCATGTTGGTGCAAAGTAACCTGTCCCCCTTGCACCAGCTATTTACCGGCGGCGCGCAGGGCTACGTAAGCGGCACCGATGATGCCGGCGTCGTTGCCGAGCGAAGCGACCTTAATGGGCGTCTCGCGCGAGGCGGAGAGCGCGTACTGCTTAAAGTGCTCGCGGACCTTGTCGAGGTAGACATCGGCCGAAGCGGAAGCACCGCCGCCGATCAGGAACATCTCGGGATCGACCACGTTGGCAATAAGCGCCAGGGCGCGGCCGAGATAGTCGGCCATGGTATCGGCAGCTGCCAGCGCGAGCTTGTCACCCTCGCGGCAGGCCTGGAACACGTCCTTGGAATCAGAAGGCCCGGTGAGCTCGATGGGCTCGACGCCCGCCTTTTCGCACTCGGCAAGGTAGTTGCTCACCACGCCGGTGGCGCTGGAATACTGCTCCAGGTGGCCATGGCCGCCACAGCCACAGGTGCGCTCCTCGGCCGGGTTCAGGCACATGTGGCCAATCTCGCCGCCGGCGCCCACAACACCCGATACCACGTCGCCGTTAACGATAACGCCGCCGCCCACGCCGGTACCGATGGTGACCATCACCACGTTCTGCACGCCCTTGGCAGAGCCGAGCCAGGCCTCGCCCATGGCAGCGGCGTTGGCATCGTTCTCGTACTTAACGACCGCGTCGGGGCAGTGCTCCTGAATGGCGACTCTCAGCTCGGGCAGGTTAATGGCAATGTTGGCCTTGACCTTGGCATCGCCCGATGCCGGGATGGGGCACGGAACGGCCAGACCAATGCCCGCCACAAAGGCACGCGGAATCTGAGCCTTGGCGACCACCTGGTCGATAGCCTCGGTCACCGCGGCAAAGCCCGCGGCGTCAACGATAGGAGGCGTAGGCACGCTGGCCTTGGCCAGCAGGTTGCCGTCCTCGTCGAACAGACCCTCCTTGACCGAAGTGCCGCCGACGTCAATGCCGATGTAGTACTGCTTAGGTTCCATGGGAGCCCACCTTTCTCGTTTAAACATTGCCAGTATGGTACCGCTCCCAAGGCAAAAACCTACCAAAAAGGGACAGGTTTGTTTTGGCAGGTTTTATCTGGGGAAACGCAATTGACCGCTCAACAGACCGCGCAAGACCATCCCCAAAAAAAGGCGCCGGGAGGCGGAGACTCCCGGCGCCCGTCAAAGGGGCTCTGTTGTCTGTTGGACCGCACGGTCCGTCGCGGCGATAACGCCGACTAGGCCTTAAGTGCCTGCAGCTGCTTGTGGATCTCGATGAGCTCCGTCGCCATGACGCGCATGGTCTCGGTGCCTGCCATCTGGTCCTCGGCATGCAGCAGAATCAGCGGGGCCTCGCCGTTACGCTCGCCGTTGGCCTCCTTTTTAAGGAGCCCCATATGGACATCGTGTCCACCGTTATAGGCCTCGTCGCCCTGCTTGATAAGCTCCTCGGCAGCGTCAAAATCGCCCTCCTTGGCCTTTTGCACGGCATTGATGTACATGCTCTTGGCGGTACCGACGTAGCTGATGATCTCGAAGCAGGTCATCTGCAACTCGTTCATATCCTCCATGCGGAGCACCTAGCCCATCACGCTGACGCAGTGGTCGATGATGCCGGCAGCGTTCATGCGGCCATAGTCGACCATGTTGATGACCTCGACCGGGAAACGACCGGCGGCCTCCTTCTCAAAATCGCCCTTGGTGTAGCCGATCTGCGGGCCAAGCAACAACATGTCGCACTCGTCCAGGTGATCGTGGGCCTCGTTCATGGGACGAGCCTCGATCTCGATATCCAGACCACGGTTTGCAACCTCGGCCTGCATCTTCTGGACCAGCAGGCTCGTGGACATACCGGCATTGCAGCAGAGCATGATCTTCTTCATGGTTTCCTCCTTATAACTGCGCGGCGCGCAGACGACGACTGGTTTTATTCCTTGCGGCTATTGTGCCCAACCCCTGCGTCTTTACACAAGGGAGAGAGCTGCGGGCACCGGCACCGCGTACCGGCGCCCGCAGCGGTGAAAGGGACGAACGTTAGGCGTTCTACTCGGCGAGAGCCTCCTGCTTGGCGATTGCCTTCTCGGAAATCTTCATAAAGGGCAGGTAGACGGCCATGCCAATGACAATCTCGAGAGCCTGCCACACGCCGGCGCGCCAGTCAAAGCCCGTAGCGAGCAGGGCATTGATGACGGGAGGCATAGTCCAGGGCACCTGGGCGATGCAGGGGCTGATGATGCCTGCGCAGGTAAGGCCATAGGTGATGCCGATGAACAGATCGGGAAGAAGGACAAACGGAATCATGAGCGGCAGGTTGTACACGATGGGGTAACCGTAGATAACCGGCTCGTTGATGTTGAACAGACCAGGCAGGATAGCCATCTTGGAAACGGTCTCGGAAGCCTTGTTCTTGGAGAACAGGAGCGTGTCGAGCAGAAGCATGAGGGTGCAGCCCGAGCCGCCGATGAGGGCGAAGCTGTTAACGATCTGCATGTTCATGTAGTGATCGGGCTGGATGGTGCCACCGGCGGCAAAGGTAGCCATGTTGTCGACGATGAGCATGGTCAGGATCGGCTCGACGGTAGCGCCAGAGATGGTGGACTGGTGAATACCGACGCAGAACAGCAGGTTAGCAAGGGTGTAGATGAGGATAACAGCCCACGGACCGGCGTTCATGATGCTCTTGAGCGGGTTGGAGATGCACGTGGAGATGATGGTGCACAGATCGGTGCCGGCGCACACGGCGAGCAGGGCTGCGGCAAGAGCGAAGATCGCGAGGTTGAGCAGCATCGGGATCATGACGTTGAAGGAGTTGGAGACCGCGGGAGGCACGCCCTCGCCCAGCTTAACCTTGAGCTTCTCGACGCCAGAAATCTTGATGAAGAGCGAGACGGAAAGCAGGGCGATGATAATAGCCGAGAACAGACCGTTGGTGCCGGTGTTGGCAGTCGAAAGGGCGCCCGTGACCTCGGCGGAGGTGATCTTGTCGGTGAGCAGCGGGCTCGTGGCGGCAAGCGTGGCGGTGACCTGCTGCGGCATCATGATGACGAAAGCAGAGATAGCGACGACCACGCAAGCAAGCGGGTTATCGAAACGCTTGTTCTTAGCGAGGCTGTAGCCAATCAATCCGGCCAAGATAATGGCAGAGACGTTGAGGGTGCCCAGCGTAATTGCCGAACCCCACGTCTGAAGATTGGCAAGGCCCGCCGCATCGAGCGGGAACAGGGGGAACACGACGTTGTTAATAAGAACCGCGATACCCGCAAGGATATAGAGCGGCGTGATGGTCGCGAAGGCGTCACGCAGGGAACGCAGGTGAACCTGGTTTCCCACCTTCGCAGAGACCTCGGCAAACTTGTCGAGGAAGCTCTTTCCGTTGTCACTGGCCATGATTGCTCCTAACTTTCAAATCCGGCCTTTTCCTATGCGCACGGTGGTCTGTCGCCCTCTGCCACCAGATGTGCCATGTGTTGCGCGCGGCGGCGCGCGGTCTGGGCGTTCGCCCGATCGCTAATCAACCACGTGGGTCGTGGCGACCTGTTTGAGCCAGGCCGCCGACTTCTTAAGACGGCGCTTATAACCATCCATCAAATCGACCTCGACAAAGCCATAGCGATTCTTAAAGGCGTTCGCCCAAGACCAGTTATCGATGACGGCCCAATAATGGTATCCGCGGCACTTGGCGCCCTCGGCAATTGCCTTGGCAACCCACTCCAGGTGTTGACGTACAAAGTCGACGCGGTAGTCATCCTGGATGGTTCCTTCGGCGTCACGGTTCTTGTATTCGTCCATGATGCCGATGCCGTTCTCGGAAACGAACCACTCAAGATCGGGGTAGTTCTTGGCGCAGTCCATGCCAAAGTCGTAGAGGCCCTGCGGGTAGATCTCCCAGCCGCGGCTCTCGTTCATAACGGCGTCGGGCCATACGTACTCGTCGGCAAAGTGCGGCAGGCCGTACTGGTCGACCTTGCTCGCCGGCGCTTGAACGCGCGTGGGGTGGTAGTAGTTGCAGCCGAGCCAGTCGACAACACCCTGCTTAAGAATCTCTTGGTCGCCGGCACGGAACGGGAGCTTAACGCCGCCCTTGGCCAGGCTGTCGAGCACGTCGGCAGGAAGCTCGCCCTTGGTAATGAGGTCAAGCCACCAGCGGTTGTTGATGCCGCTGGTCATACGCACGGCCTCGAGGTCTGCCTCGCTGGGGTTCTCCTTGGTGTAGACCGGGGTAAAGCAGTTGATCATGCCGATCTTAGCATCGGCGCGAATAGCGCCCTCGTCATAGGCGCGACGATAGTTGGCCACGGCCAGCGCGTGCGCCAGCGAGATGTGATACTGCACGGTGCGGGCGCGGTTGAAGTCGTGGAGCTGCGGGAACCACACGCCCTCCTGATAGCGCTGCTCGGGCTCGACGATGGGCTCGTTAAAGGTGAACCAGTACTTAATCTCCTGGCCAAACTCGCGGAAGGCGACGTCGGCGTAATGCGCGTAAGCCTCGACGACCTCACGGCTCTCCCAGCCGCCGCGGTTAAAGAGGTAGGTGGGCATGTCAAAGTGGTACAAGTTGACAAACGGCTCCAGGCCGGCCTCGCGAGAGGCGCGGAACAGCTCGTGATACCACGCGGCGCCCTCCTCGTTCAGGTTGCCGTCGGCATCGAGCAGACGGCTCCACTGGATGGAAGTGCGATAGGTATCCAGGCCCAATTCCTTCAAAATGCGAAGGTCTTCCTGGTACTTGGCCATAAAGTCATTGCCGGCATAAGAGCCAACGCAGTTGTAGAACGAACCCAGATCCTGGATGGACCAGGTGTCCCACAGGTTCTCGAGCTTGCCGCTCTGATTCCACTGACCCTCAGTCTGCGGGCCGGACATAGCAGCGCCAAAGAAGAAGTCACGGGGCAGCTGATACTGTGCCATCAAAGTCCTCGCTTTCGTGTCTTAGAGCTTCCGGTTGGAGACGGGTTTGCTTTGGCAGGTTATCCGGCGCGGGCGCGCACCGGTCATACCGATATCCAACCTGCCAAAACAAAGCCGTCCCCAAACAGTACAAGGAAACGCCAATGCATCTCGCTTGTTGTCTGTAACTATAGCGCTCTAATTTTCTATGTAAAGCGTCTTTTTCATTTTTCTTTATCGAACTTCTTTCATGAAAGCCATATGGATGCTTTTTAAGTAGGTATACTTTCTAAATATCGACGCAAATATGAAGGGAGGATTGCATGATTCCCAAATACGAGGCGATAGCTGCAGATATCCGTCGAAGCATCGAGGACGGCGCACTTAAACCGGGCGATAAGTTGCCCACCGTCGTTGAGTTCTGTGAGCTCTATGGCGTTTCCAAAATCACCGTCAAACGAGCGATTGAGCAGATCACCGAGGAAGGCCTTATTACCAGCCGGCGCGGATCGGGCACCTACGTCAAGGACACGGCGGGGCTTCCCGGCCAGGTGTTTTTTCAAGGCAAGAACGACCGTGCCCAGGGCTTTTCGTATGAGCACCGCGGGGAAAAGGTGACCTCGGTGGTCTACGATTTCTCGATCGTCAATCCGCCGGCAGAGGTTGCGACCCAGCTGGGAATGGCCGAGGATGACTTCGCCTATCACATCGTGCGCGTGCGCCAGGTCGACGAGAAGCCCATCGTCATCGAGTACACCTATATGCCGCTCGAACTGATCCCGGGCCTTAAAAAGAAGGACCTGTACGGATCGGTCTACGGCTTTATCCGCGAGCAATGCGGACTGAAGATCTCGAGCTTCCATCGCACCATTCGCGCTGTCGCGGCAACTGAGGAAGAGGCTGAGCGCCTGGATACCAAACCCGGCTCTCCCCTGCTCGAACTCAACCAGATTGGCTTCTTGGATAGCGGCACCGCGTTTGAATATTCTATCTCGCACAACGTAGGCGATCGCTTTGAGCTACACAACGTAACGCTGGCATAAGTTTTTGTAGTCATGCGGGCGCTCACTATGGCTCGTTTGGAGTGGGCGGCCGCGCAACACAATGGGGGTATGAACATGTCCGACTTGATTAAACTGACGCCGATCTTCCACGAGAAGATCTGGGGCGGCCGCCAGCTCGAAACCGTATTTGGTTACGACATTCCCGAGGGCCCCATCGGTGAGTGCTGGGCCATCTCGGCCCACCCCAACGGCGACTGCCAGATTGCAGAGGGCCCGTATGCCGGCCACACGCTGTCGTGGCTGTGGGCCGAGCACCGTGAGCTCTTTGGCAACTGCGAGGGCAAGGAGTTCCCGCTGCTCATTAAGATTCTGGACGCCAAGGACGACCTTTCAATCCAGATTCATCCCAACGACGAATACGCTGCGAAGCACGAGAACGGCAGCCTGGGCAAGACCGAGTGCTGGTATGTGCTGGACTGCGAGCCCGGCGCCACGATCATCGTCGGACAACGCGCTAAGGATCGCGCTGAGGCCGCACTGATGATCAAGGACGGCCGCTGGGACGACATGCTCAACGTGCTGCCGATCCACAAGGGCGACTTTTTCCAGATTGATTCCGGTACCGTGCACGCCATCAAGACCGGCACGCTCATTTTGGAGACGCAGCAGTCGAGCGATGTGACCTATCGCCTGTACGACTACGACCGCCCCGGCACCGACGGCAAGCTGCGCCCTCTGCACATTGAGCAGAGCCTCGACTGCATCGATTTTGATGTCCAGGCTCCGACCGACGGCACCGTGACCGCGCCCGAGGTCGACGGCGTGACTGAGCTCGAGTCCAACCCCTGCTACACCGTCGATCGCGTTCGCGTCGACGGCAGCAAAACCCTCGACCAGCGCTGGCCCTTCATGTGCCTGTCAGTCATCGACGGCGAAGGCACCGTCTGCGGCGACCCCGTCCACAAGGGAAGCCACCTGCTAGCCCCCAGCACCGTTAGCTCCATTGACCTCGAAGGCAAGATGGAACTGATCGTCAGCCACCTCTAGGTCGCAATAACAACCAAAACGAAACAAGGGGCTCCCCCGTCCATGCACGGGAGAGCCCCTACTCACATCTATTTTTCTATCAGCCCACCCGGCTCTCCAGACCAAAAAGCGAACGAGCAAAGCGACGTTCGCAAGCTGCAGGCTAAAACGCCACAAGGAAGAGGGCGCGTCGGGGGCTTTGGTCGATCGCGAGTTCCGCACGAGCCGGAGAGCACTTAATGTGCTCTCCGTGCGAGCAGGACTGTCCGAGCAGGCGACCAAAGCCCCCGGAGCGCCCGGTCAACCTCGCAGTTAGGCATTCAGCTTAACGATCGGTGCAAAGCCCTTCATCAGCTTTTTGGTCTGGCCGGTCTTTTCGAATTGAACCTCAATCATGTCTCCCGCGACCGAGATCACGGTACCCGTGCCAAAGGTCTTGTGACTCACGGTATCGCCCGCGGCAAAGTCCTGCGATGCACTGGCGCGATCGACCTTGCGTTCCACCGTCGGCGACACCTTGGACGATGGCTTTTTGGCTCGCGGCGCACCCGAACCAAAGGTCGAGGCAACACGGCCGGCGTCGGGCGAGACCCCGCGATGGCGCTCGGTGCCATAGGTGCTGCCACCAAAGAAATCGTCGAAGCTCGATCCGCCGCGCGAACCGGAACCGCCGGTCGAGCGCGTATGCGAACCGAACACCTTGCCGCCATACATATCCGAGCCCATGCCCGAGCCAAAGGTGCCGTGACGGTCGCCGCGCTTCTCCCAGCCCGTGCCCTCAAAACCGGCAGAACCGATACCGCTAAACTCGATATCCTCAAACGGAATCTCGTTGAGGAAGCGAGAGCGCGGGTTGGCAGAGGTCGAGCCGTAGGTGCGACGCGTGGCCGCATAGGTCAGGAACAGGCGCTTACGGGCACGCGTGATGGCAACGTAGGCCAGGCGACGCTCCTCCTCGAGCTTGCCCGGGTCATCGCTGCCGCCAAAGTCGTGCACGTGCGGGAAGATACCCTCCTCCATGCCGGCCACGAACACCGCCGGGAACTCCAGGCCCTTGGCGGAGTGGATGGTCATCATGGTAATGGCATGCGTCTCGCCGGCCAGGGAATCCAGGTCGGAGCGCAGGGCCAGCCACTCCATGAGTGCCGGCAGTGCCTTACAGGTGAGCGGACCGTAGGTGCGCTCGATCTCGTCGGCATGCACGGCGCCCGCCGGTAGCTCTGTTGGCACGGCATACGCGTTGCCCGCGATGGCGGCGGCCAGGGCATCCTGCGGCGAGAGCGCCGGGGCGGCTAGGCTATCGAGCGGATTGGAGCCCGCGGCGTCACGAGCGCCGACAAGTGCCTCAAACGAGGATGCCGGAGCGGACGGCCCCGGCTCGGACGCGGGCGCACTCACCACGACGGACTCGGACTCGGCGACGGACGGCACGTCGGCAACACCGGCCGCGCGCAGCTCTTCTAGACTCTCGAGCGTACCCTCGATATCCTCGTGCGTCTCCTCAAATTCGGCGGCGACGCCCAGGAATTCCTGGATGTTCTCGGCGCGGCTCTCGGACTCCATGGTGCCCTCGGCGCGAAACGCCTGCAGCAGGCCCGTCTTATCGACAATCATCTCGACGACGTCCTTGAGCTCGCCGTCCATGCGGCGGCCCTCGCGCACCAGCGCCACAAAACTCGACAGGCCGTTGCGCACCTTGGCACTAAACATGCCCGTCTCGGCTGTTGCGATCTCGCAGGCCTGGAAGAACGAGCAGCGGTTGTCGCGCGCCAGCTGCTCGATCTTTTGGATCGAGGTGGAGCCGATGCCGCGGCGCGGCGTGTTGATGACGCGCTTGACGCTCATCTCGTCGGCCGGGTTCACGATCATCTTGAGGTAGGCCATGACGTCGCGAATCTCGGCGCGGTCGAAGAATCGCGTGCCGCCGACGATCTTGTAGGGCACGCCCGCGCGCAGGAACATATCTTCGAGGATACGCGACTGGGCGTTGGTGCGGTAGAACACGGCGATATCGTCGTAGCTCGTACCCTTGGCATGCAGCTTTTCGATCTCGCCGGCAATCCAGCGACCTTCGTCGCGCTCGTCGCTTGCCTGGAAAGCCTGAATCTTCTCGCCATCGCCCTCGGCCGTAAACAGGCGCTTGTCCTTGCGCTGCGAGTTGTGGCGAACAACGGCATTGGCGGCGCTCAGGATGTGACCCGTGGAGCGATAGTTCTGCTCCAACTTGACGGTCTTGCAGTTTTTAAAGTCCTGCTCAAAGTCCAGGATGTTGGTGATGTCGGCGCCACGCCAGCTATAAATGGACTGGTCGTCGTCGCCCACGACCATGAGGTTTTGGTACTTGGCGGCCAGCAGGTTGGCGATTTCGTACTGGACGTGGTTGGTGTCCTGATATTCGTCGACGCTAATGTAGCGGAAGCGCTCTTGGTACTTGTCGAGCACCTCGGGGCGGGTGCGCAGTAGCTCGAGCGTGCGCACGAGCAGGTCGTCGAAGTCCATCGCGTTGGCGGCGCGCAGGCGGCGCTTCAGCTCCAGGTAGACTTGCGCGGCCTTTTTGTCGTTGGGGCTATCGGCGCTCTTGAGCATGTCCTCGGGCCCGATCATGGCGTTTTTAGCAGAGCTGATCTTGCTGCGGATCATGTTGATGGGGAACTGCTTTTGCTCGATGCCGAGCGCCTGCATAATGTCGCGCACCATGCGCTTTGAGTCGTCGTCATCGTAGATGGTGAATTGACCGGTATAGCCCAGCAGGTCGGCGTCCTCGCGCAGCATGCGCACGCACATGGCATGGAAGGTGCACACCCACATGCCACGGGTGCCGCTGGGGATGAGTGCCGCCAGACGCTCGCGCATCTCGGCCGCAGCCTTGTTGGTAAACGTGATGGCAAGAACCTGCCAAGGCTTAACACCCAGGTCGCCGAGCATATGTGCGATGCGGAAGGTCAAGACGCGGGTCTTGCCCGAGCCGGCGCCGGCGAGCACCAGCAACGGGCCCTCGGTGGACAGGACCGCCTCGCGCTGGGCGGGATTAAGGCTGTCGATGTCGACGAGCGGCTTGGCGGGCTTGGGCGCCGGCGCGGGAGCGTCGTAGATGTCGAGCGGAACGAGCTCGGGCTCCGGCGCAGCGGGGGCGGTGTATGCATCGAGCGGCACGGGTTCCGGCGCGGGCGGCACGGGCGCGGCAGTGTTCTTTTCCCAGGGCAGGGGCTGGGTCATGGGCGACTCCTCATCTGACGGACGGCGCGCCTGCGGGCAGCGCCATAGTTTGAGCCGTACCAGTATACCGAGCCGCGCGGACACCGACGCAAATCACACCACGACTCCGTGCGCCACCATCGGACCCACCCCAGCGGATTTGGCGCAATGGGGTCAGGCCAGTCTGCACGAATCAATTGACAATCACGAAACCGCCGATGTCATGGCAGCAGCAGCGAGCGGTGGCCGGGGCGAACAAATTGGCATGAAAGGGGGCGGCATAGACCTTCTGGTCATGCCGTCCCCTTTGAATGACCAGTTGTCGCCCCGGCCGCCGCGCAGCGTCGACTAAGTTAGAGGCCGAGCATCGGCTCCAGGACAAAGAAGTACGCGAGCACCACGATGCCCAGGATGATGCGGTAGACGCCGAAGCACTTGAAGTCGTGACGGCGAACGAAGCCCATAAGCCACTTGATGGCAATGAGCGACACCACAAAGGCGACGACGCAGCCCACGCCCAGGATAGCGACCTCGTTGGCGCCGAACGTACCACCCTTGATGAAATACTTGACCAGCTTGAGCGCACTCGCGCCAAACATGACAGGGATGGCCAGGAAGAACGTAAACTTGGACGCCACCGAACGCGTGCAGCCCAAAAGCAGGCCGCCGATGATGGTAGAACCGGAGCGAGACGTTCCAGGCACCAGCGAAAGCACCTGGAAGCAGCCGATACCCAGCGCAGTCTTCCAGCTCAGGTCCTCGAGCGTGGCGATGGAGCCAAAGTCCAGATCCTCGTCATCGTCCTCATCCTCAGCGGTAGCCGCGGCGGGCGCCGCAAAGTGCGCACCGGCGGGACGTCCACCCGACACCACAGCACGCGAACCAAATGAACCGGCAACGGCCATTTCCTCGCGCTTGCTCGCGCGCCAGTTCTCGATCACGATAAACAGCACGCCGTACACAATGAGCGCCAGCGCCACGACGGGAGCATTATAGAAATGCTCCTCCATCCAGTCGTTAAGCGGCAGACCGATCGCCGCGGCGGGAATGCAGCCGAGCACAATCTTGCCCCACAGCACCCAGGTGTCGCGACGGCCCTCCTTGCCCTTGCTGGGCGAGAACGGATTGAGCTCATGGAAGAACAGCACACAGACGGCCAGAATGGCGCCGAGCTGAATCACGACCAGGAACATATTCCAGAACGTCTCGCTCACGTTCATCTTGACGAACTCGTCCACCAAGATCATGTGACCAGTCGACGAAACGGGCAGCCATTCGGTGATGCCCTCGACCAGGCCCATAAAGGCAGATTTTAAAAGCTCGATGATATCCAAAGGGACCCCCTCGTTAGACACCCGCCGATATTGTTCTGCGGACGGTGCGGGCGATGTCCCATTATCAACCGTTGGCGGCGCGCCTGCGCCTACCCTTACCAAAAAACTCGCCCGTTCACAGAATTGCGAGCGGTCAAACCCAAATCCTTGGGTATAACTGCAACAAGATAAAGTGTCCGGCGGCCAACGCGCCCGCGCCCGCCCGATGCACGAGCCCCGCGCCCGTGCGATAGACCAAGGAGGAAACCATGAACGAGGGCTACACCAAGGTATTTGTTTCACTCGACGGTACTGAACAGCAGGATTTTGTGCTCGCACGCGCCATCAAGGTCGCCGCGAACAACGGCGCCAAGCTAATCATCGGCCACGTTATCGATTCCACGGCGCTCGAGAGCGCCGGTTCCTATCCGGTCGATCTGGTCAACGGCCTAGAGGAGGCATTTAAGAACTCCATCGCCAAGCAGCTCGAGGAGGCCAAGGCCAATCCCGACATTCCCGAGGTCGAGGTCATGATTCGCGCCGGCCGCATTCGCGAGACGCTCAAGGACGAGATGCTCGACGTGGTTAAGCCCGACCTGGTGCTCTGCGGCGCACGCGGCCTGTCCTCGATCAAGTATGCGCTCCTGGGCTCGATTTCGACGTTCCTGCTGCGCAATACCGATTGCGACATCTTGGTCGTAAAGTAGCGTTGCTCCCACCGGCCGCGGGGCCTGCGGGGTTTCCATGGGCACGTCCTCGCCGCGTTGCGGCTGCGGGATGTGCCCTTAGGAAACCCCTCCCGGCCCCGCGGCCTTTGCAGCCTCACTTCAACGAGTTGTCTGATAGAAAAATGGCGTGGCGCCCC
>NZ_QRLS01000007.1:60306-114550 GCF_003472325.1 Collinsella sp. AM12-1
GTGCCGCCCCGTTTGGGGCGGCACGTTTTGTTTGGACGGGCGTTTGCCGTGTGCGTTACTCAAAGTATTGGAACTTGTTCGTTGAGAAGGCAAACGTAACGACAAAGCCTTCGCCGGGGTCGGATGCCGCGGTGACATCGATGCCCATCTTGGAGCACAGGCGCGCCACCAGGTAGAGGCCGATGCCCGTTGCGCGCTTGGTGGTGCGGCCGTTGTCGCCGGTAAAACCCTTCTCGAACACGCGCGGCAGGTCGGCCGCGCTCACGCCGCAGCCGTTGTCCGCGACGGTAAGCTCGATGCGCTCGCTTGCCAGGCCCTCATCCAGCAACGCACCCGAAAACACGATCTTTGCGCCGTCCTCACGCGCATATTTAATGCTGTTCTGAATGAGCTGGCCCAGAATAAACTCGAGCCACTTCTCGTCGGTGAAGACCTCGAAGTCGAGGTTCTCGCACACCGGAGCCACGTGCGCCGCGATGAGCTCGCGGGCGTTGGCCTTGATTGCGCCCGTCACCAGAGCCTTGAGGTTCCAACGTCGAATCAGGTAATCGCGCTCCACAACCTCCGAGCGCGCGTAGTACAGCGCCTGGTCGATATAGCGCTCCACGCGAGCCAGCTCGCGACCGAGGTCATCTACGCGCGACAGGTCATCTTCGCTGCCGTCCAGGTTTTCCAAAATCAGATGGGCTGCCGCCAGGGGCAGCTTGGCCTCGTGGACCCAGCTCTCGATATAGTCGCGATAGTCTTCGGTCTGACGCCGGCCCTCGGCAACCTCGTCGCAGGCGGCTTTGCCCACCCGGCACAGGACCTCGTACTCGAGCTCGCCCTCGGCATAGGTTGGGCATTGCACCATCTCCTGCACCCATGCGGGACTCTCGAGCTCCTCTGCCGCGCGCTCCAACTGACGCAGAAAACGGCGACGGCGAGCGTACTCGATCACGATGCCGAGCATACCAAAGATAAAGGACACGCCAACCGCCACGACCACGATAGAAACGGGTGCGCCGGCGACCGTCAGCACAAAGCAGCTCAGCAGCACGCCGCACGTCCACACGGCGACGGGCAACAGCGCATCTTTAAAGAACTTGCCAAACGACATAGCTGGCACCTAGACCGAATAGCCCTGGCCGCGATGCGTGGTCAGATACCCCTTGACGCCGATCTTGTCGAGCGTGGTGCGCAGGCGGTTGATGTTGACGGTGAGCGTGTTGTCGTCCACGAAGGCATCGGAGTCCCACAGGTCCTGCATGATGGCCGAGCGCGAGACAATCTTGCCCGCGCGGCTCAGGAGCAGCGAGAGAATGCGCAGCTCATTTTTGGTGAGCTCGGTGCTGTCGCCGGTCGCCGTGTTGGTGACCATAGAGCGGGCGAGGTCGAGCTCCAGCCCCTTGTGGACGAGCGTGCTGCGCTCGCCTGACGCCGCGGTGCGACGCAGCAGTGCGTTGATGCGCGCCACGAGGACGCGGGCGCTATAGGGCTTGGGAACAAAGTCGTCCGCGCCGAGCGTCATGGCCATGACCTCGTCGATCTCGGTCGTGCGCGAGGTGAGGACGATGATGGGGACCTCGGATTCGCGGCGAACCTCGTGGCAGATATGCTGGCCGTCCTTGACGGGAAGCGTGAGGTCGAGCAGCACCAGGTCGGGCGCGGCGGCGAGAATATCGCGCGAGACATGCTCGAACGATTCGCAGGCCTCGATTTCAAACCCGGCGCGGGCAAGGATGTCGACAAGCTCACGACGAATGGGCTCGTCGTCCTCAACGATATAGATCAGCGCCATGGATTCCGTTCCCCCCTCTTGGTTGTCTTACTGCCATTATTGCCGCGAAGTCGCCGGTGCGCGCCTCGCGCGGCATTAAGGTGACAGAACTGTTCGCGAACGAAAGCGTTCGAATCGCCCCTCGCTCGCAGCGGGCGCGGGGATCAAATGATTAAATAATCCCCGTCCCAGAAAAATCATTTAGCGGCGGGCGCGAAGCTTTTCGTAGCCGTCGGCGAAGAAGGCGACCGTGGCGGCGTCCGCCTCGGCGGCATCGGTATCGTCGGCGGGGACCACGCCGTGCTCGTCGCTCACCAGGAACAGCGCGCCCTTGAGCTGAGCGGGGATGTCTACGCGCGTGACCGGGATGTCCTTGGTCTGGGCCAGCTGTTCGATGAGCGTCGCCGTGCCGCACAGGCACTCGTCCGCCGGCGCCACAAAGGCCAGCTCGCCGTCGTTGACGGCAGCAAGCAGCTCGGGCGCCACGCCGGTTTCGTCGGCCTCGGAACGGGCCTCGGCAGAGCGGGCACGCAGCGCCTTGGCTGACGTATCGGCGAGCGGCTCGTACTCCCCCACTGTCATGGCGGCGTTGCCGTTGATGTCGATCACCAGCATGAGCACACCGTCGTGCGCGGTATAGTCGCCCTCGGCTAGCGACCACTCAACGTGCTGCTTGGCCCAGCTGAGCATGTTATGGGTAAGCGGCTCGCCCTGCACCAAGCGCTCGGACAGCGCGCGAATGTGACGGTTGAGCATGGGCACCTTTTTGTTGGACATGCGCCAACGGCAGATAAGCGCGGGCTTGTCGAGCGTAAACTTCTCGACCGCCTCCTGATTGGCGCAAAAGTCCTCGTACGCACGCTGGTCCTCGGCATTGCCAAACAGCTCGGCATCATCAATCTGGGGCATGGTCATACCTTTCGTGTTAGTCATTCCGTCCTCTTATACCAAAAAGACGGCCCTCCAAACGGAGCGGCCGTCTTTTGCAGAGATAATTTTAGAAGCGAGGCGGTCCAAGGGACGAGATAACATCCCATCCTCCCCAGTCAACCTAACAGGTCGGCGAGGGTTGCCCAGGTGCCGCAGATTGCCGTGAAAGAGGAGCGACGCGTACTTGGGTACGCGGGCGACGAATGAGCGGCAAGGTGCGGTGGTTGGGCAAGCCGCAGCGCCACCTCCCTACTTAATGGCGGAAGTGGCGCGCACCCGTGAAAACCATCGCAATATTGTGCTCGTTGCAGGCCTGGATGCTCTCGTCATCGCGCTTGGAGCCGCCGGGCTGGATGATGCAGGTCACGCCGTGTGCGGCAAGCACGTCGACGTTGTCGCGGAACGGGAAGAACGCGTCGCTTGCGCAGGCAAAGCCGCCCTTCTCCACGCCCTCGCGCTCGCAGAAGTCCTCGGCGCGCTCGCAGGCAAGCAGCGCAGAGTCAACACGGTTGGGCTGACCGGGGCCCATGCCAATGCCGGCCTTGCCCTTGGAGACCAGGATGGCGTTGGACTTGACGCCCTTGCAGACCTTCCAGGCAAACTCGAGCTCGGCCATTTCGGCATCGGTGGGCTTGCGGTCGGTGGGGAACGTAAAGGTCGCGGGATCCTCGGTCACGTGGTCGACTTCCTGCACCAGCATGCCGCCGTCGATGGAGCGCAGCTCCACTTGGGCACCGTGGTCCACGCCGCCGGTAGCCAGCACGCGCAGGTTGGGGCGCTTGGCCATGCGCTCGAGCGCCTCGGCGGTATAGCTCGGGGCGATGATGACCTCGACGAACTGCTTGTTCTGATCGGCAAAGTGCTCAACCAGCTCAAAGGGAACCTCGCGGTTGCAGGCGATGATGCCGCCGAAGGCGCTCTTGGGATCGCAGGCGAAAGCGCGGTCGTAGGCGGCCGTGATGTCCTCGGCAACGGCGGAACCGCAGGGGTTCTGATGCTTGAGGATCACGCAGGCCGGCTCGTCGAACTCGCGGACCAGGTTCCAGGCGGCATCGGCGTCCAGATAGTTGTTGTAGCTGAGCGGCTTGCCCTGGATCTGCTCGGAGCCCACAAGCGGGAACTGAGAGCTCGCGGTGTTCTCGCAGCCCTCGGCAAAGCGGTAGACCGTAGCCTTTTGCTGAGGATTCTCACCATAGCGCAGGTCGTCGACCTTCTCCAGCGAAATCTCGAGCTTGGCAGAGGTGTCCGCCACGTCGCTTGCCTGGGCGGCAAGCCAACGGGAGATAGCCGTGTCGTAGGCGGCGGTGGTCTGGTAGACCTTCACCTGCAGGCGACGACGGGTGGCAAGCGTGGTGCAGCCACCGGTCTCGCGCATCTCGGCCAGGACGGCATCATAGTCGGCCGGGTCGGAGATGACGGTAACGCTCGCGGCGTTCTTGGCGGCAGAGCGCAACATGGAGGGGCCACCGATGTCGATGTGCTCGATGGCATCCGCAAAGGTGACCTCGGGGTTGGCGACGGTCTTCTCGAACTCGTACAGGTTGACGACGACCAGGTCGATCAGCTTAATGCCGTGCTGGGCGGCCTCCTGCATGTGCTGCTCGGAATCGCGGCGGGCCAGCAGCGCGCCGTGAACCTTGGGGTGCAGGGTCTTAACGCGGCCGTCCATCATCTCGGGATAGCCCGTGAACTCCTCGATGGGGGTTACGGGAACGCCCGCGTCCTCGATGGCACGAGCCGTGCCGCCCGTAGAGATGATCTCGACGCCAAAGTCATCGACCAGCGTCCGTGCGAAATCGACGACGCCCGTCTTATCGGTAACCGAGATCAACGCGCGCGCGATCTTCACATCAGATCCCATGCAGTCCTCCTGTCTGGTACGCCGCCGTGCTCTGTGAGTCGGTGATACGTCGATCTGCAGCGCTCGCGCAGCGGCATTGAAAATACTGATTCAATGTAGCGCATCGAGCGCATCGATGCACCCCGCAACGGGCGCATGTGCAGAAAAAGTTTGCGAGCAGAGGGGATGGGCACGGCACCGGGCACGGTGAGTTCATGGAACACAGGGGCACCATAATTAGATGCCATTGGCGTGGTAGAACTGTGCTCGATATGCATCCGCAAAAGAAAGAGGCACCATGGTCTCGCGGGTTCTCTACCGACCGTTTGATACCGAAGACTTCGACGCCATCGCGCTGATTCTGCAGCAGCTTTGGCATAACAATTCGGATAACGATGAGTACAACCGCCTCGAGGCCGCGTGCGACCTCGCCTATTGCCTTTCGTCATCGACGTTTTCGCAGGTTGCCGTAATCGACGGTCAGGCGCGTGGCATTTCGCTCGCGCGTGCGGGACAGAGCTCCGGCGCCACCGTTAAGGAACATTGGATGGATACCGAACGCGCGCTGCTATCGCAGATGCGTGAACTGGAGCCTGATGCCTGCGCCGAGTATCTCTCGTTTGTGCGTGCAACCATCCGAACCAACAACCGCCTGCTCGAGAGCAGCCCGTTGCCGCACGACAACGAAGTCACGCTGCTCGCCGTCGATCCCGATGTCCACGGCCTGGGCGTTGGCTCGGTTTTGCTCGATGCCGGGGTCTCGTACCTGTCCTCGCGCGGGGCGACAAGGGCGCACCTGTACACCGACTCCAACTGCTCGTGGAAGTTCTACGAGTTGCACGGCTTTAAGCGCACGGCCACGCACCGCGCCAACCGCGAAGAGCGCCGTCACGACATGCCGCGCGAAAGCTTCCTCTACGAACTCGACCTAACAGCCTAGCCCAGGCAGCCACACCTAGTCATTTAAGTCTGTCCCCAATGAGTGGCCTAGGGGGTTTGTAGATAGCCCTGGTCAAAAAACATCAAATATGAGTACTGTTACCTTTTTAGTAGCAGCGATTTGGGACATTTTTGATGCTTGTAGGCATGACGACCAGCTGCATGAGCTGACGTAGCTCCCCAAATGTTCAATGAAATGGGCTCCTAACGAGAAGTACTCTCATTAGGAGCCCATTATTATGTGCAAACATATGTGACCAGCGCAGCAACAGTACTCATATTTGGCATTTTTTGTCCACTGCCCCTTGCGCGAAGGTCCTCAGCGGAAAGTTTGGCCCGTTTCGATGCACAAAAATGGGATGAATCTTCCCTGGCAACCGCCCAGAAAGATCCACCCCAAAGCAAGCGCTCACTAGAACGTTCCGCCGCCGCCTCCGCCGGCGCCGCCACCACCGCCGCCAGAGAAGCCGCCGCCGCTGCCGCCGCTCGAGCTGTCGGAGCTCGAAGCCAGCTCGCGGATGGTCTCGTGGTACACATCGTTGAACGAATCGAGTGGGGACTCGTTGCCGTAGTGATGGTAATACCACCAGTAGCAGGGGTAGTTGTCGTAGAAATCGTCGCTGTTGCGCAGGTCCGCAGGCACGGCTTCGGCCAGCTGTCGCAGCACTTCTTTCGAAACGCCCAGAGCAACGCCCATCACCAGCAGTTTGTTCCACAAGATCAGGTCGCTGGGAATGGCCTCCTTCAGGCGCGTAAAGTCCTCGAGCCAATGCTTGAGCGCCTTGCAGCGAGCCGCCACCTCGGCGCCCTCCGGCGTGTAGCGACGGAAGGTGCAGCTCAGAACAAAGCCCACGATCGTGACGGGGATCGAGATCATAGCGGCGCCGACATTGGCATCCGCAAAGTCGGTATAGATCAGAGAGCCCAGAATGCCAAAGACGATGATGATGCCGAGAACCAAGCCGGCAACCAGGGCGATGGTGCCGTCCGAGGCGATAAGCTCGCGCGTCTCCAGCTTGCCCTTAACCGTGCTCTGATAGTCCTCGAGCTTGTCGCCAACAGATTCAGTACGCTCGCTGGCATACTCCTCCAGCTCGCTAAACGTGCGTGAACGGACGCCGTCTTTATCGGGCTTAACGCCGGCGAAGAAGACCTTGAGCACATCGCGATCGATGCCGTCCTTCTTGGCAGCCTTCCAGGCCTCGTCGGTCACTGTGATGCGATACGTCTGCTCCTCTTTTTCGCGACGGAGCAGACCCTTCTTCTTGGTCTCGGTCGCTTCTTCCAGCTTGATCACGCGGTCGTCGGTGAGCTTCATAAGCGTGGCGATATATGCCTGATCGGGCACGTCGTTCCAGCTCATGAGAGCTGCAAGCACCGCGGGATGGTCGGCCGAGGGCACATCGCGGAAGTACTCGTCCTGGAAGAGCGGCTTGGGCTTGGGCCTGCGCAGCTTAAGCATCACGATCACACCGGTATAGGCAACCGCCACGACAACACACACCACGGCAATCGCGCTGGCAACCGCACGCGCGTGCTCACGGCGGGCGTTAGCTTCGTCGGCCCATTCCTTCTCTTCGCTCAGGATCGTTGACATGCGCTCTTCGCCCGAGGCGGCAAGCTGCGGCACCCAGTCGCTGGGGAAGGCGATGCGTGCCTCGGCGAATTCGCCCTGGTGCACGCAGGGAATGGTGTAGGTGACCATGGGCTCGTCCTCATCGAGCGACACGTCGCCCGTCAGCGGACCATGGCCCCATGCGCGGAAGTTATCGCCCTTGACGGCCGCCGTCCCGGCAGCGGCATTTGCGAAGCACACTTCCATCTCGACGTCATCGGAATCCGCAGACCAGCCGTCGCCCACGAACTTCCAGTAGAGCTCGGCGGTATCGGCCCAGTTCATAACCGCACCGGTCATGGTGTAGCTCACGTAATAGATCGCGCTGTCGCCGCTCTCGTGGGGGCTGAACACCTTAATCCTTACGCCGTCACCGGTCTGCTCGACCGTGTAGACGCCAGAATCGCCCTTGTTCGCGCTATCGACTTTGTTAAACGCGGTGTCCTCTTCCTCGACACTCAGCACGTCAACGCCCGCCGTGCCGCCCTGCTGGTTGGTGCCCGTATTGATCTCCCAAAACACGCCGTTGATGTCGTCGTCGAAATCAAACTGGCGTCCCTCGACAACGGTCAGCGATCCATCGGCCTCGACCGTGGCACCGATATAGGTTTGGGTCATGGAGTAGCCGTCGGCGTGCGCGGCGGCAGGCAGCAGCAACAACGCAAGCGCAACGAGCGCGCAGACGGAAGCGAATCGCGCAAACAGGCGGCGCTGCCGGCTGACTTTGGCGGCGAGGGTGTTCATAGGCACATCCTTTGTCTGTGATACCAGTAACGCCATTGTCCCACGTTTACGGGCGCACATGACGAACATCTAGGCCAGCGGAGTATCAAACGGGACGAAAGTCACGCCCGCACCCCGGCAGCTAGTCATTGGGAACGTTCTTAAATGACCAGTCATTAGGGGCACCCTTGGCATAGCCCGCCCCGGCAATAGATACCACTTCACAGCTCCGTCACAGGTGTAGCGGCTTTGTGTGGGCGCGGCCCGCGCTGATTGAGCCGCCAACCGAGGGGCATAAAGCAGTTGAGCGAAACGGTTTGCCCCTTTGCCGTTCGCTCGAGGATTATGTCCCCCTTTTCCGCGGAAACCCCGGCAGTTGCGAAGAGCTGCTGGGGTTTCTGTCGTCTAAGGTGCCGAGTTGATGGACAGGAATCAAGGCACCGAGTCTGCGGCCGCCATACGCAATGCGGGGCCTCGACAACTTGCGGGCCACAGTGACGCCTCCCCATCGTGCCCCGCGCTATACTCGTCCGCATGGATATCAAAACACGCAACATAGCAACACCCGCCGCGGACGCGCCAGCGACGCCACCCGCCTCCGCCCCCGCACCCGTCGTGGGCCGTTTCGCCCCGTCGCCCTCGGGCCGCATGCACCTGGGCAACGTGTTCAGCTGCCTGTGCTCGTGGCTTTCGGCCCGCAGCCAGGGCGGCAGCATCGTGCTGCGCATCGAGGACCTGGACGATCGCTGCAAGCGCCCGGAACTTGCCGCTCAACTGATTGACGATCTGACCTGGCTGGGGCTCGACTGGGACGAAGGCCCCTACTACCAGCACGATCGCCTGGATCTGTACGAGGACGCCCTGCGCCGTCTGCAAGACGCCGGCCTCACCTACCCCTGCTTTTGCACGCGCGCCGAGCTCCACGCCGCAAGCGCGCCGCACGCCAGCGACGGCACGCCCATCTACCGCGGCGCCTGCCGAAACCTTTCTGCCAAAGAAATCGCCCGCCGCAGTGCTCTGCGCGCCCCAGCCACGCGTCTGCGCGTGCCCACCGTCGATGATCTCGCAGACGACGTGATCGAATTCGTGGACCGCACGTATGGTGCCCAATGCGAGGCGCTCGCCACTGAGTGCGGCGACTTTTTGGTGCGCCGCAGCGACGGCGTGTTTGCCTATCAGCTGGCCGTGGTGGTCGATGACGCCGCCATGGGCGTCACCGAGGTCGTGCGCGGATGCGATCTGCTGGGTTCCACGCCGCGCCAGATCTATCTGCAGCATCTGCTGGGGCTGCCCATGCCGCGCTACGCGCACATTCCGCTGCTCATGTCACCGGACGGCCGCCGCCTTTCCAAGCGCGATCGCGATCTGGACCTGGGAGAGCTCCGCGCCCGCTTTGGCACACCCGAGGCACTGCTGGGCTGGCTCGCCGGGCAAACGGGCATCGTGCCGGACACCACGCCGCGCTCTGCCGAGCAACTGGTCGAGCACTTTAGCTGGGACGTTATCCGCGCACACCGGGAGAACATCACTGTAACGGCCGAGTAGCCGCTCACTCCACCCCTACGCAACATCCCAGGGCTGGAGTTCGTCGCCCAGGCGAACGATGCAGTCGTAGAGCACGGTATGGCGCTCGGCCGGGTTGGCATCCCGATGGAAATGCCCGTAATACCAGCACTTGTAATCCAAGCGGTCTTCCAGCTCATCGAAAAATGCCGTAAGCCGATCAACGGCGGGGTAATTCCAGCCGGGTGCCGGATAAAGCGTGGGCGAAAGCATGCGCGTAGGGCAGGTGTGGGTGACCACGTAGTCGACCTTCCAACCCACGCTGTCGAGCTTTGCCCGCGCCTCCTCAAAGTTGCGCTCGTCCGGCAGTTCCTGCGGCCACCAGCTGGAATAGGGAATGCGGTATCCTTTGTCCACGCTCGTGGCGCCGCCCATGGTAAAGATCGTTGAGCCGTCGAGCTCAAAAACCTCGCCGCGCGTCAGGCGCCGTATGGGGGAGGTATCCGACAGACGCTGCGTCAGCCCACCGTGCCACAGCTCCATGGGACGCTCCGCCCAGTGATCGAAACGCTCGTGGTTGCCGTCGACGAACAGCACGGTATAGGGGCGCGACTCCAGCCAAGCGATGTCGGCACATTCCTCGGCAGAGAAATCCCAGGGAAAGCCAAAGTCGCCCGCGACAATCAGATAGTCGTCGCTCGTCAGGCTATCCCCAAGGTCCCAATCGCGCAGCTTTTGCATGTCGAGGCCGCCGTGAATATCGCCCGTCACATAGACCGTCATCGGATCACCACTTCCCTCTTATAGGCTTCGAGATCGCGCTCGACCTGTTCATCGTCCGTAACGTTGACCCACCACGGCCACTTAACGCACTGCACCAGCTCGTCTACCTGCGCAAACCATAACTTGAGCTCATCCAAACTTACCGGGGCGTAACCGTTGGCGTCCACGCCCACGTCATAGCGCAGCAGCCCCTGCCGAAGGTTGAACTTGTTATACGCGCCGCCGCAGCTATGGATATGCCCGTGCAGATGCCAGCTGCCGTGCGACATGCCCTGCCAGTCGACCATGGGATAGTGGCTCAGCACGATTTTCTGCCGATCGATTTTGAGCACGCAAATGGGCGGCTCGACGATAAAAGCATCCGCTACGGCAGGCTGCGTCCAGTCTTTGTCGTGGTTGCCGGGTAGCAGGTGGACGTGCTTACATACGATGCTTTTACGCAACTCGTAGGCCTCTTGGACCGTCATCTTAAAGCTGAAGTCGCCCAAAATGTAAAGCTCGTCGTCCGCAGCGACTTTGCTATTAATGCTCGCGACCATGGCGTCGTTCATCTGCGCAACATTCGACCAAGGCCTGTCGGCGAGACGCAGCATGTTCTCGTGTCCAAAGTGTGTATCGCTGGTAAACCAGATCACGGGGACCTCCTAACGCTGCGGGGCATCCATCCCTTAGGGCTTACCCTTCGTTCTTCCATCCAAACGGGTCAAACACCCAAAAAGCTAGATCGAGCACGCCGCCGGTCATCATGGCGCCGGCAAGAGCCATGCAAACGTGTAGAGAGCTGGCGCTTCGAAGCACGTCAAATGGCCCCAAAACAGCCAGCAGCGCGACCGCTGCACCGGCAAGGCACAGCGTGAGACACGGCCCCGCGTCCTTGACGCATTTCTTTGCGAGATGCTTGGTGTTGTCACTCATCGATTTCGAGCTCCTTAGAGGGTCGTTGTTCAGGTACGTGCCGTCGCGGCAGAGCAGGACGGCAGGTTAAGTGTCCCACGCCACGCGGACACAGCTGAAAGCCCTCGCTCAAATAACAGCGCGCCGCAGGATTCGTATCACCTGCGGCGCGCCGAAAATGGTCCGCTTTCCTCCATCCCCAACGGATCAGCTGAGTTGGTGCCGCCCGACGGAAAGGAAGAAGCCGGCGGCGTCACGAGCTGTGGCAATGTCGCTAGGCATAGGAAACAGACGCGCTCCAAACGCACTAAGCCCCAAGCCTACCCATTAAGAAATCGACTGCAGAAACGATTTTGATGCCGTCGATGTCGGTCGGATGGCTCCCCTGACGAACGACGACGATCTTCTCGTAACCGCCGGTAATCTTCTCGAGCGACCTGAGCTCAAATGGACGCAGCTCGCGCTTACGCGTCGCCTCCTCGTCAATCGACTCTGTGACCTGAATAAACTTACGATCCGAGCCGTCGCCTATCGCAACAAAGTCGATTTCGGCATCTCGAAGATGACCCGTGAAGACCTGGTATCCGTCATAGACAAGGCGATTGTAAACGGCATTTTCGAGAACACGTCCGCTGTCGCTGCCGCGATACCCATCCAAGAAGGCTCGAAGTCCCAGATCCTCAATGTAAAACTTGCCGCCGGTCTTCAAAATGTCCCGACCCTTAATATCAAATCGGCGCGCGTGCGAAAAGATATAGGTCTCCTCAAGGGCGGACACACAAGTGTCCACGACGCCGTGCGAGGATTTCGCCCCGTTCTCTGCCAGCGTTCCAACGATCTTATTAATTGATGTCGGGTTTGAAATGTTATCAGCCAAGTAGGAAGTGACGCGGTCGAGCACACTCCTGCTCGTCACCGACCGTCTACCCCGACGCGCCTCGCGAGCCAAAATGTCGCGCCCGACGATTGTTTGGTACGTGCTCCAGATATAGTCCTTCATTTCCTGCTCCGGCAGCTTTGAAGCAGCGAGAAACGGCAGGCCTCCAAACGTCAGATATCGGTCAAGAAGATCGTCGAGTGCAACAATATCCTCCCGACCAAAAACAGCGAGCCTATTCGTGACGTCAGTCGGACCAAGAAAGTCGACATATTCCGAAAAAGCGAGCGGGTGCATCCGAATCTCGACATACCTGCCCGAGATTAAGGTCGCGATCTCTGACGAGAGGAGAAAAGCATTCGAACCCGTAACATATATATCGCAGTCCCGGTCGACACGAAGTGCGTTAATCGCCTTCTCCCATCCGGCAACCTCCTGAAGCTCGTCGAAGAAGAGATAGCACCTCTTGCCCGCAGGCATTAGGCCGTCCACGTGGCGGTAAAGCTCTCGCCAATCACGCACGCCCTCCAGCTCAAATGACTCCATCTTAAAGGTCAAAAGACATTCGGATGGAACGCCGTTATCCTCCAGATGTTTGCGCATCATGTCCAGAAGCGTCGATTTGCCACAACGGCGCATACCCGTTACGACCTTGATGACATCCGTGTCACGGAAGGCGATTAACTTCTCGAGATATCGATTTCTGGGAACCATCCGTTTATCCATCGCTCGCCCCAATCTGCAAGTTTTTCTCACAGAATGACAAGAACTTGCGAATTTTGCAAGTTCTTGTCACGTAGCAACAAGAACCTGCAGAATTACATCAGAGCCATTATAAGTCGGGCTCAGTCAAAGCAGCGTCAAGGCGCAGAACAATGGTATGAGGCGAATCGTTCAAGAGTGCGTTGAACAATTTCATTCCCGCATTTTTGGAATGCCCATAAGATGCCCGTTTGACAGGAAGCGATCTGGGCCATCTTTGAGCAGAAACTCAAATGCTGGCGCGCCGCCTGCACTTATCGAGTTTCCCGCAACTGCTATAAATAGAAAGTTTATTTACATAGCGAGACACTCCTGGACGTTTGACTTTCATCCTGGTAGCCTGGATATCTAGAAGTTTCTGTTTGGAGAGGGTTAGCAGTGATTCCCGTTATTGACTTATTCGCGGGCCCGGGAGGCCTTGGGGAAGGCTTCTCATCACTTCGAGACGCTGAGAACAAGCCCGTGTTCCAAACAATCATGTCCATTGAACGTGACAAGCAGGCTCATCAGACCCTGAGGCTTCGTTCATATCTGCGCAAAATTGCAGAACCGGACGGAACATTGCCGAGAGTTTATCTCAGATACATGAAAAAGCATGACAATGAGACCTTCGACCAACTTATCCGCTACCGCCCAAAAGAATGGCAGGCTGCTTGCGAAGAAGCTTTATGCGACGAGCTCGTCGATGGAGACGACCGCTTGGTTAAACTCGGCGCCGAACGCGTGACAAGATGGTTTGAAGACCGTGATAGGGGTCCGCTAGTCCTTATTGGCGGACCTCCGTGCCAAGCATATTCGTTGGTGGGCAGATCGCGGCGCAAGCATGACATTACATTCGAAGAGGACCCGAAGCACACCCTCTACCGTTGCTACCTCTCGTTTATCAACGAGCTAAAGCCGGATGTCTTCGTTATGGAAAACGTCAAAGGACTTCTTTCTGCAAAGCACGAGGGCCATGGCGTTTTTAACCGCATATGCAAAGATATGGAAGAGGCGGGATACACTATCCATTCCCTCGTCACTGATGACCCCCATAATCCAAAAGATTACGTTGTCAAAGCCGAACAGTATGGAATCCCCCAGATGCGCCACAGGGTCATTCTCCTTGGTATTAAAAATGACACCGGAATCGAACCGAGCACGCTAACCAAAAAGCATGTTTGCACTCTTGGGTCAGCCCTTCGTGGGCTGCCTAAACTGCGAAGCGGATTCTCTGAACGCAACGAAAACTGGCGCGATATGAACTGGGCAGAGTACATAAACTCAGCGGCAAAAGAGCTGAAAGACAATGGCGAATGCAACGATCTTACAGACATCCTTGATAGGGTAATTTCACGCTACGCGCCAAAGTTAACCGCAAAGCACAAAGTTGATCCCGTCCACAATCGATATGAAGAATGGTATAGAGGAAGGCTCGGAAATAGCAAGGTCCTCACAAATCATGAGTCTCGCTCTCACTTGGCGAGCGATCTTGACCGTTATCTCTTTTGTGCGGCATATGCAGAAAAATACGGTACGCCCGCACGCCTTGAAGAATTCCCCGAGTCATTGCTTCCCAATCATAAGAACGTCCAGGCAGCAAAAACGACTGGTAACTATAAATTCAACGACCGTTTTCGTGTGCAAGTATGGGGAAGACCCTCTACGACCATCACCTCGCATATCGCCAAGGACGGACACTATTACATCCATCCGGATCCGTCGCAATGCAGGAGCCTTACCGTGAGAGAGGCCGCAAGACTTCAAACCTTCCCAGATGACTATCTGTTCGAAGGCAACAGAACGTCTCAGTACACTCAGGTGGGTAACGCGGTGCCGCCGCTACTTGCCCAGCAGATAGCGGCGGTAGTCGCAAAGGCACTTGGAAAAGAAGCCCACGGGTTTTACGAGAATCTTACAGACGATACTGACTGCTCTTAACACGGTAAGGACAGCCGACTCTGTGCAGCCGCTTCATCATGTTAATAAGTACAACGGACTGGCTCTCGGAGGGCACTTTGTTTGGCAAGGCACATGCATACTGCAAAATACCCCGTTCCTTCTCAGTTCCCTCGCCCTCTGCAAGGCACCAGTTAAGAACATTTTGCCAAAATCCGCTTCCCATCTCGCAAACCGCCGTCTGAGCTTCAATCCCATTCAGCGTTTTCTGGTTACGGGAGCCCTCTCGCTGAATGTCTTTCTCCTCATCGAGGTCAATAAGCTCGCCAAGCCACTCTTTGTCCCAATCAACCTTTTTTAACTTGATAGCCTCCCAGCATTTCTGTTGTTTTGCCCATTCAGAAATGTTTCGATAGCCCGTCGCGGGATGCATCAATACATCATGCGCAGCGTCAGATGCTTGCCCAAGCGCCCTCTCAAACGCTGGCGACAACGATTGTTGATTCCAAATGCCAAGAAAGTTAACGGCTTTTCCTAAAGCGGAAACTGCATTTGAAAGCACTCCCACCGCAAGGACTACATGCTGCGAGCGATAGCTGCCGGTTTCCCACCAATCACGCGCCTGCACAATCTTGCCTGTGCGATCGAATATAATTTTCTTGGCAATCAAATATTTGAAATAAGTCTCATTGAACTGACTCTCATCCTTATCCCAGGAGTCTTTAATTAGCCGAGCAAATTCAGAGAAGTTCTTCTGGGCACCGCGATTGACCAAGTAGGCCTTATTCGTCCAGACCATGAGATATTTTGCCAAATCCGTTTTCGTAAAAGTCTGCGTTTTAGGAAACTCAGCAACAAATTTACGCTTCTGCGCAGGCGTAAGATAAGCTTGCTTATCTCGATATGAGCCTCTTGCCCGCTCGTAGAACCATTTGGTTTGCGTGAAGCTATCTGCCCGCATGGGAGCAAGTATCCTTTGCGAGAACTCTTCGATCCTCACGTGATAAGGGTGGTTTGCAAAGAAGTCGGCTGAAGAAACCTTATTCTGGCTGTTTGCATATTCAGAGATCCTAGGCACCAGTTCGAGAGCCTCTTCCGGGCTGACAACACTAAGCTTCATTTGGACAAACACGCGGTCCAAACTTTTACCAGCCTTATATGCGGCATAAACCGATGCGGTTGTCTGGCCACCGTTAACTATCTGCAGGTTTTCTAGACGGTCAATTAAAAGCCCGTCTTCCCCGCTCTCCGTTGTAACGCTCTCTGCGGTCGCCGTGATACCGTTATTGAACGAGAAGAAAAGCTCGGGCTCATTCTCGAGAGTACGCTTTATACCCTTGTTGACATTGCTTCTCGCCTGAAGAAATACACGGACGTTTTGCTCAAGAAGTCGCGCTCCCCAACGATCGTAGATGCGCGCCAAATCGACACCCGGTATCGCAGCAAGGTAAACCTTGTTCTTGTCTTTCGGAGAGCTTGCGAGAAGGGCCCGAATCGGACCCGTCGGCAATTCGTTAAAGTCAATGAGCAGTCTCTCCCGCTCACGACCCGATTCAATAAGATTACCTATCCGTTCAAGATCCCAGACGTTGTAAACAACCTCTTTGCCAAGGACACTCCCCGTCTCTTTACCCGAAACCCTTTGGCTAAGTTTTTTGTTTGAAAGAAGATACAGATTAACTCGCTCGATTTCGTTCCAGCGAGCGTGAATTAAATCGGCGAGCCCAAACCCCGGATCCGTCGGCTCAAGAGATTCCCTAAATTGAGAATCCAATGCTTTGGTTACGAATTTCTCAAGCCGCCGAAAATCTGCCTCCATTTCAGAATTCGTTAATGTCAGCAAGCCAGTATCTTGGTTGAAGTCGAGGACAATGAGGCCAAGGACTTTTCTGCTTGACTCAAAAGGATCGCCACAGTAGCCATCAACCCTTATTCCAGTTCTCTGACAGAAGGCGGGGATGGCCTCATCGAATTCTCCCGCATCGCAAAGATAATCAGTGATGAGGTCAAAGAACGCATCGTTCTTATAGACTCCCTCTGAGTCCGCCTTATTCTTGACCTCTTGAAACAGTTCCTCCTGAAACGAAGTGGAATCTGTCATCTAATTCACCTCAATGCTTGGGTAATTGCGCTCTGATCAACTTCGTAATCAGAGCAGTAGCCAAGGTCGATTTTATATGTAACAGCCTTAACTCCAGGCGGACACGAACTGGAAACGATTCGCGGAAATCCATCCTTAACTTCATATGTTTCAGTTACGCCCTCGCTCCACAAGGTGTGGGAATAATCGTCTTCCGGAAAATACCCGGCATCCGACAGCTTCTCCTGAAAGTGCGCCAAATCCAATGGGCTGTCGAAGAGCATTTGAACATCGTTGACGACATCGGTAAGGCTGAATGCCGCTTTATCTTCATCCGTAGCGCTGTTCAACTCAACGACATATAAGAAGAGCCTTTCACTTTCGTTGGTGTTCAATTGCTCTTCTGACGATATTCCAATTTCCGAATTCGACGACCCTCGTTTGCTTTTCACCTCGACGAAAATCTGCCCGTAACCGAAATCGCGCTTAGAGCGTTCTGGCCCTGTCCAGCCACTCAAGGCATTCGACGGCTCGTAAATGGCAGCGGAAACCCGTTTAAGAAAAAGCAGCTCGCCGATAAGCCCTTTTTGTTGCTCGGCTGTGAGGGGACCACGCCCGGGCCTGAGAAACGAAGCCCATTTCTCGAGCCTCATGAAGGTCATCTTCCTCATCGCAACGGTGGGGGCTTTCTGCACCGAGTCGGCAATATCAAGACATAAGCGGAGAAATTGGGCTTTCATTTCCTGGTCTTGGAGCTCAAGCAGTATGGAGCGCTCCGATTCAATGTCTCGAATAGAGATGTTCTTAAACTTGGGAGGCTCCGGTGCCCCCGTCTCGCTGCTGTCATATTCGACAAGAAAAGCAGGGTGATTAGAGCGCCCCTTTGCCCAATAAATCCTTTTTGCATCGGGATTGACATCGGGTGCGACCATTCTCGTGTTGTAGTCGCCCCTTCCACGCGATCTAGGCAGCTCTTCCCACGGATTATCGCTAGTCGTCTTCATAATCATCATCGCTATCTTCGGGTTCCGGCATCATGTTCTCCAGTGCCACAGAATTAAAAACGTAAGTGACTGGTCGCGTTTGCTTATCGGTGTGCGGAAAACTGATGCTCCAGCCGAAAACGCATTCCTGAACATCCCAGCTCTTCCACCAGGAAGGAGCTTCTTTTCCGGCCTCCTTCTTTTCTTTAATTTTGATTTCTCCAAATCGCATGCAAATCGGATGCAAAACCAGCAATGGCCGCCTCCTTATTTGACGATAATAGAGATCAGAACAGTTTTTCGCCTTGTCGCCGCTATGGTCTGCAGCATATCGTTCTTCCGCCATTTTCCTTTCTTCCGCACTTAAGCCAGCGGCCTCAACTCCACGACTGGATAAACGATGTTTCTCTCCGACAACAACGACATCATTGTTCGAAGCGCTACCGGGATATCTTTGCTCCATGCTGACCGTTCCATCAACAGGCAAATCGATTGGATCATTTGATCGAGAGCCATGTGCCAAGAGAACGTCCCATTCCTTCAGCTCGCCATCAAGCAGCCGTTCGTTGACGTAGCTTAGGATTGGAGCTTTTTGAGACTTTGGCGAAAGGCCATCTTCATTTTCATAGGCTTCTAGAAAAGCGGTAACAAACTTGACCGGAACCCCCTTATAAAGATATCTATAAGAGCCCCCGTCTTTGAAGTCCGCATACCCCTTTATTGCGCTAAGAAGGTCCCTGCATGCCGCCTCGTTATCGGCAACTATCTCCGCGTCCCTGTCAAATGCAATCGTTTCAACGAATCCCTCGTTTAAATCGATGGGGGCCTTTTCCTTTTGCCCGGCACCCATCTTATTTCTCGCGGTAACGGTCAGGGCATCAGGGCTCTGGCGTATTTTCAAAACGTAATTCTTTGGAGTGCGCTTAACTTGGCGCATGCTCCTTAGTTGATCGAACAGATTCTCCGTCGAATCGGCAACGTATTTGTACCAGCCCGCCGCCTCGTCGGTCATCCATACACGACAAAGATCCTCATACTGAGGCCTATATCCAAACCAACGAGCCATCTGCATCAGCGCATCATATGCTCTGGCGTTTCGCGAATAGTAAGAGACCGTTAACCCTTCAAGGGTTAAACCACGAGAAAGCCTATATCCGCCAACCGCGATAACTCGCTCGTTCCTGTTCTCATAGTCCAGAGCATCTCCTGAGTCTGTATTGATGCTCAGAACATGATAATCCGGGTCGTAGAGACGTGGCTGTATTTCGCTCCAGCCAAAACCGCAGCCTGCATATTCCAGCTCCCAAGTAGCTTTCAAATCCTTTAGGTGCGGAGAAGCCTCAAGCGCCTCCTCCGGGTTTAAGGCCCCATAGGATTTCGCCGCCGTATTCAGGTCGTTAAGGTAATCCTCAACTAGATTCCGCATGCAATTCTGCGGTTTCTTATAGGGAGATACATTGACCATCATCGTTGAATGGAAATTAGTGCCAAAACGAAGTGTCTTTATCGTCGTCGCCAATACAAAAGTACGAATTGCCGCCTTTAGACTAAGGGGAAGCATAAAGGGCTCAAAGCTACTTTTATGTTTTGCAGGAAGGACATCGTCCGCATCGTCAATGAAACGCAAGTGCTTGTGAGTAGGCTCGTCGTAATCTCCGAATACCTTTTTGGCACCGAAGTAGTCAGAGGACTCCTCAAGCGTATAAATAAAGTTGCTCGGGAAAAGGTCCTTGCCATACTCATCGCTGTCAACGCTAGGGTCGATCAAAACGTTAGCAAATGGCGTAGCAGTGTAGCCAACATAGCAGGCCTTATTGAATAGGTTAAGCAGGTTTCTTATCTGCCCATTGATTTTGGTCGGTTCATTCTCTCGCTTTTCGAGCTTGTATTTTCCGTTAATCGAAGCATTATCCGCTTCATCGTCAATGAGCAACAGAGGTTGATCCTGGCTATTGCTGGCATCCAGCCATTCAATTACCTGCTGGAGAGACTTACTATTCTTCTTAACAACAAACAAAAAAGGTTCGTTTGTTTGCGTCGGCTGGATGCACCTTAAAGCCTTAGCTCGTTCTGTACTAAAGTCTGCTTCTCTCGAGGTACAGGCAATTGGTCGTCGGGCTTGACTCCCCTTGCCAACGCCAACCGGTTCGACTGTGCTGTTCTCAATGTTAAAACCTGTAAAACCATCTTCAAGACGAGCTTGCGTCTGATTTCGCAGGACATTATGCACGCCGGCCATGACGATAATGATTCGATATCCCGCGTCGGCGGCGCGGGATATCAGCCCAATATAATTTGCAGTTTTTCCCGATTGAACGGATGCGACTACGAGGCCGCGTCTTGTAAAAGAGCCGCACTCTAAAGGATCGGCCATTAAGTCAAGGATGTTGCGACTGTCCCTATCTATCGACTTAACCGCGGCGGGCGCCCATTTCTTATCGCGCACCAAGTATCGCCTATAGCGATTCCAGTAGAACCATTCGATCGAGTCTTCTGCTTCACTCAACCAGGGATGGCTATCCTCATCCTTAAACTCAAAGCCAAGCTTTTTCTTAATCGTAAGCTCGCTACAATACTTCTCAACAAGCCTACGGACGATATCATCCTTGTCGCATTGTTTAGATACAGGGAAAATTCCGGCGAATGCAGTGTAGAACTGCGAATAGGTATCCGCAACATCCGCCTCTTCGGGAACGCCGTCATCGTTCTCTAGTTTATCTCTGGCGGAGTTGTCAATGTAATTGATGAACTGCTCTAGTGTGGCGTCCATTTAGCACTCCTCGATTCCCAAAATGGCAAGTACTTCATTCCAACGTGTGGCGAACAAGTCAACTGACCTCATAGTGGAGAGGATGTCATCCTCATCCTTCCCCATTTGTTTTAATGAGCCAAAGAAAGTGAGAACAGCATTACAAAAGTCATCGTCTTTCATCTCCTCAAAGCAAACTGACCCTTCGTTGTTCGACAGTTCGTAAAAAAGAGATTCCGTTGGGAATGACGATTCGACCAGCGAAAGAACAGTCTTGAAAGCAGCCCTCTGATCATCATCAAGAGATGAATTGAAGCTATCAAGAATTGGGTTTTTGCGATTAATGCAATAAAGGGTCTTGTCTCCAGTTTTTATCGCATTCCAAGCCGGATATACCTCAGGCCTCGTTAACCTAGCGCCGCGACGACGATAAACTCTTTTTGAAGGCGCACCAATATGAGCAATCAATTGTTTGATACTCGCCCTTACTTCTTCCGGAAGCTGAGCGGACACTTTCTTAACGTCAATTTTCCATGCTTCATCTTGGTTAACATCAATATCAATCTTCACGCGGCACAACTGGGTGAGAGCGGTTTTCTTGGCAATCCCAAACCAAGTTCCATGCAGTATCAAGCGCTTCGCGCGATAGAGAAAGACTCCCTGATTCTTTAAGTAACCGCCAGGAAGAGCAAACTTTTCATACTCTGCATCTGAAGCATAATTTGACCTATGCGGAAGAGTAAACGCCTGCATCGTAACGCCGGGACAAACATTTTCGACAGGCGATGGTTGCGTCGCCTGATTGCTAACATTAAATGGATCGATGGGGTCAAGCGTGCGATTATTCACATTGACCTTAATGCGCTTGAGCCCACGTTCTCCCGCTAAGTAACGATGAAATACAAGAGAGAGGTAATCTTGAGCCTCACTTATAATTCTGTCGTAATTGGCTTTTCCGGATCCATTTACCCCGGTTAGACGATCAAGTTTTTCCCATAGAACAAGCGTACCCGTCTCGTTCATCTCTCCAATAAACGGAATGGAGTCCGTTCTTTTCTGTTCCAAAACTGTCCATTTGTTTTCACTGGCAACAAGATCGAGATCCCACGTGAAGGCATTCACTTCACCGTTTTTCTTTGACACAACCGTCAGCCTTCTGCATTGTGAAAATGAAGCGGTTTTTAACCCGAGACCAAAACGCCCGAGATCGTTCAAATTCCGCTTGCACCTCGGATCAGTGCTACCGAGCCTCATGGCATGCATTAACTCATCTCTGCCAAGCCCCTCACCGTCATCAATGATTGCAATTCTGAAGTCATCAGAAGGAATAGCAAGGATTGAGATATTCCTTGCCCTCGCGGTAATAGAATTGTCAACAATATCAGCTAGTGCACTATTAAACGAATACCCAATATCTCTTAGGCTTTCAATTAAAATCCTCGGTTCGGGCTCAAGCTGCATCGATTCCATCCAAAGCCAATCTTACTAGCATCATAATCGATAAGTATAGCAGCGGCCATTAATCAATTATCACTTACCGGCACCCAAATCATGCGAACGGTAGCGCTACCGGCAATAACGTGACAGTCGCAGCACGATTATTCACGTTTCGGCGCTCATTTAAAACTGCCTTGCGGCATTCCTAACAGCCATCTTCAATGCGGCAGGCGTTTTGTACTTCACCATGTCCTCTGTTTCACATTACCCGTTCAGTACCATCAGCAAAGGCATCATCAGTCCGCGCCGCTTGGCGGTTTTAGAGTTCTCCTTTACGAATTCTTTCAGCCGCTGTATATCGAGCCCTCGCCCAAGCGCATCGTTATAGGCATCGATAATTAATGAGGGGTCCTCGCAATCGAGGCAAAGATCGACAAGCGTGCGCTCGGGCTTGGTTACCGGCAGGCCGTCGAGCCAAACGATATCCCGCTCGGCAATCTCGCGCTTTACAAAAGAAAGGGAATCGTTTCTCGTATTGATGCGCATGGGCGCGGTCATCCTGTAGGGGGGACAGATGGAAATCGCCCATTTGCTGCAGGTTCGCCGCAGTCGTACCGCTCACGGCGATGCCATCCCACTGGCGTTTTCTCTCCCACGCGCACAGGGAGGGATTGGTGAGCTTCCAAAGAGCGTTGAGCTCGTCGGTGTCTCGGCGCTGCGCGCCCGACATCCGGTAGGCACCGTGGCATATCCGCTCAAGACGCCCCACGCGGCATGAGTGCGCCAGCGCATCTCGAGAAATGTCCATGCGAGCCGCCTGAGCCGTGGTGAACACGCCCTCGCTCTCGGAAAGCTCGCTTATCGCCGTTATGTTGCTAAAGTACTTCATGTTGCATTTGTAGGATATTTTCATACTTTTGCAACGTGATTTGCATAACGCACAGGCGCAGTGCCTTGCTTAATCTGTTCCTGCCGCAGCGCTGTCGTTGAGAGGCCATCATTTTCCTCCCCTGGGACCATGCTGGCACCCCTAGCCGCTACGACCGCAGGCATGCCTATAATGAGACATGTTTCCTGATGAGAAAGGAATCCAGATATGGACGAAGCCAAGCTCGCCGATTTGAACCACATCCAGGACTTTTTCAACCGTGTCGATAGCGTGCGCAACAGTGCATCCCCGACCAAAAAGTTTCATATCGATCATCCAATAGGAATAGGCGTCAAGAACTTCATTGGATGGTGCAACGATTCCTGCGAGATCGGTTCCGAAAGCAGTAATAGCGCAGACGATGCCGAGACGTTGGGCGAAGCCATAGTCGCTCTGAATCAGCTTGACAACAGTGAGCTCGCTGCAATGGAAGCCGCTCTCAGGGAAGACGTATGGGGCGATTGGTGTGGAACCGAATGGAGACAAGCGAAGCAGGCAAAAAGACTCGGACCGACAATTAACATAATGAAAAATCACCCGGAAAACGCGGCCTTCTATCTTGTGCTCAGACACCGCACCGATAAGCAAAAGCATTACCGCTTTTATTTTGACGACGATACAATTGCAGAAGTCGATGCCTTCAAGCCCTTTACCGACAGCGCGCATGACAATTTAAATCAGCAATGGCATGTGCTCATCTCCGTGCTCGCATACCTCGATGTCGCTCACGCTTTAAGCAGTGATCAGCACGAATACCATTGCCTGTATCAACATTTTAAATCGCGGGACATGGGCGATTTAAGTGCATTGCATCTACAGTTATTGTGTTCCCCTAACCAGCCTGAAAACAGGCGCATCAAGCTACAGCTTGTTAAACCGAAGACGGCCCCAAAGCCCTGGACAATAACATATCGCTCGGAAGCGATGAATGGTTGGCTTAAGGAAGCACTGCGTAGGTTGGCAGACAAATAATCGCCCGTCAACCTACTCCAGCCCTTGCCCGCTGTACTTCCCTGTCTCTGAGTCGTAGTTCAGCACGACGACCTCACCGTGCTGAACTACGTTCCCGTCAATGTAGAAATGGCTGGCTCCGTCATACCAGATACCGCGGTAGCCTGCGATGCCCGAAGCCGCTTCGGTATTGATGTGCCCGGCGATAACATCCAGGTAGAACTTACGCCCCACGTAATCGGGCGGCATCATGGTAAACGACTCGGCAGACGTGCCCATCTTCCAATACTCCCCGGCATCCTCTTCAATACCGGCGTGCACAAAAACCTGGCCGAAGGGGCTCTCGTAAAAATAAGGGAGCTTGCGGACCCACGCGATGATGTCCGCATGCTCGGCCTTCATGCTCTCGACCGTAAAGGCGTACGCTTCCTCGAACTCCCTGAGCCTCAACAGATGCTTAACGTGCTTGAATGCCTCGGCATCTAAGAAGCTCTTAGCCGTTGCCAGATTGCTGTCGGCAAGTATCCATGCCTGCGTGAAATTGGGATCGTTCACCTCGTCAATGTACTCAAGGAACATCCCCTCATGGTTGCCACGCAGTGCCACGACGCGATCGCCGTAACGTTTTTGCAGGTCCATGATGAGCTCAAAGACGCCAAGCGAATCGGGGCCTCGATCGCAGTAATCGCCAAGTAAGACCAGCTTGAAGTCCTGGGCATCGAGGTCGATGGTGGATAGCGATGCCTTAAAGGCGTCCAAACACCCGTGAATGTCACTCATAGCGTAGATATGCACCTATGACCCCCTGTTTGCGTCGGGACCCCGCTCGTTTGCGCCATACGGCACGGCGACCCCTCTGATTTCGCGGGCGGCAGGCAACTTTGCCCCGTCACGCCCTTAACGTTGGTAATAAGTATATCTCGCCGTGCGGACACAAATTTACCCTTACGCCCCGGGCGCCCGGCCCGCACTTGCCTCAAAGACTGCCTATGCCCACACCACCCAAAAACTCATCCAGCATTAATCTTGGCTCAAGAATCGCTTAATCTATAACCTGCACTATAGAGTTCGACCAAGGGCGGGGCGGCGCCGCGCGACGCAGGCCGCCGAACGCAACGCTCGCGCCCGGGCAGATCGCCCGACGTCGCGCCCATCGAACGAAAGGACAGGTCATGGACGACCTCGAAAAAGTTGAAACCATCCGCACCAAGTGCAACGTGAGCTACACCGATGCCAAGGCCGCGCTCGACGCCGCCGACGGCAACGTTCTGGATGCCATCATTTGGCTTGAGTCGCAGGGCAAGACCCAGACCACATCGGCGCATGCCGCCACCGAGTCCGCACCAGTCGATGAGCCCTCTGCCGAGATGGTCGCCGCGCAGGCCGCCTACGAAAAGTCGAGCGAAAAGACCGACTTCTCCAAGAAGATGGACAGCGTGTGGGAGTACCTCAAAAAGCTCTTCCGCCTGAGCCTGGACACCAAGTTTATCGCCACGCGCCGCGATGCGATCATCCTCAACATTCCCATCCTGATCCCCATCATCGCCTTGTTTGCCTGGGGCGCCACGATATGGTTGATGCTGCTTGGCCTGTTCTTTGGCATGCGCTACCGCATCGACAGCGACGGCGATGTGCCCGGCAGTATCAACAACCTTATGAATCACGCCGCCGACGCCGCAGACGACATCAAGCAAAATCTCAACGACGACAAGTAATCGCAGACGGGGGCACGTATGGCACGAATCCTGATTGTAGAGGACGAGGAGAAAATCGCCCGCTTTGTGACGCTCGAGCTGGAGCACGAGGGTTACCAGGTAGAGCACGCCGCCGACGGCCGCACCGCCGTGGACCTGGCGCTGGAGCGCGACTACGATCTGATTCTGCTCGACGTACTGTTGCCGCAGCTCAACGGTATGGAAGTGCTGCGGCGCATCCGCAAGCACAAGGATGTGCCGGTGATTATGGTCACCGCGCGCGATGCCGTGATGGACAAGGTGGCTGGGCTCGATGCCGGCGCCGACGATTACCTGACCAAGCCGTTTGCGATTGAGGAGCTGTTCGCACGGATCCGCGTGGCGTTGAAGCGCTCGGAGGCCATGCGGGCGGCTTCGGGCGTAGCTGGCGTCGGCGCCGGAGCGGGCATGGCGGGCGTCGCGGGCGAGAAGGCCACCGCGATGCCCCCGGCCAGCGACATGGCCCAGACCCCTGCCTCGCCCTCCCCTGCCACACTCACCGTGGGATCGGTTGCGCTCGACCCCGACCGCCGCGAAGTCACGGTCGGCGGCTCGCCCATCGCGCTCACGGCCCGCGAGTTCGACGTCCTCGCCCTGCTTATGGCGCACGCCGGCACCGTGCTCACGCGCGAGCGCATCGCGCATGAGGCGCTAGGCTACGACTACGTGGGCGATACCAACAACGTCGATGTGCACATCGCACATTTGCGCGCCAAGATCGAAGACGCTGGCGGCGCCCGCATCATCCAGACCGTGCGCGGGGTGGGCTATGTCTGCCGCGCATAACGCCGAGGCCAAGCGCGTCACCTCCATCGCCCGCGCCATCAACTGGGGCTATATGTGGCGCCGCTTGATGAGCTACGTCTGGCTCGATCTGTTGCTGATGGTGATTGCGGCGGCGATCCTCGTCTATGGATACAACCAGACGCTGCCCGACAGCGCGTTTACCGCAGGCTGGATTCCCGGCGCCACCGTTCACGGCATGTCGCTGACGCCCGCACGCGGCTGGGACCTGACAACGCTCACCTATACCGTCGAGTTTGCGCGTACCACCAAGACCTTCCCCCTCGCGCAGGACCTCGTCGCGCTATGGCCTCTCTACCTTGTCGTTATGGGTTGGCAGGTCATCAGCGTGCTCAACATGCTCGGCGGCGCCCGCCGCGTGCGCCGCACCATGGCGCCGCTCAACGACCTTGCCTTGCGCGTGGACGAGCTCGGCCGTATGCAGCTCTCCGGCGGCAAGATGGAAACGCTGGAACAGGCCATCGAGCGCGCAAGCGTCGACTCGCCGAGCGTCACCACCGGCGACGCCGACCTGGCAAGCATCGAGGTCGCACTCAACCGCCTGCTGCGCCAGATGCAAGAGGCCAAGCTGCAGCAGATGCGCTTTGTCAACGATGCGAGCCACGAGCTGCGCACGCCCATCGCGGTGATTCAGGGCTACGTGAACATGCTCGACCGCTGGGGCAAAGACGACCCGGACGTGCTGGCAGAATCCATCACCTCGCTCAAAGCCGAAAGCGAGCATATGCAGGAGCTCGTGGAACAGCTGCTGTTTTTGGCACGCGGCGATGCCGGTCGCACCGTGCTGCGGCGCGCGAATACCAACCTGGCTGCACTGGTCGGCGAGGTTTGCGAAGAATCACAGATGATCGATGCCGGGCACACGTATCGACTGGCCTTTGACGCTGCGCTTGTCAGCGACTCGCGCTGCGATGCGTCCGTCGATGTGGCGCTTGTAAAGCAGGCTCTTCGCGTGATCGTGCAGAATGCCGCCAAGTACTCGGATGCGGGAACGCCCATCTCGTTTGGCGTAGCGCCGGATGCGGGCATGGGCACGATCGACATAAGCGTTGAGGACGAGGGTATCGGCATGAACCAGGAATCCGCAGCTCACGCGTTCGAGCGGTTCTACCGCGCCGACAACGCGCGCGATGCCGGCGCGCAGGGCTCGGGTCTGGGGCTTGCCATTGCCAAGTGGATCGTCGATAGCCATGGCGGTGTCATCGGTGTGACCTCGGTCGAAGGGGTCGGCAGCCGCTTTACGATTCGCCTGCCACGGTAGGGATGCCCCCTCGTGGATCGAGGTCTAATACTTTTCCCGAGAAGTGAACGACCATATTCGGACCCCCGAAGCATCCGCATTTTTCGGCCGCAAAATCGCAGGATTCCAGCATCGAAACTGCAGGAAACGATGCCCTTAAAGTGTCGATGCTTCGGGGGGGGGGCTGATTTGTCTCGTTCACTTCTCGGAAAAGTATTAGACTTCGGTTTTTTGACCGTTGCAAAAGTCGATCCCTCGGCATAAATAAAGGGATAAGGCCATACGGCCCTATCCCTTTTTGCTAACTAAAGCAGCTCGTGCGCTACTCGCGGCACAGGTGCACGGCGAAGCCGGCGAACTCGCGCTTAAAGTACACGAGCTTGGTGCTACCGTCGGGCAGCAGCGCGCGCGACTCCTCGTTGACCTCGAGCCCGCGCTCGGCAAACCACTTCTCGGCCGCATCGATGTCGTTGACGGCAAAGCCAATGTGGCCCTTGGTGCCACGACCGTTCTGCTTCATAACCTCGACCAGCGAATCGTTAAAGTACGAAACCGGGGTCTCGATAACGGGCAGGCCCATCATCGTCGAGAACAGCTCCGCGATCTCCAAGGCGTCTGCCGGGTCGGCAGCGTTAATGCCCACATGGGCAACGCGCATACCAAAGAGCTCTACCGGATTGGCGTTCTGCTCACTCATGCAGGCAGCGCCTACTGAGCCATGACGTCAAGAACGGCCTTCTCGGCGGCAACGCGGTTCATGCCGGTCATGAAGGGCACGCCGCTCACGTACGGGCAGGTGAGGCCCTCGGGGGCAACGGTGGTGGCGATCAGCAGGTCGGCGCCCTCGTCGCAAGCGTCCTTGGCCTCGGAGATGGCGCACTGCACGATCTCATACTTGTCGGCGTAACCGTTGGCGTCGAGCAGGGTGGCGACCTTCTGGGCAACGAGCGTGGAAGTAGCAGCGCCAGCACCGCAAGCCAAAACGATTTTCTTCATAGGTAATGTCTCCCTTCATGGTTTACTTTAGGTAAGTGTACCGCAGCGAGCGATGGCACTCGGCCTCGATGAGCTTTTATGCCAGTTTGCTTGCGCGCTGCGTATAATACATCCAGTACGTGTTGTCATACCGCTCGCTTTATGAGCGACTAAGGACCCTAATATGCCCGATTCCCGCACACTCTGGACCGCCGTCGTTATCATCTGTATCGCCGTGTCGGTGTTCTTTAGCATCAAAAAACGCACCACGTTTAAGCGCCTGCAGCAGTTGATGGCTGCCAAACAGTGGGACGAGTTCGATCGTTTGCTCGACGGCAAACTCACCAGCATGCTGTACCCGCGCTACAACCGCGACTACCTGCGCCTGAACTCCTATCTGTTGCGCGAGGACCACGAACACGCCAACGAGATGTTCGACCTGTTGCTGGGACTCAACCTGCCCAAGATGCAGCGCGTCGACCTGGTGATCAAAGCCTTTAACTACTACGTTGGCCAGGAGGACCGCAAAAAGTCCAAGGAGTTGCTGCACGAGATCAAGGGCTTTGAGGGCGGTCAGGCCGAGGCAGTCACACACGAATGCCAGCTGATGTACGACACGATGATCCTCAAGCGCCACAACGACATTCCCGAGCTGGAGCGCATGCTCGAAGAGGCCGGTGACGACAAGGTCAAGAGCTGCCGCCTGGAATACCTGCTGGCCCTGCAGTACAAGAACAAGGGCGACGAGGCCAAGTTTGCCGAGTACTTGGAAAAGTCGGGCCAGCACTCGATGGCTGTCAACGCGTAACGGGCGGCTTGTGCTAGACTTCTAGTCTCACGGGGGCGTGGCGGAATTGGCATACGCAGGAGACTTAAAATCTCTCGCCGCAAGGATTGTGGGTTCGAGTCCCACCGCCCCTACCATTGGCTTTTACGGGCCCGTATCTCCCAGGGATGCGGGCCCGTTTCTTTTGCACGCCGGTGGGGCTCGAACCCGCGAGGGGGCGAGCGTTAAGCAAACGCGGAGCGTTTGTAGCGAGCCGGCGAGGGCGCCGGCAGGCGACCGAGGCCGGTGCGTATTTGCTGCGCAAATTCGCAGACGTCCCACCGCCCCTACCACGCATTGTTTACGAGCCCGTGTCCCCCGGAGACGCGGGCTCGTTTCTTGTGGATGCCGACACGGATGATAAGTTGCGGTGGAATAGTTCCTGTTTTGACTGGTTACCAGCTCATTTAAGAACTTTTTCACCGCAACTTAGATTGGCACTCCCACATTTTTCGATGGAAAAACGTGGTTGTCTCGCACATTTTCCGATGGAAAAACGTGGTTGTCTCGCACATTTTCCGATGGAAACGCCCAAATGGTCTTATACTAGCCGAGAGGGTTGGGAGGCAATATGCAACGACAGCTTATGAGTGAACTTATCGCTTGGAAATCAAGGGCGAATCGCAAACCTCTCTTGCTTAAGGGAGCCCGCCAGACAGGAAAGACTTGGCTTCTTAACGAATTCGCAAGCCAGCAGTATCGAAGCGTCATTCGTTTTGACTTTATGCTCGAGCCGAGCACACGCTCGCTGTTCGATGGGGACCTCGACCCCAAGCGCATCATCTCCCAGATAGAGCTCCTACGTGGCCAAACCGTAACGCCGACAGACACGCTCATCATCTTCGACGAGATCCAAGAGGCGCCACGCGGGATCACCTCGCTCAAGTACTTCAACGAGCTTGCACCCGAATACCACATCGTAGCAGCCGGTTCCTATATGGGCCTCGCGCTCCGACGCGAAAACGAGTCATTTCCCGTCGGCAAAATCGACCAGCTCACCATGCGTCCCATGGGGTTTGCCGAGTTCGTTCGCGCCGTCGACGGCAACCCGCTCGCCGACGCCATCCTTGCCGCAGACATGAACCTTCTAGCAAACGTCACCGAAAAGCTCGTGCACTTGCTCAAGGAATACCTTGTTGTCGGTGGTATGCCCGAAGTTGTCTCCGCTTTCGCCGAGACACGCGACTTCATTGAAGCCCGAAGGCTTCAGCAGCAAATCATCGAGGCTTACGAATCCGATTTTGGCAAACATGCACCCGCCCGCATCGTCGAGCGCATGAGGTTGGTTTGGAAATCCCTTCCCGGCCAGCTTGCCAAGGAGAACAAGAAGTTTGTCTATGGCGCCCTTCGCCCTGGAGCGCGCGCACGCGATTTTGAGGAAAGCCTCCAGTGGCTCACGGACTACGGAATCGTTCATAAGGCGCCACGTGTTTCCGCTCTAAAGGCACCGCTCTCGAGCTACGAAGACCTCTCGGGCTTCAAACTGTTCTGCATCGACACCGGCATCCTCGGAGCGCTCTCCGGTCTCTCTCCGGCCATCGTTCTTAACGGATCCGCTGTTTTTACCGAGTTCAAAGGTTCGCTGACCGAACAATACGTCGCGCAGGAGCTTTTGCTCCAAGACAAAACTCCCGTGTATTGGTCCTCTACCTCTGGCAATGCCGAAACCGACTTTGCCATCGACCATGCGGGAACCGTGCTTCCGCTTGAGGTCAAGGCGGCAGAGAACCTTAAAGCGAAGAGTCTGAAAATAGCCTGCGAAAAATTCAAACTCGAGCGTTGCGTGAGGAGCTCTCTGGCGGCATATAGAGACGAGGACACGCTCGTCAATATTCCGCTTTGGGAAATTGGGCAAATCGACAAACTGGCATAAAGGCTGCGGAGGCGCTCAGCAAGGACTGTCCCCAGGTGCCGGCAGAAAAAAACGTCCCTAGGTGCCGGCTGTTGAGTTGCGGTGGAATAGGGACTGGTTGGGGCCCGAAAGGGCGATTTTAGTCCGCATTTCACCGCAACTTATGAGGGGATGGTTAAAGGGCGCTCAGGCTCGGGGTCCAGGCGATGGTGGGAGTCGCGCCGTCGAGAACCTCGTTGATGGCGGCGGCCATGCCGGCGAGGAGGCTGTTCTCGCTTACGGTGAGCGCATCGTAGCCACCGGCGCGCATGAGCTCGCGAATCACCACGGCGCCGGCCAGAATCACGCCCGCGCGTTTGGGCTGTACACCCGGTAGCGCGGCGATACCCTCCACATCCAGCGCGGACATACGCTCGATGGCAGCCAAAACCTGCTCCATCGAAAGCTCGCGCAGGTGCACAAAGCTCGAATCATACGGCTCCAGCTCGTGAACGAGTGCCACGAGCGTGGTGACGGTGCCGCCCACCGCAACGAGGCGTTCGGCGCGCTCAAAGTCGCTGGGCAGGCCTTTAAAATAGGCGGAGAACTGCTCGCCTGCCCACGCGGCAGCGGCAGCAAGCTCGCCATCCGCGGGCGGCAACGCGGAGAAAAAGCGCTCCGTCACGCGACGGCAACCGATGTCCAGCGAGCGCGTTCCCTCCAGCGCAAAGACACCGCGCTCCGGAGCGTATACGCCCGTCGCGAGTTCCGTGGACCCGCCGCCCGAATCCGCGACGATGATGCGCTCGCCGGCAAAGTCGTGCGCCACGCCAAAAAACGTCAGGCGCGCCTCGACCTCGCCCGGAATCACCTGTGGTTCGAGCCCCAACTCGCGCAGGCCGTCCAACAGCAACGCGGCATTGGACGCATCGCGCGCGGCACTCGTGCACGTGGTGCAGACGCACACGGCCCCAAAGGCGCGCGCCTCGTCCACAAACGTACGGCACGCAGCGAGCACACGCTCAACGGCCGCCTCGCAAAAGCGGCCCGTCGCGTCCACGCCCTCGCCCAGGTCGGTAATCTCGGTATGCTTGGACGATTCCACGATCGCCCCGGCCTCGACCTGCGCCAGCACCAGTCGCGACGACACCGTTCCCAGGTCGATCGCGGCTACCTTATAGCGTTTGCAATTTGTCATTGCGGGCTCCCCTCCGGGCGCTATTTGCCGTTGGACACGACCGTCTGGCCCTCGACGCCGTTAAACCCAAACAGCATGTCGAGCGCCTGGATGTACCACGGCGCGTCCTTGCCGACTTCTTCGATTTCCTTGGCCACTTCGCTGGCCTTCTTGGCGTTTGAGGACTTTTTGCTCGACGACGAGTCCGAATCGTCGTCCAAGCCCAGCACGTCAATCTTCTTCTCGCCGGGCATCACCAGGCCCAGGTCCTCGGACGCCGCGTCCTTGATACCCTCCTCCGAGAGCAGCTTGTCGACGCTTTTTTGCAGCTCATCATTGTATTGCTGGCGAATCTCGACCTGCTTGGCCAAGATATCGCTCGAACGCTTTGCCACGTACAGGTCGCGCACGGGGAAATACAGGCTCACGAGCACCAGCGCCACCACGACACCGATAAACAGCGGACGCAGAGAGCCATGCGTAAAGTCATAGATCGCCTTGACCACCGCGTTGTCGTTGGCGTAGCGCATAAAGTCCGAGCCCGAAAAACGGTTCGAGGGCCTGCTCGATTTGTCGTGTGCCTGAGTCGAGGGACGCGACGTATGCGACGAACGTGCCGGGCGCACCGGTCCATCTGTCGAAGTATTCACTTGAGCATTGGGGCGCGAGGTACTTGTCGGGCGCTGCACGGGGCGGTCGACGCCGGCGTAGGCGGGCCCACCGAGCTGCACCGTGCGTGCACGGCGAGGCGACGGCTCGCGTGAACCGGCGGAATAGTACCTGTTGTCGTAAATCTGATCCATGTGCGCCTTGTGCGGTTGAGGTTTGTTTGCGCTAAGTCCTTTAGTTATAGCACGAGCGCCCGCACCGCCTTCGCCAGCCTTTGCTCGACATAAAAAAGGCGCTGAGCCATATGGCCCAGCGCCCATAGCGCTTTGCGACATCCAGCCAAGGCGGGGCGGAACCGAGTCAGCCCCGCCCCCGCACACGCCGCTGCCTAGCGAATGTTGTAGAACGCGGCCTTGCCGGCGTAGCGCGCGCTGCCCTCAAGCTCGTCCTCGATGCGGATGAGCTGGTTGTACTTGGCGATACGGTCGCTGCGGCACGGGGCGCCCGACTTGATCTGGCCGGCGTTGACGCCCACGACCAGGTCGGCGATCGTGGAGTCCTCGGTCTCGCCGGAGCGGTGGCTCACGATGCAGGCGTAACCGGCCTCCTTGGCGGTCTCGATGGCCTCGAGTGACTCGGTGAGCGTGCCGATCTGGTTGACCTTGACCAGAATCGCGTTGGCGGCACCCAGCTCGATGCCCTTCTTGAGGCGCTCGGTGTTGGTGACAAACAGGTCGTCGCCCACCAGCTGCACCTTGTTGCCAATGCGACGGGTGAGCTCAACCCAGCCGTCCCAGTCTTCCTCGGCCATGCCGTCCTCGATGGAGATGATGGGATAGGTGTCGACAAGCTTCTCCCAGTAATCAACCATCTGGGCACTCGTGTACTCCACGCCCTCGCCCTTGAGCTCATACATACCGGTCTCAGCGTTGTAGAACTCGGTGGACGCCGGATCCATGGCGTACATGAAGTCGACGCCGGGCTTAAAGCCAGCCTTCTCGACGGCCTTGGTGATGTACTCGAACGGCTCGGCATTGGTCTTGAGGTTGGGCGCAAAGCCGCCCTCGTCGCCCACGCCGCCGCCCAGGCCGGCCTCGTGCAGCACGCCCTTGAGGGTGTGGTAGACCTCGGCGCACCAACGCAGGCCCTCGGCAAAGCTCGGGGCGCCCACCGGCATGATCATGAACTCCTGGAAGTCAACGTTGTTGTCGGCATGCACGCCGCCGTTGAGGATATTCATCATAGGTGTGGGCAGCAGGTGGGCGTTGACGCCACCCAGGTACTGGTACAGCGACAGGCCCGCCGACTCGGCGGCGGCGCGGGCAACGGCCAGCGACACGCCCAGGATGGCGTTGGCACCGAGCTTGGTCTTGTTGGGGGTACCGTCCGCGGCAATCAGCGCGGCATCGACGGCGCGCTGGTCGAAGGCATCGAGGCCCACGACGGCGTTAGCGCACTCGTTGTTGACGTGCTCGACGGCCTGCGAGACGCCCTTGCCCAGGTAGCGACCCTTGTCGCCGTCGCGCAGCTCGCATGCCTCAAAGGCGCCGGTCGAAGCGCCCGAAGGCACCATCGCGCGGCCGAAGCTGCCGTCCTCGAGCACGACCTCGACCTCGACGGTGGGATTGCCGCGGCTGTCGAGCACCTCGCGACCGTAGACATCCAAAATATCGCTCATGTTGTCTCCCTCTCACTTGGAAACGGGTTGAATGCTTGGCGACACGGCTTGCACGCTACAGTGGCGCGCAGGTTCATAAGTTAGCCTTATCGCACTTTTTGCATTATGCCCTAAGTTAGCCAAGGGATACAATCTTTTTGAAAAATAATGGGGGCGATGAGAAAGTCCGTCCCGTCGCCCCCGCAGTCTTACTCCTCTGCCTTTGCGGCATCCCAGAGGTCATTGAGGCCGTGGGTCGAAAGCTCGGCCAGATCCACGTGGGCGTCGGCCGCCATCTGCTCCATCGCGGCCCAGCGGCGGCGGAACTTTGCCGTGCTGGCACGCAGGGCGCTCTCGGCGTCGATTCCCTCCTTGCGCGCAACGTTGACCAGAGCAAAGAGCAGGTCGCCAAACTCCATCTCGCGCTCGGGCGAGCCGGGAGCCTCGGCCTCAAACTCGGCACGCTCCTCAGCGACCTCGTCCCACACGTCCTGGACCGTCTCCCACTCAAAGCCCACGGCAGCCGCCTTGCGCGACACCTTCTGAGCCTGCATCAGCGCCGGCAGGTGCGTGGGCACACCGTCGAGCAGACCCTCGGGTGCGGCCCCGCCTGCCGCCACGGCCTGGTCTTTGGCGGCCTTCTCGGCAAGCTTGACCTCGTCCCAAATCTTGAGCACCTCGTCGGAGTTGTCGGCATCCGCATCGCCAAACACGTGCGGGTGACGACGGATGAGCTTGGCGTCGATATCGCGCGCCACATCGGCCAGCGAAAACTCGCCGGCATCCGCCGCAATCTGCGCATGCAGTACGACCTGCATGAGCACGTCGCCCAACTCCTCGCGCAGGTGTGCCGCGTCGTCGGCCTCGATGCAGTCGAGCGCCTCGTAGGCTTCCTCGATCATGTTCTTGCCAATGCTGCGGTGCGTCTGCTCGCGGTCCCACGGGCAGCCGTCGGGCTGACGCAGGCGCCAGATGGTCTGCACCAGATGCTGCAGCTCGGCCGACGCGTCTACCAGCGTGGACAGGTCGCGCGAACCCTCGGCATTTTGCTGAGCCATATGCTCGGCCATGGTTAGTCCTCCCCCATGATCACATGGCGGAACGCGCCGCCCTCGTAGACGCCGTAGCTATGTGTGCCGTCCTTGGGGATGCTCACGCTGCCGGGATTGAAGAGCCACAGACCCGGGTGCGCGGCGCTTTCCTCGTTAACCTTGATGTGCGTATGGCCGTAGACGAGCGCGGAGCCCTCGGGCAGCGCGGGCGCGTGGTCAACGCTGTTATGCATGCCGGCGCCAAAGACGTGGCCGTGCGTCAGGAACAGTTCACGTCCGGTCTCGTCGAATAGTGTGGCGTAGTCAGCCATGACGGGGAAGTCGAGGACCATCTGGTCGACCTCGGCGTCGCAGTTGCCGCGCACCGCGATGATGCGGTCGGCCAGGGCGTTGAGCAGCGGAATCACGCGTTTGGGGGCGTAGTCGCGCGGCAGGTCGTTACGCGGGCCGTGGTAGAGCAGGTCGCCCAGCAGCACAATGCGGTCGGGCTGTTCGGATTCGATGGCAGTGCAGAGGCGCTCGGCCCAGTATGCCGAGCCATGGATGTCGGAAGCGATGAGGTATTTCATGGGGAGTCCTTTCGGTGGGGTTAATTGGATTGGCGCGGCGCGTCACTCGCCCGCATCACTCAAATCGCAACGCCGCGGCTTGGGCCGCTTGCATCACGCGTTGGAGCGGCACGTTGTGCTCGCGGGCAAGGCGAGCACAGTCCTCGTACTCGGGAGCCGCACGTTCACTGCCATCGGGCAGGGTCGCCACCTTAACGGATACCTCGCCCCAAGGCGTTGTCACCTGCTCGAATCGGCGCGGCAGGCAAACGCGTTCCATCACCTGGCGACGAATGGCGTTGGTCGTGGTCTCCAAAAAGATAATCGTCTGCAGGCGCTCGATATCCTCGTGTGAGCAGATCACCTGCAACTGCCAGCCGGGGCGGCCTTTTTTGCAGTAGAGGGGCAGCCAGTGCACCTCGCGGGCGCCGGCCTCGCGCAGGCGGTCAGCGGCATAGGCGAGTACCTCGGGCGACGCATCATCGATGTCGCACTCCAGCTTGACGATGGTTTCGGGCGCATCGGTCTCGCGGGACAGCGGAGATGTACTTCCACGTTGCATACGGTCCGGATCCTTTCCGCACGGGCTCGTTTTATTCACCCAAACGCTAGCACATCGAACGTGGCACAGGCGTGACTTTCGTCCGTCGTCGCCCTTGCCCCTATCCAAACATGTACGTCAGCCTCCAAACATGTCATTTTTTGTCGGTTTTGGAGGCTGACGTACACGTTTTGGAGCGGGCCGCACACGATCAAAATTGCGCCCGCATTCCGTCCACCACAAAGTTCGCCGCACTCAACAATTTTGAACTTTCTACGCAGTTCATCGGCTAAAAATTACCCTCGGCATACTTACCCGCTGCACGATGTTACTCTAGTTGCATTTGGCTAACTAAGCGGCTGCCGAGGACCCAGCCCGGCACCGTTACGGCATAGGAGGTTTCATGTTCGAGAAGCGGCTCTTCTCCCTGGTTCCGCAGGCAACGCCCTACATTGTGGCGAGCGTCCTGTTTAAATGGATCGCGCTGATGGCAAACATCACGGTGATGTGGATCCTCGCGCGCATTCTGGGCGGCATCGTTGCCGGCGGACTGCCGGCTGCACTCGCCGTCGACGCGCTTGCGCAGGCAACTCCGCCGCTCGCCGGCGCCATCATCGTGCGCGCCGCCGCCATCTATCTGGCGCAGCGTTCCGGTGACAAGGCCGCCTTCAAAGCCGTCCGCCGCGTGCGCTCGCTCGTCTACGACAAGCTCACCGCACTCGGCCCCTCCTACACCGAGACCGTCCCCACCGCCGAGGCCGTCCAGACCAGCGTCGAGGGCGCCACGCAACTCCAGGTGTACTTTGGCGGTTACCTGCCGCAGCTCTTCTTTGCCGGCTTGGCACCCATCACGCTGTTTGTACTGCTCGTGGGCCAGGCGGGTCTTCCCGCCGCGCTGCTGCTCGCCTGCGTTCCGGTCATCCCCGTCTCCATTATGATGGTCATGCGCAACGCCAAAAAGATCGGTGCCGAGTACTGGGGCAGCTATGTCGATCTTGGCGGCATGTTCCTGGAGGCCGTGCAGGGTCTCACCACCCTTAAGGTCTACCAGGCCGATCGCAGCTGGCACGAGCGCATCAACGCCGAGTCCGAGCGTTTCCGCACAGCGACCATGCGCCTGCTGGTGATGCAGCTGCGCTCCATTTGCGTTATGGACCTGGTCGTCTATATGGGCGCCGCGCTCGGCATTATCGTAGCCGCGCTGCAGCTCGCCACGGGCAAGATCGGCTTTGAGGCTGCCTTCCTCATCGTCTTTCTGTCGCAGGAGTTCTTTTTGCCTATGCGCCGCCTGGGATCGCTGTTCCACACGGCCATGAACGGCATGGCCGCCTCGCGCCGCATGTTTGGCATTTTGGATACGCCCGAGCCCGAGCGCGGCGATGTTGAGCTTGATGGTCGCGGCGATATCGAGCTCGCGGGCGTGAGCTATGCATACGGCGACCGCACGGTGCTGGACAGCGCCAGCGCGACCATTGCGCACGGCTCGCTCGTGGCACTCGTGGGCGAAAGCGGCGGCGGCAAGTCCACGCTCGCGGGGATTATCGCGGGCCGCAAGGGTGCCTACCGTGGCAGCGTTCGCATTGGCGGCGTCGAGCTGCGCGATGCCACGGCCGCCTCACTCATGCGCGCCGTCACCCTGGTGCCCACCAACGGCTACCTGTTTGCCGGCACCCTGCGCGACAACCTGCTGCTCGCCCAGCCCAACGCCACCGACGCCGAGCTTTTGCGCGCGCTCGACCGCACGCGCGTGGCGGCCTTTGTGCAGGCCAACGGCGGGCTCGACATGATAATTAACGAGGGCGGCACCAACCTTTCGGGCGGCCAGCGCCAGCGCGTGTGCATGGCACGCGCCCTGCTGCACAACTCGCCCATCTATGTGTTTGACGAGGCGACGAGCAATGTGGACGCCGCAAGCGAAGCCGCAATCGGCGAGGTCATTGCATCGCTCGCCGGCGGGCACACTGTAATTGTGGTGGCACACCGCCTGTCGACAATCGTGGACGCCGACCAGATTCTGGTGCTGGAACGCGGCCGCATTGCCGAGCACGGGACTCACGGCGAGCTCTTGGCCGCCGTGGGCGCCTATGCGCGCATGTGGAACAGCCAGGAGCAGCTCTCGGCATATGCGTATGCAGAGGGTGATGCCGAGGATGCCGGCGCGGTTGAGGCTGTTGACGGCAGCATCACCTGTACCGATGGCCTCAACGGTGCTGGCTCGTCTTCCGCTGCCGCGGCGCCTGACTCCGGCCGCGCCCGTCGCTCGGCGCCGTCCATCATGTGGCGCATGATGGGGCTCGTCCGACCGCTTGCCGGCTGGCTTGTGCTAGCCGTCGCGCTAGGCAGCATCGGCATGCTCACCGCCGCGTTCGTGCCGGCCTTTGGCGCCCTTGGCCTTATGGCCGCGCTGGGCCGCAACGCCTTGGGGCTTGGTCTTATCGCAGCATGCGCGGCCTGCGCCGCCTGCGGCATCGCGCGCGGGCCGCTCCACTACGGCGAGCAGCTCTGCAACCATTACATCGCATTCCGTCTGCTCGCACACATTCGCGACCTGGTGTTTGGCGCCCTGCGCCAGCTCGCCCCCGCCAAGCTCGAGGGCCGCGGCAAGGGCGAGCTCGTGAGCCTGGTCACCTCGGATATCGAGCTGCTCGAGGTCTTCTACGCGCACACCATCTCGCCCATTGCCATCGCACTGGTCTGCACCGTTGTGTTTGAGGGCTTTTTGCTGGCTGTGAGCCCCGAGCTCGCGGGCATCGCGCTCGTGGCCTACGCGGTCCTGGGCGTGCTGCTGCCCCTGATCTCGGCCAAGGCATGCGGCACCACCGGTCGCCAGAGCCGCGAGGGCGCCGGTAAGCTGGGCGCCTTTGTGCTCGACAGTCTGCGCGGCGCGTCCGAGACTATCCAGTTTGCCGGTGGCGCCGATCGCAGCCGGGCCCTGGGCAAGCTGACCGAGCAAGTCGGCGCCGTGGACGCGCGCCTCAAGCGCCGCCAGACGGCCAGCGAGGCCGTAGCCGATGCGCTTATTCTTGCGGCCAATCTGGTGATGCTCGGGCGTGCGCTGCAGCTGGTGTCTGCGGGAACGATTGATTTTGCCGCAGCGTTTGTCGCCGTCTTTACCTTTGTGTCGTCGTTTGGCTCGGTGATGGCCGTGAGCCGCCTGGGCGCCTCACTGCAGGAGACGCTCGCCTCGGGCGCACGCGTGCTCGATCTGCTCGACGAGCAGCCCCAGTGCGCCGAGGTCTCCGACGGACAGGACGTTGGGTTTGCCGGCGCCGCAGCCGAGCATGTGGGCTTTAGCTATGCGGGCGGCGTGGACGCGGGCGGTGCCGACACCACAGAGCAGGCCGCGAACAACCCCGCCTCGAGTCTCATCCTCGACGACGTGACCTGCACCTTTGCGCCCGGCACCATGACCTGCATCATGGGACGCTCGGGCTCGGGCAAGTCGACGCTGCTCAAGCTGCTCATGCGCTTTTGGGACCCCGCAGCCGGCACCATCACGGTGAGCGGCGTCGATGCCCGCCACATCAACACGGCGAGCCTGCGCAGCCACGAGGCCTATATGACCCAGGACACGCATCTGTTCTGCGGCACCGTACGCGAGAACCTGCTGGTCGCGCACGCCAACGCCACCGATACCGAGCTGCTCGACGCTTGCCGCTCCGCCTCACTCACCACGCTCATCGACCGTCTGCCACAGGGATTCGACACGCCCGTTGCCGAACTGGGCGACTCGCTTTCGGGCGGCGAGCGCCAGCGCATCGGCCTTGCGCGCATCTTCCTCAACGACGCACCCTTCATCTTGCTCGACGAACCCACCAGCGCGCTCGATGCCCTCAACGAGGCGTCCGTGATGCAGGCAATCGACGAGCTCAAGCGCCGCGGCAAGACCATTGTGCTCGTAAGCCACCGTGCCAGCACCTGCGCGTTTGCCGATTTCTCGCTTTCGGTCGAGCACGGGAGGCTGAGCTAATGGCGCGCCCAGTCGACACACCGGAGCTGGCACGCAAACGTGAGCGCGAGGCCCAAATGGTGTCGCAGATGATTGCGCTGTGGTGTCGTGGGCATCATGGCAGCGAGCATGCGGTCAAACAGGCTGGCGACGATGAGCCCGTGCGCGTGAAGCTCGGCCTTCGAACCATTACGCTTTGCCCCGAATGCGCCGAGCTGCAGAAATACGCCGCCGCGCGCATTGAGCACTGCCCGCACATGGGCACCAAGACATTTTGCTCGGCCTGTCCTTCGCATTGTTACCGGCCTGCCATGCGCGAGAAGATCCGCGAGGTCATGCGCTGGTCGGGACCGCGTATGATCCGCTATCGCCCCATCACCGCCGTGCGGCACGCGATTATAACCGTGCAGTCCAAACGAGCGGCGACACGAAGCAAGTAGTCGCCGGCGCCGGCACGCGCTGCCTGCCCTTTCCAGTCGGTTTCGACTTGCAGCGTTCCCGCCGCGCCGAGGCTGCGCCATTACAATGGAACGGATTCGCCAAATGCAAAGGAGTCGCCATGTCCGCCTGCCCGCTGGTCGATTGCCATACCCACACCTCGTTTTCGGATGGCCATGCCTCGTTTGAGGACAACGTCCGCGCCGCTGCTGCGGCCGGCTGCCGCGTCATGGTCTCGACTGACCACCTCACCCTGCCCGCCAGCATGGACGCCAACTGCGAAGTGCAGGTTGTCGAGGACGACCTGACGGCGCATCGCCTGGCATTTGAGGACGCCCGCAAGCTTGCCGCGCAAATCGCGCCGGAGCTCGAGCTTATCTATGGCTTTGAATGCGATTGGTACGAGGGCTGCGAACCCTTGGTTGAGCGCTGGTCCCAGGGCGCCGTGGTGCGCTTGGGCAGCGTGCATTGGATTGGCGACCCGGGCGATATCATGGCCGGCGCCGCGGGCACGGCGGGAACGGAGAGCGTCACTCGTCCCGATACGCCCGATTCGCTTAGTGGCTGGATCGACGACGATACCAACCTGCATGTTTGGGAAAACTTAGGCGTACGCGGCGTATGGGAACACTACGTCGACGACTGGTGCCGTGCTTGCGAAAGCTCGCTTAACTTTGACGTGATGGCCCACCCCGACCTGGTCATGCGTTTTTCGAAGGAGGGCTTTGCGCCCGATTTTGACCCGGCGCCGTTTTGGGGGCAGATGGCCGAGTGCGTGCACGATACGGGTCGCCGCGTTGAGGTCTCGACCGCCGCACCGCGCAAAGGCCTCGATGACTACTATCCCGCGACCGGATTGCTGCGTTGCTTTGCCCACGCCGAGGTGCCGATCACTTTTGGCTCGGACGCGCACCGCGCCTGCGACATCTGCTGGAACATTCGCGAGGCTCAGGCCCACGCCTACGACTGCGGTTATCGAACCTTCGACATCCCCCACGCCACCAGCGAATGGGAGTCCACGCCCCTCGCCTAACTAGTCGTTTAAGAACGTCCCCAATGACTAGTGGCGGCGGGCGTTGAGTTCGCCGGCCAGCTCGTCGAGGGTAATGCCGTAGCGCTCGAGCGTCACGAGCAGGTGGTAGATCAGGTCGCCGGCCTCGTAGCGAATGTGATCGTGGTCGTTATCCTTGCAGGCCATGATCACCTCGCTCGCCTCCTCGGCAAGCTTCTTGAGCAGCTCGTCCTCGACGTCGGTCAGCAGACGCGCGGTATAGCTCTCCTGCGGCGATGCGTCGCGACGACCGTGAATCACCTCGGCCAGTCCCGTCAGCGTCTCACCGATGTTTCCCGGCTGCACGTTAGCTGTTCTGACTCCCATGGTTATTTCCTCTCGTTACTGCAGCGTAAAGTAGGTACCGGCCTCATCGAACCGAGGCTTTGCGCCCTTTTTCTCAAAGAACTCGACGATGACGGCATGGGCCTCATCGAGCCTTTCCTTCTCGGCCTCGAGCCAAAGCGACTGCGCCCCGCAGGCATCAGTCAGGTGCACGCGGCATGGCACGCCCGCGCGGAGGAGCTCGGTGTTGCATTCGGCGACCTCGAACGGCGTCACGACTTTCATCGCACTCCCCCTTCCACGCGCTTAAAGAAGCAGGTACGGTTGCCGGTATGGCAGGCCGGGCCCGGTGAGTCCACCTTGACCAGCAGCGTATCGCTATCGCAGTCGGCCCAGAGCTCCTTGACCTCCTGCATGTTGCCACTCGTCGCGCCCTTGTTCCAGAGCTCCTGACGGCTGCGACTCCAAAACCACGTGGTCCCGGTCTTGAGCGTCAGCCCCACCGATTCCTCGTTCATCCAAGCAACCATAAGCACCTCACCGGTGTCATGCTGCTGAACCACGCAAGGAATCAGCCCGCGGGCGTCGTATTTAAGATCAGCAGCTTCTACTACCTCAGTCATCATTCCTCCCAAGTAATAACAGTAAGCCCCACAGGTCGGCGAGGGTTGCCCAGGTGCCCGAGATTCCGAGCGACAAGCCCGACGACGCGTACTTTGGTACGCGAGGAGGGTTGGAGCCGGAAGGTCGGGTGCCTGGGCAAGCCGCAGCGCTAGAAATCCAATCTCATGGGAATACCTTGAGATGCCATGTATTCCTTAACCTGGCGAATGCTGAAAGTTCCAAAGTGAAAGACGCTCGCCGCCAGCACAGCATCGGCCTCGCCCTCGATCACACCCTCGGCAAAATGCTCGAGCGTGCCCACGCCACCGCTCGCAATGACGGGGATTGGCACCGCACGTGCCACGGCGCGGGTGAGCGCCAGGTCAAAGCCGGCCTTGGTGCCGTCGCGATCCATGCTGGTAAGCAAGATCTCGCCAGCGCCGCGACGAGCGGCCTCCTCGGCCCATGCCACCGCGTCGATGCCCGTGGCGTTGCGACCTCCGGCCGTGAAGACCTCCCACTTGTCGGCACCGGATGCGCCGGGCAGGCCGACACGTTTGGCATCGATCGCCACGACCACGGCCTGGCTGCCAAACGCCGCGGCAGCCTGGCTAATCAGCGACGGGTCGCGCACAGCCGCCGAATTGAGCGACACCTTGTCGGCACCGGCTGCAACCATGGTGCGCATGCCCGCCAGGTCGCGAAAGCCGCCGCCCACGGTATAGGGAATGGCCAGCTCCTCGGCCGCATGCGCCGCCATCTCGATAGTCGTCGCACGGTTGTCACTTGTGGCGGTAATGTCCAGGAACACGACCTCGTCCGCGCCCTCGCGATCGTAAGCGCGGGCAAGCTCCACCGGATCGCCCGCATCGCGCAGGCTCACAAAGTTGACGCCCTTGACCACGCGGCCGTCCTTAACATCCAGACAGGGAATCACGCGCTTGGTAAGCATGGGCTACTCCTCCCCTCGGGCAGCGGCCAACGCCTGTACCAGCGTAAAGTTGCCCTCGTAGAGCGCACGGCCGGTGATGGCACCTTCAATCGCGCCCTCGCCCACCGCGGCCAGCGCGCGGATGTCGTCGAGCGTCGAGATGCCGCCCGAAGCCACGACGGGAAATCCCGCGACCTCGGCCACATGGCGATATGCTGCCACGTCGATGCCCGTCTGCATACCGTCGCGCGCGATATCGGTATACACCAGATGTTTAAAGCCCAGCTCCGTGAGCTGCGCCACGGCATCGTCGAGCGCCACACCCGCACCGTCGCGCCAACCGTTCACCTTGACCTGGCCGTCACGGGCGGCAATATCTGCCACCAGCAGCTCGCCAAAGCCTTGGGCCGCCACCTCGGCAAATCCCGGCTCGGTCACGAGCACCGTGCCTAGCGCGATGCGACGCGCGCCGTAGCCGGCCAGCTCGTCGATGCGCGCGAGCGAGCGAACGCCGCCGCCCACGTCCACCGACAGACCGTCGACGCCGCAGATGGCCTCGATCGCCGCCGAGTTGGCAGCGCACGCGTCCTCGTCCTCGCCAAAGGCAGCGGACAGGTCGACGACGTGCACCCAGCTCGCACCCTGCTCGGCAAAGGAGCGAGCAACGGCCACGGGGTCGTCGGAATATACCTTGCAGCGGCTGCGGTCGCCGCGCTCCAGGCGCACAACCTTGCCGCCGATCAGATCGATTGCGGGAAACAGGATCATCGGCCAACCTCCTCGACGATGTTGACGAAGTTCTTAAGAATGCGCTGACCAAGCGCGGAGGATTTCTCGGGATGGAACTGACAGCCCCACACGTTGCCATGACGCGCGATGCACGGGAAGCTCCGCGTGTAGTGCGTGCGCGCCAAAACATCAGCGGCATCGGCGTCGTCGGCCACCGCGTAGCTGTGAGTGAAATACATGTTGGCGCCCTCGGCAAAACCGGCAAGCAACGGATCGGCCGCACCGGCGGGCGTCATGCGCACCTGGTCCCAGCCCACGTGCGGGACCTTCAGACGGCTCGACTCCAGGTGCGTGCACGAGCCACGCATGATGCCCAGGCCATCGACCCAGGGACCACCGGCCTGCTCGGAGGCATCGTCGTCCGCGTCCGCGTCCTCGTTCGCAGGCACGCCCTCGTTGCCGCGCTCAAAAAACAGCTGAAGGCCCAGGCAGATGCCGAGCAGCGGAGTTCCGGCGGCAACGGCATCGAGCACGGCCACCTCCTCGCCGCTCTGACGCATAAAGGCGATCGCGTCATAGAACGCACCCACGCCCGGGATGACCAGGCCGTCGGCGTTGCGGATCTGCTCCGGATCGTCCGACGTGCAGGCGGCAGCACCGGCGCGCGCAAGCCCGCGCACGACGCTCGACAAGTTGCCCTTGTGGTAGTCGACCACCACGATCTTCGGTTCGCCCACGCGACCCCTCCACTTCTCATCATCCAAAACCACCACAAAGAGGACAGGCATCTTCGTGGTGGTTTTACCCTTGTGACGGTTACAGCGAGCCCTTGGTGCTGGGGATACCCTGCACGCGGGGATCGAGTTCGCAGGCGCGGCGCATCGTGCGGCCCACGGCCTTAAAGGCGGCCTCGATAATGTGGTGCGAATTGCCGCCCGCCAGCTCGCGCACGTGCAGCGTGAGCTTGGCATCGCGCGCAAAGGCATAGAAGAACTCGACGGCCAGCTCGGTATCAAAGCTGCCCACGCGCTCAGTCGGCACGGGCAGCTCGCAATAGGCCTGCCCGCGACCCGAGATATCCACGGCGGCCATCACGAGTGTCTCGTCCATGGCGATCGCCGCGTCGGCAAAGCGCGTAATACCCGCCTTGTCGCCCAGCGCCTGGCAAAACGCCTCGCCCAGCACAATGCCCGTGTCCTCAACGGTGTGGTGCGCGTCGACCTCGACGTCGCCCACCGCATGCACCGTCAGATCGAACAGGCCATGGCGGCCAAAAGCGTTGAGCATGTGGTCGAAAAACGGCACGCCGGTCGAGATGTCGCACGTACCGGTTCCATCCAGGTCGAGCTTGACGACAATATCGGTCTCGCCCGTCTTGCGGGTTACCTCGGCATAGCGGTCCATCTACATCTCCTCCTTCACCAGCGCGGCAAACGCGGCCAGCACCTCGTCGTTTTCCTGCGGGGTGCCCACGGTAATGCGCAGGCAGTCCGCGAGCCCCGGCGCGTAGCTAAAGTCGCGCACCAGAATCGAATACTCGTCGCGCAGACGCTCGCGCACGCGCGTGGCATGCGGCGTGCGCACGAGCACAAAATTCGCCGCGCTCGGCCATGCCTCCACGGGCATGCCCTCGGCAGCCATTGCGCGCAGGGCGCACAACTCGCGCTCGCGCTCGGATGTAACTTGCGCCACCACGGGTGCATACGCATCGCGGGCACGCACGCAGGCAAGCGCTGCGGCCTGGCTCAGCACATTGACCGAATAGATCTGGCGAATCGCCGCGAACACATCGATGACCTCGGGCGCCGCGATCACATAGCCCAGACGCGTGCCGGCGGCGCCGAACGCCTTGGACAGCGTGTGCAGAATCACCAGGTTGGGATGCTCGGCGATAAGGCCTTGCGCCGTGGTTGCCGCGCCAAACGAATCGTCGGCAAACTCAACATAGGCCTCGTCGACCATCACCATACCGGGGCATGCATCGCACAGGGCCGCGACAAAGTCGAGCGGCACCACATCGCCCGTGGGGTTATTGGGCGAGGTCACGATTGCCAGGTTGCACTCGGGCGCCGCTGCGAGCACAGCCGCTTGGTCGAGCTCAAAGGTCGCCGGGTCGCGCCACACATCGCGCACTTCAGTCTGGCACAGAGACGCAAAGAACGCATACTCGCTAAAGCACGGCGGGCAGTTGAGCAGGGTCCTCCCCGCGCCGCCAAACGCCAGCAGGCAGTTATAGAGCAGCTCGTCACCGCCGTTGCCCACGCAGATATTCTCGCGCGTCACGCCATGCCAAGCGGCAAGCTCGTCGCGCAGGTCGTTGGACATGGGATCGGGGTAGCGGTTGAGCGGCGTGGCGGCAAGCGCCGCATCGACCGCCTCGCGCACGCCGGCCGGCACAGGATAGGTGTTCTCGTTGGCCGAAAGGTTGATGCGTGTGGGCGTAAAGTTGGGATCATAGGGCTCAATACCAGCCAAGTAGGGCTGAACGAGCTCCTTCATGCGGGGCGTGAGCTCGGCCATATTAGGCCTCCCCGCCGGTCGCGCCAGCGCCATCCGCGCCTGCAGCCGCCAGGTCCACGCCCTCGGCTACTGTCGCCACGGCGTCTCCCGGCCAGGCGACCTTGGTCAGGTCGGCCGCGGCCAGCGACTCGGCACTCACGGCATCCTCGCCCTGCTCCAGCACGCGACGACGTAGGGCGGCCGAAAGCGCGTGTGCCCACAGCCCCTCGGCCTCGGCTAAACGCTGCGTAGCGGGGGCATCGGAGAGCAGGCCCTCGGGCGTATAGCAAATGACGCTCGAGCGCTTGACGAACTCTTCGACCGAAAGCGGGTTAGAGAACATGGCGGTGCCGCCGGTCGGCAGCGTGTGGTTGGGGCCGGCGACGTAATCGCCGAGCGGCTCGGAGCTCCAGGCGCCCACAAAGATGGCGCCGGCGTTGCGAATGCCGCCGAGCAGGCCCATCGCGTCCTTGCAGTGCAGCTCAAGGTGCTCGGGCGCCACGGTGTTCACGGCCTCGACGGCAGCGGCCATGTCGGCGGCCACTACGATAGTGCCCTCGTTATCGAGCGAGGCGCGCGTGATCTCGGCGCGCGGCGACTGCGCCACTAGAATATCGATGCCCGCCTCGACCTCGCGTGCAAACTGCTCGTCGCAAGTCACCAGGTAGCAGGCGGCCAGCGGATCGTGCTCGGCCTGAGCCATCAGGTCGGCCGCGACCACCATAGGCTTGGCCGTGGCGTCGGCCAGCACGCAGACCTCGGAGGGGCCGGCGACCATGTCGATGCCCACGTCGCCCGAGACAATCTGCTTGGCCGCGGCGACAAAGGCGTTGCCCGGGCCGGTGATCTTGTCGACGCGCGGAATGGTCTCGGTGCCGTACGCCAGCGCGGCCACGGCCTGGGCGCCGCCCACCATATAGATCTCGTCCACGCCGCCAAGCTTGGCCGCGGCGAGCGTGTAGGGGCTGATCAGGCCATCTTTTTGCGGCGGGGTCACCATGACCACGCGCTTGACGCCGGCCACCTTAGCGGGAATGGCGTTCATGAGCACGGTAGAGGGATACTGCGCACGACCGCCCGGCACGTAGATGCCGGCAGCGGCAAGCGGGGTCACCTTAACGCCGAGCATCGTGCCGTCCGGGCGCGTGGTAAACCAGCTCTGCTCGACCTCGCGCTGGTGGAACTCACGGATCTGGCGTGCGGCTTTCTCCAACGCGGCGACAAAGGCAGGATCGAGGCCCTCGAGCGCAGCATCGATCTGCTCTTGCGGCAGACGAAAACTCTGCAGCTCAACACCATCAAAGCGCTGACAGTAATCGCGCACCGCGGCATCGCCGTTGGCGCGCACGTTGGCCACGATATCGCGGGCGGCGTCGACGATGTTTTGCGGCAGCACGCCCTTGCGGTTGAGCTGGTTGGTAACGAGGCGCTCACCGGGAGCAAGCTTGATAGTCTTCATATCGGTATCCCCTATCGGTCGAGGTTTTTGTTCGAAAAACGAGAGACCGGGCGGCGGCGTCAGTCGGCCCGCCGCCCGGACGTTGGGGCGCCCGTGCGTGCTCGCGCTATTGTGCCGAGCCCGCAACGGGCTCAAAATGCTTGTCCTTCACGGCTGCCGCCAAGCGATCTGCCAGATTGCGTACGCGCGGATCCAGACGTGCGGCACCCGGATTGACAAAGAAGCGGGCCGTGCAGTCCATAATGCGACCAGTAATAACGAGGTCGTTATCGCGCAGCGTGGCGCCCGTGGCGGTAATATCCACGATGCGATCGGTCATGCCGACGATGGGACCCAGCTCAATGTTACCGTGCAGCGAGACGATATCGGCGTTCACGCCGCGCTCGGCATACCAGGCGCTCGCGATGCGCGGATACTTGGTGGCCACGCGAAGCGACCCGCGACGGGCATAGTTGCGCTCGGCCTGGCCGGCGCGCCACGCGGGCTCCGCCTCAATGAAAGTGCACAGGCCGTAACCCAGATCGACCAACTGCAGCAGGTTGAGGTCTGCCTCGATAAGCGAGTCCCAACCGCAGATGCCGCAATCGGCACCGCCGCAGCCCACAAAGGCGGGCGCATCGCTGGGACGCACGATGACAAACTCGATATCGCCGACCGCGCCCTTACCGGCACGCGTGTCGCGGCCGCGCACGATCAGGTGACGGCCGGGGTCGCGCAACTCAGAGACGTCTAAGCCCGCGGCCTCGAGCACGTCGAGCGTATCGGCCTTGAGCGAGCCCTTGGGCACGGCGATGCGTAGCGGGCCCTCGGCGCCACGGCCCACGGCGTGGTCGCCATCGGGGGCGGCGTCCTCGGCCGAGGTGCGCGCGGCCTCCAGACGCTCGAGCGAAAAGGCGAAACCCGCCGCCGGCACCTCGATGCCGTCGCCAAATGCGCCGGTAAAGATGGAGTCGTAGCGGCCGCCCGAACCGACCGGGTCAGGCAGGCCGCCGGCATAGGCCTTAAAGACCAGACCCGTGTAGTAATCAAACGAGTTCATGATGGAGAAGTCGAAGGACAGCACCTGGGCGTCCTCGGGAGCCAGGTCCTCGACCAGGGCGCGCAGCTCGCGCGTGAGCGGCGCGACGATGCCCGCCGCCGCCAGAAGCACATCGACGCAGTCGAGTACCTCGGCGCCGCCGTGCAAGCGCGGCAGCTCGCTAATGGCAACCTTGACGGCATCGGACTCGTCGCTTGCCGCCACGCGGGCATCGAGGCCCACAAAGTCGTTGGCGTGCACGCAGCGCAGGGCCTCGGCAGCCAGCTCGCGATCCTCGCACGCCGCGAGCAGCTCCTTAAACGGACGCACGCTACCTGCGATAATGCGCGCATCGGGCAGCGCCAGCTTGCGCACCGCCTCGGCCACGAGCGAGACAATCTCGACATCGCCCGCGGTGTCGCCCGCACCGATAAGCTCAAAACCCAGCTGTGTAAACTGGCGCGAGCCGCCGGCATTGCGCTGGCACTCACGAACCACCGGCGCCTCGTAGCGAAGGCGCAGCGGCAGGTCGGCCGCGCGCATGCGGGTCGAGACCAAGCGCACGATCGGCAATGTGTTGTCGGGACGGACCACCAGCAGGCGACCGTCGTCATCAAAGAGCTTAAACGGCGTGTCCGCAATGCGGCCGCCTTCCTCGAGCGAACCCTTGTCCTCGAGCAGCGGCGTCTCGACCGGAAGGTAATGATGCTCCCTGAAGCAGCCCTTCACCGTCAGCGCAATCTCCTCGCGCGCCTGAGCCTCCTCGGGCAATATGTCCCGGAATCCCCACGGTGTGGCCGTCATCTGGTGAGCCTCCTCATGCTGTGTTTCATATAGAGCAGAAGACCGGCATAGCTCCGCCGGTCTTCTGGGTACTTTAGCATACTAGAGTGCTTGCGGGGAAAATCCGTCGCAGCCGCTCACACCGTATTCATCTGGAAACATAGGGTAGGTTGCCGCAACCCGACCCCACCTAGGCGCCAATCGCACGACGATACTCTGCCATTACCTGCGCATCGGCAGCTGCGGGGTCGGCAAAATAGCGCCCGTCATAGGTCTCGGCCGAAACAACTCCGCGATAGCCGCGCGCCACCAGCCTATCCAGGTCGGCGCGCATATCGCGGTCGCCGTCACCCCAGGCAAGATGCGTCGTGCCATCTGCCGCAACATCGACAAAATGCACGTGGGCGACATCATCGCCAAGCAGATCGAAATAATCGTCGATGGTATCCCCCGCCACCGCCATGGCGCCCATATCCAGACACGCCTTAAGTGCCGGATGGTCAACTGCCTCAATCATGCGCTTCGTGTCGGCCGCCGAGTTCACGATTATCGACTCAACCGGTTGTAGGGCCTCGAGCACCAGTCGCACGCCGCGTTCTCCCGCATGCTCGGCAATCGCACGCAGCATCGAGGCACTGCGACCCCACGCGTCCTCGATCGGCTCGTTTAAAAATGCCCAGCCACTCGAGACCATGACCTGCTCGGCTCCAAGTTCCGCCGCGATATCCACAACGTTCTTAAAGTACGCGAGCGTGCGGGTACGCGCTTCATTCCCGCGCGCCGCGATATTCCACGGCTTGGGGTTGTTCTGTTCGGGACAAAGCCCCACAATCCGAACTCCATACCGCTGTGACAGCTCCCGCACCTGCTCGATCGAATCGTATCCATGGCAATCGACATACAGATGCATCGCCCCGGTCCAAAGCTCGCAACACGTGTAGCCCGAGGCCGCAGCCGAGGAAAAGAATTCCTCAAGGTCAAAATAACGATGGCTGATATTCATGACGGCAAGCTGCGGATACTCCATCTTGTCCACCTTTCGGCAAAAGGGCGCCGCAGCACAATGTGCGCGACGCCCCCTCTTACATTGTTTTAATTATGACGGATGCCCTACTGAACACCAAGCACTCCAAAGAACGCGCCGGCGATGCTCACGAGTAGGATCACGAGCATAATGAGCAGCGGATTCATCTTCTTCTTGAGCATGAGATAGACGATTCCAAACAGCCCCATCGTGACAAAGCCCGGGAAGATTCCGTTGAGCAGCTCGGCCAGCGTCTGAGCGCCATCGCCCGCGCCGACCATGAGCGGAATGTCCACGGTGACCATCTCCATGGTCATAGCACCGATCACCATGGCGCCCATGATAGAGGCCATCTTGACGATCGTGTCCATAATGCCCGATTCCTGGACCTTGCTGATCATGTCCGAGCCAAAGCGATATCCCACAAACGTCAGCAGGTAACGAATGATGTAGTGAGGGACGTTGAACACGAGCAGGAACAAAATCGGGCCAAGAATAGAGCCCTGCAGCGCCAGCGACGTGCCGACACCCGTTGCCAAAACTCGCAGCGTGCCCCAGTAGAAGGCATCGCCCACGCCGGACAGCGGTCCCATCAAAGCAAGCTTGACATTAGAGATCGCGCTCGTGTCAAAGCTATCGTCAGTAGCGTTGACCTCTTCCATTGCGGCAGCAATGGACATGGGGAGCGTCGAGATGTACGGCGTGACGTTATAGAGCTCCATATGGCGCTTGAGTGCGGCCTTAAAGTCTGCATCCTGCGGATACAGCTTGCGCAGGATCGGCATAAGGGCCCACATAAAGCCGATATGGCCCATACGCTCGTAGTTCCAGGAGTGCTCATAGGGAATCGAGCGCCAGAACAGCTTCTTAAGATCTGCGCGGGTAATCAACCCGTCGTAGGAAGACTCAAACTTAAAACTCATCGAACCCACTCCCAATCGCAGGATCCTCGGTTGCCACTGCGGGCTGCTCCGCCTTTTTCTTCTCGCCCAAAACCGTCATCGCGACGACGATGATCGCGGCAAAGATCGCCACGCCCGTCGTGCTAATGCCAAAGTAGGCGACGAGGAAGAAGCCGGCGAAGAAGAACGGAGCCACCGTTTTGTTCATAATCATCTGCGCCAGCATCGCAAAGCCGAGTGCGGGCAAGAAGGCGGCGGCGACATCCATGCCGGTCTGTACGAAATCGGGGATGATGTTGAGCAGGCTGGCGACGGCATCGGCGCCAAAGAAGAATGCCAGGGGAATGATCAGCAGACCGCACCAGCTCTGCGCATAACCCGCGATAAGCATGTTGCGCGTGATGGCCTTGGTGTCCCCGTCCTCGACGTTTTTGTCGATACGGTGCACCAGCAGCAGCATGACCGGCTGGCCCAGGGCCGTATCGAGCGCCAGGACGATCGTTGCGATGGGGATACCCAGGGTCAGGGCCGCCGAAGCGTCCGCACCGGCCTGCATGGCAAGCGATACGCCCAGGATAGTGCCGGAAATCGTATCGGGCGGGTTATACGCACCGACCGAGATGGCGCCGACCATGGCAAGCTCCATCGTGGCGCCCATGATCGTGCCGGTCACCATGTCGCCCATGACAAGGCCAACCAGAGGTCCGAGCACGATCGGGCGCTGGAGGTAGCTCGTGCCCGTCAGCCACTCGGAATAACCCAAAAGGGCAATAAGGAAAATCAGGATTGTCTTGATAACCATGATGGCCCCTAACCGATGACCTTCGCGGCGTCAGTCTTCGCATCTGCCGGAATCATCTGAATGAACAGCTCGTAGCCCTCGCCGAGCAGCTCTTTGACGTATGCCTCGTTTTCGGGCGTGAGAAATACGCTGGTCGAGACCTGGCGGGCGTCCTCGCTAAAGGCAACATTGCCGAGGTTGATCTTCTTGACGCCCATCGCCTTGGCGACGGCACCGGCCTGCTGGATCGTCTCGCAAACCACGAAGAGCTTGTACTTATCGGTCACACCGCTCTGGAGCGCCTTGACGGCATCCTCGGTGTTTTTGACGACGACCTTGCAGCCCTCCGGCTTTGCAAGGGACAGGGCCTGCAGACGAAGCTTGTCATTGAGAACCGTATCGCTCACCAACAGGATGCAGTCGGCACCCAGAGCCGAGGTCCAACTAACGGCAACCTGGCCGTGCAGCAGTCGATAATCTACACGAATCATCTGAATCATGATGTGCTCCTAACGATTAAAACTCATCGAGTTCGGCCTGCCCCAGCAGGTCGTTGACGTACTTGACCTTGGTGTCGTCCGCCTCGACGATCTGGCGAATGGCCTCATCGATCGGGGTGGAGTCGGGTACGAACAGCAGCTGAATAAGGAGTGGCAGGTTCATATTGGTCACCAGGTGCGTGTTGGGGCGCGTCTGGACTATCTTGGTGAACTCGTTGTTGACGCTGCCGCCAAAGAGGTCAGTGCACACGACAACTTCGTCGTCCGCAGCGAACCCGTCAAGAACCGCCGTAGCCTCCTTGACCAGGTCCTCGTTTCCGTCGACATACATAGACAGCGCATGGACGTTTTCGCGCTCGCCGGAGAGCAGGCCGATGCTCTCGACGATTCCAGACGCAAAATGAGCATGGGACGCCACGATAAACTGCCTCATTCGATTCCCCTTTCTTGCGAATTTCGGCATAAAAATGCCCGGACGCATGCGCCCGGGCAGGGTGCTTCTTGATCAGTAGCTTATTTGTCACCGATTAGTAGTCGAACTGGTGATAGTAACGACGGTAGTTGAGGTTGTGCTTGGTGACCGTCTCGTAGTAAGCGGCAAGGCGATCGGTGATCAGCGAGGAGAGGATCCACGGAGACACGATGACGCGGAACTCGTCGTCAAGGCC
>NZ_QRLS01000008.1:0-114098 GCF_003472325.1 Collinsella sp. AM12-1
GCGGGAATCTGGGCGTACACATTTCCTACACAGTTTGGAATCCGACCAACGTTTGCCAGCCGTTAACTACCGCTCGCCGAGCATCTCTTTATATAAGGCAGTCTCATGGTTAAAGCGGATACGTCCCCCTAGCTAAAGCACAGCCAGCATCGAGCAACTCATCACGTTCTTCCACCGAGAACCCCTCGGCGTAGACGCGCACCACTGGTTCGGTCCCGCTAGGACGGACCAGCAGCCACGTATCATCCTCGAATGACAGACGCAAGCCGTCCATATGACTAACGTTTTGCGGCACCTTGCCACAAATCGACTTGGGGTTTACGCCCGGCAGCAGGGTTCGTAACGTTTCGGCATCTTCGGCCTCAAGGCGCAAATCGCGTCGACCGTAACTCGTCTTACCAAAACTGTCCTCGAGTTGGTCGACCAGAACGCCCAAAGGCGCGTCCGTCTTTGCCATAAGCTCACACAGAATCAGACAGGCGAGGATTCCATCGCGCTCGGGCATATGCGCGGCGATGCCGATACCACCGGCTTCTTCGCCGCCCATGAGGACGCCGCCCTTCTTCATCTCCGCCGCTATATATTTGAAACCGACTGGTTTGACGGTCATGCGGCAGCCAAGCGCCTCGGCAATGCGACGCACGAGCGTCGAGCATGAAAGATTGACGACGACGCGCCCCTCCAAATTACGAAATTGAACCAAGTCGCCTAAAACGAGCGCCATGATCTGATGCGGATGTATATATCTGCCGCGCTCGTCAACCGCGCCGATACGGTCGGCGTCGCCGTCGGTCACCAGGCCAGCGCAAGCTCCGTCCTCGATAACCGTATGCTCGCAAGCGTCCACCCACGGCTCAACGGGGTCGGGGCAGATATCTTCTTGATCAGACGCCTGCCCGGCGTGAATCTCGTGCACCTCAACGCCAAGCTCGCGCAGCAAGTCGGCTAGATAGCCCTGGGCTGCGCCGCCCATGGGGTCGACAACCACGCGCAAGTGCGCGGCGCGGATGGCTTCGGCATCGACAAACGATGCCACCGCTTGCATATAGTCAGGAATGATATCCGCGGTGCGATATTGCCCCTCGATCCCCATTGGCTCGGGAGCCATGGTCTCTTCGAGCTCTTCGATGACATCCTGGTTGGCGGTCGAGCCGTCACCCATGCGAATCTTGAGGCACAGATAACCCTGCGGATGATGGGACCCCGTCACCATGAGCGCGCCGCACGCCTCACCGTCATAAGCCGCCGCCCACGTAAGGGCAGGGGTCGGAACAGGTCGCGAAGCGAGCACGGCGTCTAGCCCGTGCGCTGCTAGCACGCCCGCCGCAAGCTCAGCGAACTCGCGCGCCAGGGGCCGGGTGTCGAACCCTATATATACCGTTTTGCCCGGATTGGTCTTTTGCCACAACTCGCCGACGGCATCGGCGATACGGGCAACGTTATCGGCAGTGAAGTCCTCATCGACGCGAGCGCGCCAACCGTCAGTTCCAAAATGAATTATCGCGCACACGCGCAGACACCTCACAGTGTTTGGATCATGGTACGCATGGGGTATACCCGCAACATGCACTCGGCAACCTGCCGGCACCAGCATTCACCATTTGGGCAAATGCTGCCGAGGACATGCAGGCAATAAAAAAACCGCCCCGTATGGAGCGGTTTTGCCCTTTATATATCGAGCGCCTCGGCCATCGCTGCCGTAGTGATTGCCGTGGTTCCACAGCAACTGCCCACCATTGCGGCACCGGCATGTCTCCATTCGATGCATGCGCGCGCGAAAGCTTCGGGGTTCTCGTGCCATACGGGGCCATCCTGAGTCTGGACCGGATCGCCCACGTTAGGACGCACCGTGACGGGAGTAGTCGCCGATGCAACCATCCTGGGCACCGCCGCGTTCGCGGCCGCAAGCGAACAACAATTAACACCAACCGAGTTTGCGCCGTGTTTTTCGGCGTACAAAACGGCTGCCTCGATGTTGAGGCCATCGCCTAACAGGTCGCCTTTGTCATCAACGACAAAACTCACCAGGACAGGCATGCCGCCAGCGGCATCTCGAGCGCCGGCAAGCATGGGCTGCAAATTACGGATAGACGTCACCGTCTCGATCAGCAGACCGTCAACACCAGCATTGAGCAAGGCGTGCGCCTGTTCGCGCGCAATGCCTCGGATCTCACGAAACTCGGCAGAGTCTTCGGCAAACCACTCAATACCGATCGGACCCATCGAGCCCAGCAGCAGCTGAGGGTGCGCCTGGCGGGCATCGTCGACGGCCCCGCGATTGACCTCCGCCACGGACGGCGCAATCTGGTCGTGCTTGAGGGCATAGCTTGATGCCTGAAAGGTATTGGTAATGAGTACCTGCGCGCCGGCGGCGACATACAAGCGATGGATACGAGAAACGGTCTGCGGCTCTGCCAGATTCCAAAACGCCGGTGGAATATCGGCGGCATCGTACTCACTCAACAGAACACTGCCCATGGGACCCTGCGCCAACAAGGTCTCGCTCGACAAGCGGCGCGTAAGTTCCTCGGCACCAAAGCGATTGTAATAACTCGTATCCATATATATCCCGCTATTCCTCGACGCTGATTCCCTGCTTTTCGAGATAGGCGAGCCAGCGGTTCATCGTGTCCTCGGATAGCGCATGCTCCATCATGCAGGCCTCGGAATCGGCTCGCTCAAATTCGACACCGAGCTCCTGAACCAAAAACGTGCGGACGAGGCGATGACGGTACCAGATAGCCGTGCCAACCTCGCGGCCGCGATCGGTCAGGACTACCTTGCCGTAGTGCGATTGCTCGACAAGCTCGGATGCCTTGAGCGCCGAAACCGCTTTATTGACCGATGCCTTGGAGACGCCAAGGCGCTGCGCGATGTCGACCGATCGCACGCCGTTGGTTTCCCCCTCTTCGCTTTCAATGCGAACCATGCACTCCAAGTAGTCTTCGTTCGCCACCGTCAGATGTAGTTCGCGCGAGCTATTTGTCGTATCCATGATCTTCCGTCCCTTCTGCATTCAATGGCTGATTCTACCCCATCCAAGCGTCGCGGTATGCCGTGGCATACCGTGCTAGAGTTCTTGTTGCACACGACGACCAAGATTGGAGCGGTCTTTATGGAAAACACCACCACGAACCCCGATGTCCTCGAGCGCTTTTTGCGCTACGTCCAGATCAACACGCAGTCCGAGGATGCAAACTGCGACCAGGTACCCTCGAGCGCCGTTCAGTTTGACCTTGCCAACGTGCTGGCTGAAGAGCTGCGCGAGCTTGGTGCGGAAGATGCCCACGTGACCGAGCACGCCTATGTCTGCGCGCATATCCCCGCAAGTGTGGGCGCTGAGGACAAGCCCGCCCTGGGCCTGATCGCCCATCTCGACACCACCGAAGTTGCACCGGGCGCCGGCGTGAAGCCGCACATCGTACACTACGAAGGCGGCGACCTGGTCTGCGGCACGGTTGACGGTAAGCCCGTTGCCATGAGTACCGCCAAGCTTCCCGCCCTGAACGACCTCGCGGGTGAGGACCTGGTCTGCAGCGATGGCACCACGCTGCTGGGCGCGGACGACAAGGCAGGCGTCGCCGAGATCATGTCGCTTGTCGCGCGTATCGCTCAGGACCCTTCTCTGCCCCATCCCGCACTCGGCATTTGCTTCTGCCCTGACGAGGAGATCGGTCACGGAGCCGAGCTGTTGGATATCGATACCTTTGGCTGCAAGTACGCCTACACGGTCGACGGCGGCCCCATCGGCGAGCTGGAGTGGGAGTGCTTTAACGCCGCCGAGGCGACCATCCGCTTTGAGGGCCAGTCCATCCACCCGGGCGACGCCAAGGGCCGTATGGTCAACGCAGGCAATCTGTTCTGCGACTTCAACGCGTTGCTCCCCTACGTGCAGCGCCCGGAGTATACGGAAGGCTACGAGGGCTTTTATCACCTTGAGGGTGTATCTGCGACCGTCGATCACGCCACGGCGCGCTATATCGTCCGCGACCATGACGCCGCCAAGTTCCAGCAGAAACTCGACCTTATTGATGCCGCCGCCTCGATGCTCAACCAGCGTCTGGGTGAGGAGCGCGTAACGGTCGAGATTAAGCAGCAGTATCGAAATATGGCCGAAATCGTTCGTGACTATCCCGAGCTTATTGATGTTGCCAAGGAAGCCTACCTTGCCTGCGGCGTTGAGCCCCAAGTGCTGCCGATTCGCGGCGGCACCGACGGCGCGCAGCTGTCGTTCCGCGGTCTGCCCTGCCCCAACCTTTCCACCGGCGGCTATTGCTATCACGGCGTCAACGAGTTCGTCCCGGTCAGTTCGCTCGTCAAGATGACCGATGTCCTCCAGGAACTAGTCGCCCGCTTCGCATAAGCCTGGCTGCATAAGCCCAAAAGACGAATCGCCCCGTCCTCAACCGAGAACGGGGCGATTATTTATGGTGCACTGAAGACAGGTAGATGTGCGCCAGCCTCTTGGCACAAGGAGTGTCCCAAACTGCCGGCACAAAAGGAACGTCCCCAAGTGCCAAGTGCATCAAGAGTGTCCCCTTTGACCAGTCGTTTAAGAACGTCCCCAATGACAACGGGGCGGTTTTGGTGCAAGGGGAGTAGTTAGCACCGCAGGTTGAGCCAACGTCAGCGAGCGACGTCCAAGGCGAACAAGTTGGCATGAAAAAGGCAGGGCATTGACCTTCTGGTCATGCCCTGCCTTTTGAATGACAAATTGTCGCCTTGGGCGGCGCGCAGCGTCGAGCCGTTACGGCGTTTGGTAAAACGCCGTAACTTAGTAGTTGGCCTCGTAACCGTTGCCGTCGCCGGTGGGCTCTTCGTAGTAGTCCGAATCGCTCGAATCGCTTGAGTCATCGGAATCGTCAGAGCTGACCGATGAGGTTGCGGTACCGTTTGCGTAGTCGTCAGACGTGTTGTTGTTCAGGTCACCGATCGTAGAGCTGGAGCCGTCGGAAAGACCCATGGTGTTGGGACCCTTGGGATCCTTGCCGGCATCGACGCGCTCCATCATTTCCTTGAGCTCGTCCTCGTAGACAAAGACATAGCTCACGCCGTCGATCATGGTGCTGTCGTCGGCGTACGAGGGCAGGTTGGCCGAGTAGATACCGTCGACATCCATACCGCGCATGGCATTGACCGTAGCCACGATATCCTGAACGCTCATATCGGTTACGAGCATATCGGACAGCGAATTAACCAGGCCAAAGATCTTCGTGGCATCGAAGTTATTGAGAATCTGGTTGGCAAGGGCGCCAAGCACCTGACGCTGGTGGCGCATGCGCGTGTAATCGCCGTCGGCATAGGTGTAGCGGCAGCGGGCATAGGTAAGGGCGGTGGCACCGTCCATATGCTGCTGGCCAGCGGTAATCTTAATATCCAGGTGCTCGGGGTCGTCAACATCATCGGTTGCGTTAATGTCGATACCGCCAACCGAATCAATCAGCGCCTGCATACCGTCGAAGCTGACCTCGGCATAGTGGGAAATCTGAACACCGCACAGCTCGTTGACCGCCTCGACCATGGCCTCGGCGCCGCCAACGGTATGGCAGGCGTTGATCTTCATGGTCTCGCCCTTGTACACGACCTTGGTGTCGCGCGGAACGGAAATGAGCGTCGCCTGCTTTTGCGTGGGGTCGATGCGTGCCAGGATAATCGAGTCGGCACGATACGTATCCTCGCCCGGACGGCCGTCGGTGCCAAGAAGCAGCACGTAGAACGGATCCTTTGCTTCATCGGTGTCAACCAGAACCCGACGCAGATTGTCGGTAATGACATTAGAATCGCCGAGCTTGCCCATAATGGTGGCAAACCACAGGCCGGCAGCGGTAGTGGCGCTCAGTAGCACGCCAAGCACGACAATGAGCGCGACGTGGCGAATCGTGTGGCTACGACGACGTTGGCGAGCTCGCTCGGAATAACGAGCCACGTTATCGCGACTGTAGATCTTGGCCTGCGCACCAGTTGAGGGTCTTCGGGTGGTGGTATCCGCGAGGGGCTTTTTATTAAACATAGGCAACCTGTATTAGTAGATGACGGGATCGGGGACGGTAGCATGCTCGACATGCGCGCCAAGCGCCTGCAGCTTTTCGACAAACTGCTCGTAGCCGCGCTTGATGTGATGGATAGCCGAAACCTCGGTCGTCCCGTCGGCGATCAACCCCGCTACGACGAGGGCCGCTCCGCCACGCAGATCGGGCGAGGTAACCTGTGCACCCGAGAAGCCCTTGACGCCATGAATCATGGCATGATGGCTCTCGATACGAATGTCGGCACCCATGCGCACCAGCTCAGAGGCAAACATAAAGCGATTCTCGAAGATGTTTTCGGTAATAACGGAACTGCCGTCGGCGAGGGCGGAGAGTACCATAATTTGTGCCTGCATGTCGGTCGGGAAGCCGGGGAACGGAAGCGTCTGGATGTCGACCGGCTTGATGCGCTCGGCACGGTTCACATGGACGCCATCCTCGACGCGCTCGCAGTCGATACCCATGAGCTCCATCTTCTTGAGCACCATGCCCAAGTGAATGGGACAAAAGCCCGTGACATCGACACCGCGATCGTCGGCCATCAACGCACCGGCAACGATAAAGGTACCGGCCTCGATGCGGTCGCCCACCACGCGATGGGTAACGGGATGGAGCTCTTCCACGCCTTCGATAGTCACGACAGGCGTACCGGCGCCGACAATCTTGGCGCCCATCTCGTTGAGCATGTTGGCGAGATCGACGATCTCGGGCTCGCGGGCGGCATTGTCGATAACCGTGGTGCCCTGTGCGCGCACAGAGGCCATGATGAGGTTCTCGGTCGCACCGACGCTGGCAAACTCGAGCGTGACGGTGGTGCCGCGCAGGCCCTGAGGCGCGCTAGCGTTGATGTAGCCGTGGGCGGTATCAAACTCTACGCCCAGGGCCTCGAGACCCAGAATGTGCATATCGATCTTGCGAGCACCCAGGTTGCAGCCGCCCGGCATGGCAATCTTGGCGCGATGGAAGCGACCCAGCAGGGGTCCCATGACGGCGGTGGAAGCACGCATCTTGGCAACGAGCTCGTAGGGGGCCTCCCAAGAATCGACCTGAGAGGTATCAATCTCGAGCGTGTGCTCGTCGAGAACATCGATCGTAGCGCCCATGCCCTTGAGCACCTTGCCCATCACGTGGACATCGGAAATATCGGGCACGTTCTGCAGCGTCGTCTTGCCCGGCGCCAGAAGCGTTGCCGCCATGAGTTTGAGCGCGGAGTTCTTGGCACCCGAGACGGGCACAGAGCCTCCGATGGCGTGGCCACCCTCAACGCGGATAATATCCAAGGTCTACCCTTTCAAAAAGCATGCCCGGGGTGGCTGGGCCATCCCGGGCATGATGTGTTCGCAAATGGTCGAACGTTAAATCGTTTGACTATTGGGCAAGCTTGAGCTTACACCATGCGATTTCATTATAGAGGTAGGCGCGGCGTGCATCATCCTCCGACAAATTACCCAGCTTCTCTTCAAAACCTTGAATATCAGCTTTAAGCTTGTCGGCATCGACGGTCGCCAGATCGCAAGCGCGCTCGGCGAGAACGGTCACGACATCGTCCGCAACCTGGGCATAGCCGCCGGCCACGGCAAACGTGTGGTCGACAGTGCCCATGGCCTTATCGGAAACGCGAACGTAACCGCGGTCGATCGTGCAGATCTCGCTGGAGTGAGCAGGCAGGACGCCAAACTCGCCATCCGTGGACGGAATCGACACAAACGCAGCGTCGCCCTCATAGGCGCAGCTCACGGGGCACACGATGCGGATACGCATAACCTACTTCTCCCCCATCTTGCGGGCGCGCTCGCGCACGTCCTCAATCGTGGAAGCATAGCGGAATGCCTGCTCGGGCAGGTCATCGGCCTTGCCGTCAACAATCTCGGCGAAGGAGCGGACGGTATCCTCGACGCGGACGTAGACACCGGGGTTGCCGGTGAACTTCTCGGCGACGTGGAAGGACTGGGAAAGGAACTGCTGGATCTTACGGGCACGGTTGACCGTAAGGCGCTGCTCCTCGGACAGCTCGTCCATACCCAGAATGGCGATGATGTCCTGAAGGTCGGAGTACTCCTGCAGGAGCTCCTGGACCTTGACGGCGACACGGTAGTGCTCCTCGCCGACGATCGAGGGATCGAGAGCGTCGGAGGAAGACGCGAGCGGGTCGATAGCCGGGAACAGACCGAGCGACGAAATGCTACGCGAAAGAACCGTAGTGGCGTCCAGGTGCGTAAACGTCGTGGCAGGCGCCGGGTCGGTCAGGTCGTCTGCAGGGACGTAGACAGCCTGGACGGAGGTAATGGAACCCGTCTTGGTCGAGGTAATGCGCTCCTGGAGGTCACCCATCTCGGTAGCCAGCGTAGGCTGGTAACCGACGGCGGACGGCATACGACCCAGCAGAGCGGAAACCTCGGAACCGGCCTGGGAGAAGCGGAAGATGTTGTCGATGAACAGCAGAACGTCCTGGCCGCGATCGCGGAAGTACTCAGCGGTGGTAAGGCCAGCCAGACCGATGCGCAGACGCGCTCCAGGCGGCTCGTTCATCTGACCATAGACCAAGCAGGTCTTGTCGATAACGCCAGACTCGCTCATCTCGAGGAACAGGTCGGTGCCCTCACGAGTACGCTCGCCGACACCGGTGAACACCGAGGTGCCGCCGTGCTCCTGGGCGAGGTTGTTGATGAGCTCCTGAATCAGAACGGTCTTGCCGACGCCGGCGCCGCCGAACAGACCCGTTTTGCCGCCACGGATGTAGGGCTCGAGCAGGTCAACGGCCTTAATGCCGGTTTCGAAGATCTCGGTCTTGGTGGTGAGCTCGTCGAAGCGGGGTGCTGCGTGGTGGATGGGATAGAACTCCTCCACCTCGGGCATGGGCTTGCCGTCGACAGGCTTGCCCATGACGTTCCAAATGCGGCCGAGCGTCTTGGGGCCAACGGGCATCTTCATGGGCTCACCGGTATCGGTGGCGATGAGACCACGCTGCAGACCGTCGGTCGAGGACATGGCGACCGTGCGGACGACGCCGCCCGGAAGCTGGCTCTCAACCTCGAGGATCGTGCTCAGGTGACCGATCGGGGTCTCGGCCTCGACCGTGAGCGCGTTGTAGATCGGGGGCACCGCACCGTCAAACTTGACGTCGACGACAGGGCCGATGATACGCACGATGCGACCATCACCGGCAGTCGTCTTCTTGGTGGCTTCCTCGACCGCAAGCTTTACGGTGTTATTAGCCATTACTGTTCCTCCAATGCTGAGGCTCCGCCGACGATCTCGTTAATCTCGGTCGTGATCGAAGCCTGACGCACGCGACTATACGTGCGGGTAAGGGTCGAGATGATCGCGGTGGCGTTTTCCGTCGCGGAGTGCATGGCCTTGCGGCGTGCACCCTGCTCGGCGGCCGCCGAATCGATCAGGGCCTGGTAGACGACCGTCAAGATATACGACGGTACAAGCTTGCCGAGAACATGCTCGGGAGAGGGCACGAACTCGAACGTGGACGAGATGCGCTTAGGGGCGTCGGTCTCGTTCTTACGCGGACCGTGGGCCATAGCGATCATCTCGGGATCGAGCGGCAGCAAGTGCTCGACGCGAAGCTCCTGATCCACGCGGTTCTTGGCGTGGTGATAGACAAGCTCGACACGGTCAAGCTCACCGGCACGATACGCATCGCAGATATGAGAGGAAATCATGCGAGCCTGATTGAAATCGGGCTCGGAGGAATTGCCCTCAAAGTGCATGACGACGTTTGCGCGGTCGCGGAAATACGTGGCCGGCTTGCGTCCGCACGCAATGATCTCGCACTCGATGCCATCGTTCGCCCAAGAAGCGGCGAGCTTTTCGGCCGTGCGCTCCACCGTCGTATTGAAACCGCCGGCAAGGCCGCGGTCCGAGGCAATAACGACAATCAGGCCATGCTTGACGCTCTCATGCTTCTGCAGCATGGGATCGGTGCCCGAGCAGGAGGCGTCGCCGGCGACCGTCAACATGACGTCGGTCAGCGCCTCCTTATAGGGCTCGGCCTGCTTGGAGCGATCGAGGGCACGACGGATCTTGGCCGTAGAGACCATCTCCATCGTGCGCGTGATCTGCTTGGTCGTGGTAACCGAGGAGATTCGCTTCTTAATGTCGCGAAGGTTGGCCATAGGGCTTAGTTCTCCTCTGATCCAGTCGTATCGGCATGGTGCTTGGCCATGAACTGCTGCTTGAAGTCACCGATGACGCGCAGGAGCTCAGCCTTGGTGTCATCGTCGATCTTCTTGGCGCGAACCTTGTCGAGCAGCGAGCCAAAGCCATTGTCCATGTACTCGATGAGCTCGGCACGGAAAGGCAGCACATCGGCGATCTCCAGGTCGTCCAGGAAGCCCTCGTTGCCGGCAAACAGCGCAACGATCTGCTCGCCAACCTCAAACGGTTTATAACGCGGCTGCTTAAGGAGCTCGGTCATGCGGGCACCATGGGTCAGCTGCTTCTGAGTAGCCTCGTCAAGGTCGGAGCCGAACTGGGTAAAGCCAGCGAGCTCCTGGTACGAAGCGAGGTCCAGACGGAGGTTACCGGCGACCTGCTTCATGGCCTTGGTCTGAGCGTCGCCACCGACGCGGGACACGGAAATGCCCACGTCGACTGCCGGGCGCTGGCCCTGGAAGAAGAGCTCGGACTGCAGGTAGATCTGACCATCGGTAATGGAAATGACGTTGGTCGGAATGTAGGCCGAAACGTCGCCGTCCTGGGTCTCGATGATCGGCAGTGCCGTCATTGAGCCGTAGCCGTTCTTCTTGGACATCTTGACGGCACGCTCGAGCAGACGAGAGTGCAGGTAGAAGATGTCGCCAGGATAGGCCTCGCGTCCGGGCGGACGATGCAGCGTCAGCGACATCTGACGATATGCCACGGCCTGCTTGGACAGGTCGTCGTAGATGACGAGCACGTGACCACCGGGGTTGGTCTCGCTGGCGGGCTTGCCGTCCTCGCCGTTGTACATAAAGAACTCGCCGATAGCGGCACCGGCCATAGGCGCGATGTACTGCATAGGGGCGGAATCGGCAGCGGTGGCCGAAACGATGATGGTGTAGTCGAGCGCACCGTGCTGAGCGAGGGTCTCGCGAATGTTAGCAACCGTGGAGGCCTTCTGGCCGATGGCGACATAGATGCAAACCATGCCCTTGCCGCGCTGATTGAGGATAGCGTCGATGGCAATGGCGGTCTTACCGGTCTTACGGTCGCCGATGATGAGCTCACGCTGACCGCGGCCGATAGGCACCATGGAGTCGATAGCCAACAGGCCGGTCTGAACCGGCTCGCACACCGGGGTACGGTCGATGACACCGGGGGCCTTGAACTCGATGGGGCGACGGTGCGTGGCGACGATGTCACCCAAACCGTCGATAGGCTGGCCGAGCGGATTGACGACGCGGCCGAGCATGGCGCGGCTCACAGGGATATCCATAATGCGGCCAGTGGTGCGGCACTCGTCGCCTTCCTTGATGGCGTCGACGGCACCGAACAGAACGGCGCCGACCTCGTCACGGTCAAGGTTCTGGGCAAGGCCGAAGACGGTCTCACCGGTATCGGAGCTCTTGAACTCCAGAAGCTCGCCTGCCATGGCGCTCTTGAGGCCGGAGACGCGCGCGATGCCGTCGCCTACCTCGTCGACCGTTGAAACCTCATGCGTATCGACCGTCGCGGAGAGGCTCGTGAGCTGCTCCTGCAGTTTCTTGGCGATATCCTGGGCATTGAGGGTTTCGGACATTAGGCTTCACCTCCGTACGAATTAGCAGAGTTTGCGAGGGTCTCCTGCGCGATGCGCAGCTGCGTCTTGACGGAAATGTCACGACGCTCGCCGCGGGCCTCGAGCACCAGGCCGCCCACGATAGACGGGTCGACCTGCTCGATAAGGAATACCTTGCGGCCGAAGTCCTGCTCGCATTTCTTAGTGATGGTTTGACGCAGCTCGTCGTCGAGCGGGATCGCCGTGGTGACGGTCACGCCCACTACATCCTCGTCTTCCTCGGCAACATACTTAAAGGCAGCTGCCACCTTGGGAAGAAGGTCGAGCTGGTCGCGCTTGGACATGGTGTCGAGCACGGCGATGATCTCGGGGCTGGCGCTAGCCAGACGCTCGATCATCTCGAGGTCCTCGAACACATGGTTCTCGGCCTTGGCGGCTTCCAAAAGGGAGCGCGCGTAGGTCTCGAGCACCTTGTCCTGATAGCGGCTAGTCGGCATTCAGGCTACCTGCTTCCTGGATGTAGCGCTCGATGAGCTTCTTCTGCTCGGCCTCGTCGTCGAGTGCCTCGCCCACGATCTTGGTGGCGACGGCAACGGACAGGTCGGCGATAGAGCTCGCGGCACCGGCGTAGATGGACTTGCGCTCGTCCTCGACGGTCGTGTGGGCCTTGGCGATGATCTCCTCGGCCTCCTTGTGAGCAGCCTCGATGATACGGGCGCGCTCGGACTCGGCGTCCTTACGGGCCTCGAGAACGATGTCGGCAGCCTGACGACGGGCGTCGGTAACGATCGAGTCGGACTCAGCGCGCTTGGCGATAGCCTCCTGCTTGGTCTTCTCGGCCTCGTCGAGGCTCTCCTCGATCTTCTTGCCGCGCTCCTCCATGGTTTTCATGATGCCCGGCAGGGCGACCTTGGCCAGCACGATCCAGATGATCAGGAAGGCGATAAGCGCCGGGATGAACTCCGCCATCTTAGGGATGAGGATGTCCGCACCGGCAGCGCCGTCCTCGGCGAACGCGGAAACCGGCATGAGCAGCGCGGCCGCGGACGCGGAGAGTGCGATCGCGCTCTTCTGGGATGAAAGATTCATACTTGACGCTCCGTGCTATTTAACGATCAGCGCGACAACGAAGCCGATCAGAGCCAGAGCCTCGCCGAAGGCGGAGCCCATGATGAAGACGGTGAACACGCGGCCCTGGACCTCAGGCTGACGGGCCATAGCACCCGTAGCACCCAGAGCAGACAGGCCGATAGCAAGACCAGCGCCGATAACACCGAGACCGTAACCGATAACTCCCACGATTCCTCCTTTGTCGTGCGTGTCTTATTTCACGCAGGATAACCTTTTTTATAACTGCCGGGCTCCATGGGTACGGGCACCGGCGGTTTAACGAACTGCCTTACCTTTTAAGGCGCGAACGGAGGTCTACTCCTCCTCCGCGACCTCCTCTGCCTCGGAGACATACACGGCGGTAAGGACCGTGAAGACGTAAGCCTGGATGGCGCCGACCACAAGCTCGATCGCATAGATCAGGATGAGGATGGCAAGCCAGGCCAGCGAAGGCAGAGCGCCGACGGCGTGGGCCGCGGAAACCTGCTGAAGCAGCGGCTGCATGAACATGCTCGCCATGATGGCGAACGAGCCCATGACCACGTGTCCTGCGAACATATTGCAGAACAGACGGACGGCAAGCGTGATGAGGCGCAGGAAGGTCGAAAAAAGCTCGACGACCCACACAAGCACGTTCATCGGGAAGCTCACGCCCTGCGGGGCGAGGCTCTTGATGTAGCCGATCACGCCGTGAGCCTTGCATCCGTAGTAGATGAAGTACACGAAGGCGAAGATGGCGAGCGCGGCGGTGGAGCCGATTGCACCGGTGCCGGGCTTCATTCCCGGGATCAGGCCGATCATGTTATTGATCAGGATGAACAGGAAAAGCGAGCACAGGAACGGGAAGTGCTTCTTCCAGTTCTCACCCACGACGCCCTTGCCGATATCGTTCTCGACGTACTCGATGATGTACTCGAAACCGTTGACGAAGAAGCCCTTGGGAACCAGGGTCTGCTTCTTCTTGAACACGGCCAGGACGATCAGGAGCACGATCGTGGAGACGATCAGCCAAAACGAGTACTGCGTGATGCCGCAGCTCAGATCGCCCACGACAGGGGTGGAGCTGAACTCGCTGACCAGATGATTAATCTCATCAGGCAGCTTTTCAAAAATTTCCACGACTTACCTTTCGACCTCATGAGGATCTCGCAGCGCCTTGGCGACGCGAACCGTGCAGGCGGCCATAAAGGCCACGAAGCCGATCGCCTCGCCCAGGAGGAACATACGAAATGCCTCTCCGAACAACGCAAACACAACCAAGGTAAAGACAAGCAACGCGATCGCCGAGACCGCGAGACTCACCATGCCCCTGAGCATGCCCGCATTCTGTTTATCGTCAAGAACCGGCTTGAGCGTAAAAACAAAGGGAAGGAAGGCAATTGCGCCCGCGATGGCGCCTGCAACGATAGCGAGCAGATCGGCTATCTGAAACACTGGCTTCCTCGCTTTCCTTTTTAACGCCTCACAGCACAGTCCCAGCCAAACATTGGTGACTATTGTACGAGCCAATCGCTAAAGTACAACCGTAAAACAAACGGTTAATACGCACCTGTACGTTTTCTTAAGGCCTTCTTTATGCCGCAGGTACGGTAATACGTTTTTTCGAACCCCTCAGCGCAAAACGTCCGTTAACAGAAGTGCGCGTGGACGACTTTTGCTCGCCCACGCGCACCATTTCTTCGTATTTGTGACCGTAGCCGACAAGGCCCAACGACTAGAGCGTACCGTAGATGCGGTCGCCGGCGTCACCCAGGCCGGGAACGATGTAGGCGGCCTCGTTGAGATGGTCATCGATGGCGCACGTATAAATATGTACGTCGGGGTCCTTTTCGGTCAGTGACTTGAGACCCTCGGGCGCGGCGACGATGCACAGCACGCGGATGTCCTTGACGCCACGCTCGCGCAGATAGCTGATAGCCATCTCGGCCGAGCCGCCCGTGGCGAGCATGGGGTCGACGACCAGGCAGATGCGCTGGTCGATATCCTTGGGCATCTTGCAGTAATACTCATGCGGCTCGTGGGTGACCTCGTCGCGCTCCATGCCGATGTGGCCCACGCGAGCAGAGGGCACCAGGTCGAGGATACCGTCGACCATGCCAAGGCCCGCACGCAGGATAGGCACGATGGCGAGTTTCTTGCCGGCGAGCTGTTTGAACGTGGCGGCAGTGATGGGGGTCTCGACCTCGACGTCTTCCATGGGCAGGTCGCGCATGGCCTCGTAGCCGTCAAAAAGCGCAAGCTCGCGCACGAGCTGGCGGAACTGATTGGTGCCGGTGCTCTTGTCGCGCAAGATCGACAGCTTGTGCTGGACGAGTGGGTGATCGACAAGGGTCACACGGGACGTATCGTAGGTGACGGTCATGGGTTGAAGCCCCTTTCGTTGCGGCCGGAAGATGGCCTTGCTGACAAGGCGCGCAGCAATGTTGCCGCCGCACGCCATGCATTAGTTTAGCGGTTTGTTGTATCGAGCAGCCCATCGCAGCCCTACTGTGAGGTGCTGAGCGAGCGCCTGACTGCATCACGCCAGCCCGCAAGGTTTTGCTCGCGGCGCTCGGCGGACATGTGGGGAAGGAAGGTCCTAACGATCTGGGCATTTTGCTCCAGCTCTTCCAGGTCTTCCCAATAGCCGACGGCAAGACCCGCCAAGTACGCGGCACCGATTGCCGTGGTCTCCACCGTCTCGCATTGCAGCACGGGGATATCCAGCAGGTCGGCCTGGAATTGCATGATGAACTCGTTGCGCGAGGCACCGCCATCGACAGACAGGCGCTCAATCGAAAGCCCCACGTCCTGCTCCATGGCGCGCAGCACGTCGTAGCTCTGATATGCCATGGATTCGCAGGCGGCACGTACGATGGTCGCACGGCTCGAGGCGCCGGTCAGACCGCACACGATACCGCGAGCATGCGGGTCCCACCAGGGAGCACCCAAACCCGCAAAGGCGGGAACGAAGTAGCAGCCCTCGTTGTCGCTAATCGAAGCAGCGAGTTGTGCCGACTCGCTCACGCTCGAGATGATGCCCATGTTGTTGCGAAGCCAGTTCATCGTTGAGCCGGCGGCAAAAATAGAGCCCTCGAGCGCATAGCTGACTTTGCCGTCCGCAGCGATACCGATGGTGGAGACCAGGCCATTCTTGGATTCGACGATCTCGTCGCCGGTGTTCATGAGCATAAAGCAACCCGTGCCATAGGTGTTTTTGGTCTGGCCGGGACGGAAACAGCAGTGGCCGAACAGCGACGCCTGTTGGTCACCCGCCACGCCCATGATGGGCGGCATGTTGGTCATGATGTCGCTCGCGACGCGGCCGTAGTCGCCCGAGCTCCAGCGAACCTCGGGCATCATGGAACGTGGAACGTCAAAGAGTGCCAGCAGGTCGTCGTCCCAATCGAGCGTATGGATATTAAAGAGTGCCGTGCGGCTGGCATTGGTGTAGTCGGTGGCAAAGACCTGGCCGCCGGTGAGGTTGTAGATGAGCCAGGTGTCGATGGTGCCAAACATGAGGTCGCCCGCCGCCGCGCTTTCGCGTGCGCCGTCGACGTTGTCGAGAATCCACTGCACCTTGGAGGCCGAGAAATACGGGTCGAGCGTGAGTCCCGTGCGGGAGCGCACCAGCCCTTCTGCGCCCTGCTCGACAAGCTCGTCGATCAGAGGTGCGGTACGGCGGCACTGCCATACGATAGCGTTATAGATCGGCTGACCGCTCACGCGATCCCAGACCACCGTGGTCTCGCGCTGGTTGGAGATGCCGATGGCGGCAATGCGGTCGGAGTGGATACCGCTCTTAAACTGGACTTCCATCATGACGGCGATCTGGCTAGCAAGGACCGCCATGGGGTCTTGCTCCACCCAGCCGGGACGCGGAAAGCTGGTTTTGACGCTGCGACGTGCCTGCGCGACGATGCAGCCGTACTCGTCGACGATGGTCGCAAGTACCGAGGTGGTGCCGCAGTCGAGCGCCATGATGTAGGAACCGCCAAAGTCAAACGAGGCATCTTCCATGCCCAGGCTGCCCAGATTCAACGACATCGCTTAAACCTTTCTATTGCATCGGGTCGGACAGGACCCGTTCGATCTCTGATGCGGGAAGTGCGCCTTGGCGCAGGATCTGGAGCTCGCCGTGCTGAAACGACACGATGGTCGAGGCGTCGCGACACGGGGTCTCACCGGCGTCGACGGCAACATCGACCCCCTCCAGGATGCGACCCTCCACCGTGATAAAACTTGCCGGCGCGGGCGCGCCATGCGTGTTGGCGCTGGTGCAGGCAAGGGGGCTGCCACAGGCGCGAATGAGCGCCTGCACCACGGGCGAGGCCGAAGCGCGAAGTGCCACCGTGTCGTCGGCAGCGCGCATAAAGGTCGGCACGCAGGGAGCTGCCTTGACCACGATAGTCAGGGCTCCCGGCCAGCATCGTCGCGCGAGTATGCGGGCATCTTCCGGGATATCCACGCCATAGCGGTCGAGTGCTTCGACGCCATCGACCAGCCAAGCGACGGTTTGCGTGAGTTCACGTTGCTTGAGAGTGAAGATACGGCGATAGCCGGTGCCGAGCGCAGGAACTGCGGCGCCATTGACGGCAGCCTGCGGATCGCGCGGCCACGATGGGAATTCGCTTGTATCTTGGGGCACGGCGTCCGAGAAGGCGTTGACTGCCACGGCGACACCGTAGACGGTCTCGGTCGGGATCAAAGCCAGGCCGCCGCGGCCGAGCACCTCGGCCGTGCGCTCGACGGCAAGCCGATGCGGCTCGCGCGTTCCCTCGTATACCCGATAGACCGTCTGCATGTGTATGCCAGCCCCTTACGCTCTGGTGCAAGTTTGTTTACTGTGGGGCATTCTCGCACGAAACGTTCAACCTATTTGCCCAGAGCGCATGTTGGTTTGGTGAGCGGCTCTAGTAGTCGGTGAAAGTGAGGGGGTTATTGGACTGCGACGAACTTCTTTGGCCTGCCGGCGTGACGTTCTTGGGCGGCGTAACGCTCGATACTGTCTATCGTTATCATCCGACGGCCGTCGACGAGTTCAACATCGAGTTTGCCGGCTTTGACCAGCGCGGTAATCCGCGGAGCGGAGACTATGAGGTCCAGCGCTGCGTCTTTAAATGTTCGGCACGCCGCTTCCCGAGCGTCCTCGTGGTCGATTTCGACTGAAAGGGCCACGACCTCGGCCGAGCGTTCGTACCCTGCCGGAGTCAAACCGTTGTTGAGGTCGTCGGCCAAAAACGCCATCAGTGCCTCGGTGGCATGGGCAATCGCTTCTTCGCGCGTATCGCCATCGGCAAAGGCGCCGGGAATCTGCGGGAAGCTGGCGCAGTAACCGTCGTCTTCTTTTATGAGAACGCAGTCATAGGTAAATCGCTGCCTCATTTTGCCTCCAACTATCATCCAGCTTGGCGACGAATACTTGACCACGTGCCCTTCTTTGGTCGATCACCACCAGAGCCGTTCACGGTGACAACACGGTCACCAGAAACATACTTAGCATGACTACCGACTTGCGCGACCTTCACGAATCCATCGTGCTTGAGTAGGGCAATGATTTCCCGAAAGGCAGGGGGTTGCATGGGCCGACCTCTTTCAGCCGTCCTAATTATAAACTACTTTATAATTTTGCTAACCAGTTAATAAATATTACTGGCGCTGTTTGGGCTCGGCGACGATGGCTCGAACGATGCGGGGGCGATCGGTGAGATCGCGGACGATGCGCACATCCGAAAGGCCCGCCTGGCGGCAGAGTTCGGCGGCAGCGTCGAGGGCACCCTCGTAGAGCTCGCAGGCAAAGAGTCCGCCGGCACGCAGCATATAGGGTGCCGCATTGAGCAGGCGGCGGAAGATGTCCAGGCCATCGGCACCGCCCTCGAGCGCCAAATCGGGCTCGAAGTCCTTTACCTCGTGCGGCAGCGAGCGCATAACGTCGGTCGGGATGTAAGGCGGGTTGGAGACGAGCACGTCGAAGGTGCCCCACTCGTCGTGGGGAATGGAACTCACCAGGTTGGTGAGGCTAAAGGCGACGTCGTCGGACGTGAGACCAAGCGCATCGCGGTTTTTGGTAGCAAGGTCGATGGCGCGCGGCTCGATATCGGTAGCAGTGCAGGTGACGTGGCCGCGGCGCTCCCAGGCAAGGGAGAGCGAGATGCAGCCCGTGCCGCAGCCGACCTCGAGAACGCGGGCGATGCGGGGCTCGGCTGGGGTAGGCGTGACGGCATCGTCCGCGGCATCTTGCGCGGGAGTCGTCTGTTGGTCGTTGCCCTCAATGGCGATGCCGTATTCGTCGAGCTCGGGCTCGGGGGTTTCCATGGCCTCTACTTCTGCCGCCTGCACGGCGGCTTCCTCGGCCTCGCGATCGGCAAGCTCCTCGGCATAGGCGCGGCTGCCGAGCACGTCGCCACCCAGCGCAGCCTCATCTGCGGCCGTCAGGTTGGCGGCACGGCGCTCGGCGGTCGCGCGTTCGTCGGCCAGCGCCGCCTCGGCTTTGCGGGCCTGCTCGACCTCATCGTTCCAGGGCAGCTCCACGCGCTGGCGGACGGCGGCCTCGGGGCTCAGCACCTCGGTATCCAGATAGTTCAGGACTTCTTCGACGAGCATCTCGGTCTCGGGGCGCGGGATGAGCACGCCGGGGGCGCACGCGACGTCGATCATGCGAAACTGCGTGCTGCCCGTGATGTATTGCAGCGGCTCGCCCTTAGCGCGACGGACAACGGCCGCGTGCATGGTCTCGAGCTGGGCCGCGTTAAGCGTCTCGTCCATACGCATATATAGGTCAATGCGCGCCAGGCCCGTGGCGGCGCACAGCAGCCACTCGGCAGAAAGACGGGGGTGCTCCTCGCCGCGCTCGGCCAGGTACTCCTTGGTCCACTCGAGACAACGCTTGATGGTCCAGATCTCGTTTGCCATGGGGCCCTCCCCTCTTAAGCGCCGGGCGGCGCGCGAATGTCGGAGCAGATTGTAAGCGAGGCCAGCGCTTGGCAAGGGACGATTGAAGGCGATTATCGAGAATCAGCCCAGAATTTTGCACCGGGCTCGCTCAAAGTGTTCATTCGCCGACGTCTAGATTTGCATTCGTCAAGCTTTTGGCAAGGTTGCCCCAAAACTGACCAATATCTAACCAAGAACTTGCCAAATCACTTGACGCGCGACGCACCAAAAATCGCCCCGCGACTTCTTGAACGATATTTTGAGCAATATTTTCGATAGCGGACTTATGCCGTCAATTACCTTAAGCAGGTAAGCAGCTCAAATGCCATAACAGCCGACTGAATAACATCTCAAAGCAATGTCCCCAATGACTCCCTACGGATCATTTGACAACCAAGGAAACGCCGATGTTTTGGCAATGCCAGCGAGCGACGTCCAGAGCGAACAAGTTGGCATGAAAAAGGCAAGGCATAGACCTTCTGGTCATGCCTTGCCTTTTGAATGACAAATTGTCGCTCTGGACGGCGCGCAGCGTCGGCTGGTCCGCCGTTCGGTAGAACGGCGGAACTTAGACTGCCTGTGCCAGCTTCTCGGCTCGCTCGGCGGCGGCGAGTGCCTCGATGACCGTGCCGAGCTGGTCGCCCAGGAGGACGCCGTTGTAGGTGGAATTGAAGCCGATGCGGTGATCGGTCACGCGGTCCTGGGGCTGGTTGTAGGTGCGGATCTTCTCGGAACGGTTGCCGTGGCCGATCTGGCTCTGGCGCTCGGCACCGAGCTCTGCCTGCTGCTTCTCGAGCTCCATCTCGTACAGGCGGGCGCGCAGCATCTGCATGCAGACCTCGCGGTTCTGGATCTGGGAGCGCTGTTCCTGCGACTGCACCACGGTGTTGGTGGGAAGGTGGGTGATGCGCACGGCGGAATAAGTGGTGTTAACGCACTGACCGCCAGGGCCGGAGGCGCAGTAGGTGTCGATGCGCAGGTCGGACTGGTTGATCTGGACGTCGATCTCCTCGGCCTCGGGAAGCACGGCGACAGTTGCCGTGGAGGTCTGGATACGGCCCTGGGACTCGGTCTTGGGAACGCGCTGGACGCGGTGCACGCCGGACTCGAACTTCATGACGGAGTAGACGCGGTCGCCCTCGACCTTGAACTCAATGGACTTAAAGCCGCCGGCCTCGCTGGGGCTGGAGTCGAGCACGGTGGTCTTCCAGCCGCGCGACTCGCAGAAGCGCTGATACATCTTGTACAGGTCGCCGGCGAAGATGGCCGCCTCGTCGCCACCGGCGGCGGAGCGAATCTCGACGATGGTGTTCTTGTCGTCGTTGGGGTCGCTCGGGATGAGCATGTACTTGATGTCTTCCTCGAGCTGGGGAAGCTTGGCCTCGTTTTCGGAGATGTCCATCTGGAGCATCTCCTTCTCATCGGCATCGGTAGTATCGTGGAGCATTTCCTTGGCAGCCTCGATGTCATCGAGCGCGCCGATGTACTCGCGCGAGGCAGCGATGAGGTCGGACTGGTGCGCGTACTCCTTGTTGAGACGCGTGAACTCCTTGATATCGGAGGCGACGGCTGGGTCGGAAAGCTTCTTCTCGAGCTCCTCGTAGGCCTTGATGATCTTTTCGAGCTTGTCGCGCATGACGGACTCCTTTTATATGCGTGAAGGTGAAAATCGGCAGAATTGATGGGGCGCGGGGCGCCGCTGCGGGGGTAAAGCCCGGCTAGAACATGTCGATCTTCAGATACATGCGCATCCCTTCGCGTATGGGGGTACATAGTTGCGGTCTAACCCATACATGATAGCGTGCGCAGGCAAACCTGCATACAACCCGCACGGAATCCGACAAAGGGAGAGTCCCTTTGTCGGATTCTAGAGCGTATGGAGCAGGGCGATGAGGAAGCGAACACCCTGGAGGTAGGCGCGGCGGGTGATGCGCTCGTTGGTGCCGTGGACGCCGCGGTCGCACTCGTCATCGTCGACCACAAACGCCGAAAAACGAATGCATTCGGAGCAAATGTGCTGGTAGTTGGCAGCGTCGGTCGCGCCGATCACGGTCGAGGGGACAATCGCCAACGGCTCGGATGATCCGTTTTCCTCCGTCCCCTTTGGATCGCAGAAATAGCGGGCGGCGATGGAGCGAACCGCCTCGAGGCCGGGACCACCGATGCGCGGGGACGGCGAGGGCTCGGAGCTGCCGGGGCCCAGCTCCACTTCGACACGACCGGCAAGGTCCGCCCCGGCAACCGCCTCACGGCAGCGCGCCACAACGTCGGCCACGCTCGTGCCCTCGAGCATGCGGAAGTTAATGTTGGCCCACATATCCTGCGGCATCACGTTGGCGCCGGCGCTGCCTCCCTCGATCTGCGTGGGCGCGCAGGTGGTCGTCACCAGCGGATAGAGCTTCTTGCTGGCGAGGCAATCGCGGACAATGGCGCCCCCGTTGGCGGCAATCTCATCCGCCGTGTAGAGCCCCAGCTCGACAAGCTGCGCGGCAAGCAGATCGGTCACGCGCGTCGGCCACTCGATATCGCAGATTGCGGCGATGGCACGGCTGAGCACCTCGAGCGACGTGCCGCCGTAGGGGTTAGACGAATGCCCGCCCGCGCTCTTCGTCTTGAGCACGATATCGGCATAGCCCTTTTCGGCCAGGTCGGCATGCATAAGCCAGCCCTCGCCCGCGCCGTACTCGGCAGCCGAAACAATACGGTAGTCGCCCTCGTCGATCAGGAACTCGAGCTCAACACCGCGCTCCTCGAGCACGCGGCCGATAGCTCCAGCGCCGTACTGCGTGGTTTCCTCGTCCTGGCCAAAGGCGAGCAACAGCGAACGCTTGTGCTCCCAACCGTGCGCCAATGCATACTCAACCGCCTCGAGAATGCCTGCGACCTGATCCTTCATGTCGATAGCGCCGCGGCCCCAAATGTAGGTGTCGTCCACGTGCCCGCTAAAGGGGGCGTGCGTCCAGTCGGCCTCGGTACCCGGCACCACGGGGACCACGTCCATGTGGCCCATGAGCATAACAGGATTGAGAGCAGGGTCGGAGCCGACAAGCGTCACCAACAGCGAGTGGTCGATAAGCTCGACCTCGCCCGCCGCAAACACGCGCGGCCAGGCCTGCTGCATATAGGCGCGCAGGTCGTCGAAGGGCTGCCAGTCCACCGCCTCGGCATCCATGCTCGAAATGGTCGGAAACGACAGCACGCGGCCCAAGCGCTCGCACGCGCTGACCTCGTCTATATCGGCAAAATCGTCCTCATGCGCAAAGAAGCGCCAAACCTCGGCCATGACATCCTTTCGATTGTGACGACAAAGGCCGCCCCACGGGAGCGGCCCTGCAACGTAAGCGTTTGCGGTCGGTTATTTGTCCTCGAGATAGCGAGAGAGGAACTCACGAGTGCGCTGGTGTTTGGGGTTGCCGAAGAGCTCGGCCGGCGCGGCATCCTCGAGCACCACGCCCTTGTCCATAAAGACCACGCGGTCGGACACCGTGCGGGCAAAGGCCATCTCGTGCGTGACGACGACCATGGTCATGCCGTCGGCGGCGAGCTTGCGCATGACCTCGAGCACCTCGCCCACGATCTCGGGGTCGAGCGCGGAGGTCGGCTCGTCGAACAGCATGATCTGCGGATTCATACATAGGGCACGAGCGATGGCCACGCGCTGTTTTTGACCACCGGACAGGCGGCCAACGGCGGCGTGCGCGAACTTTTCGAGTCCCACGCTCGTCAGATGCTCCATCGCGACCTTCTCGGCCTCGGCCTTGCTCATCTTTTTGAGCGTGACGGGCGCGAGCGTGCAGTTGTCGAGCACATCCATGTTGTTGAACAGGTTAAAGCCCTGGAACACCATGCCGATGTCCTCGCGCAATTTGTTGATGTTGCAGCGCTCGGCCGTGAGGTCCTGGCCGTGGAACCAGATGTGGCCCGCGTCCGGGGTCTCGAGCAGGTTGAGGCAGCGCAGGAAGGTCGATTTGCCCGAGCCCGAGGCGCCGATGATGGTGACAACCTCACCGGAATTGACGGACAGGTCGATGCCCTTGAGCACCTCGAGTGAGCCAAAGCTCTTGCGCAGGCCCTCGACGCGGATAAGCGGCTCTTGGTTTTGCACGGCTGCCGCAGTGCCGGTAGTGGCGGTATCTGCCATGATGATTCTCCTCGTCTTGCGCCTAGTTGGAGCTGGGCAGCGTGGCAGGGGCCTCGGCGCCCAGCTTTTTGCCAAAGGCTTCGAGCAGGCGGCTCGCCACGAGTGTCAGGATCAGGTAGACCACGAGCGCCACGCAGTAGACCTCCATCTGGCGGTAGTACACGCCGGCGACCGTGGTAGTAGCGTACATAAGGTCGAACACGCCGATGACCGAGAGCACCGACGAGTCCTTAATGTTGATGATGAGCTCGTTGGTGAGCGCCGGAATCGCGTTTTTAATGCCTTGGGGGAACACGACTTTGCGCATGGCCTGCCACTGCGACAGGCCCAGCGAGCGCGCTGCCTCGGCCTGGCCGGGATCGATGGACTCGATGCCGCCGCGCAGGACCTCCATCATGTAGGCGGTGGAGTTGAGCGAGATGGTGACGAGGCCGGCGGTGAAGGTACTCCAGATCTGGTTGGCCTGAGCGGTCTCGAAGCCCATGCCGCGCAAAACGGTAAAGCCCGCGTAATAGATGAGCAGGCCCTGGACCATCATGGGCGTGCCGCGCACGATGGTGGAGTAGATGGTCGCAAAGCCGCGGCCGATACTCTTAAAGAAGCGCACCAGGTCGTTGTCCACGCGGTCAAAGGTCTGAATACGCAGGAACACAAAGAGCAGCGCCAGGAAGAATGCGATGACGGTACCGAAGGTCGCAAGCGCGATGGTGATCTCGATACCGCGGATAAAGAAGTCGCCACTCTTGTAGGTCATGTAGACCAGGCTCGACAAAAAGTCGCTGGGGTTGGAATCCGAGACAATGCTCACCTGCACCAGGTCGATAAACGACATGACGCAGCGGTCGATAAAGAAGATCGCCGCGATAGCGACCACAACATAGCTACCCAGGCGCGCGCCGCGGCGGAAACGCTCGGATGCGAACGGCGACTTTTCGCGATAGTCACTCCAGTGCATAAGCTTGGTGACAAGCGCCGCTGCCGACACGACAATCCAGGCCCAAAGAATCGCCCAAAGGCAATCCTGGAAGATACCGGTGGGGGCTAAGAAGCTCAGCGGTGTGGGGTTGCGCTGGCTAAACGCCAGGCCGAGCGCCGCGATGACGCTCGTGCCCAGGTATACATAACGGTGGTCGGCCTTGATAAAGGAGGCCAGACGGTTGATGGCTTTCATGCTGCCTCCCTATGCCGGCTGACGGTCGAGGCACGCGTCCCACATTTGGTCGCGCTCCTCTTGGCTAATGCCCTTGAGTGTCTTGTCGATGAGCTTAAGCAGTTTGTCCGAGCCCTTGCGGCAACCGACGTTTGTCGTAACCTCCTGCTTAAAGCCCTCGCCCTCCGCAAAGCGAATGGGCACGATGCCCGGGTTTTGGGCCATATAGCCCTTCTCGTTTTCGGTGTTGTAGGTCACGGCGTCACAAGTGCCCTGCAGCAGGTTCGAGAACACCGTGGGTACCGAATCGACCGGATTTTTGTGGACGACGCCCGGAATCTCGTCGATGACGGTGTCGAGCATCGTGTCCTTTTGGCCGAGCACCGTGGCGCCGCTAAAGTCGCTGAGCTTGGTCGCGTTTTGGTAGGGCGAGCCCTCTTTTACGAACAGGCCAAAATAGCCGATAAAATACGGCTTGGAAAAGCCGACGGACTCCTCGCGCTCGGGCGTGGCGCTCATGCCGGCGATGATGAGGTCGATCTGGCCGTTGTTAAGCGAATCGATAAGGCCCGAGAAGCTCTGCTTGACGGCAACAGGCTCGCCGCCGAGGGCTTTGCAGACGATCTTGGCGATCTGCACGTCGTAGCCGTCGGCATAGGCGCCCTGCACGTTGTCGATGGGAATGGTGAACTCGCTGGCCTCGGAAACCTGCCAGTTGTACGGGGCGTAGGCCGCCTCCATGCCAATGCGGATCTTATCCTTGCCGATAACGGAATCGGACAGGTCATCGCGACCGCCGCCCGTCGTGGGCTGGACCACCTTGAGTGTGGACGGACGCTGGCAGCCGGCAAGCGCGCCGGCGACAACGGTTGCGCTCGCAGCGAGGGCGCTACCCAAGAAGATGCGACGACTGCACACCGGCTGGGTCTGCGCGTCGCGCTGTAGTCGAGGTTGCATCTGATGCCTTCCCTATGTCGTTTTGCTGACAATAAGACAGGATATACGTCAACAACCAGCAGCGCGGCATGTGCGCGAAAAAATAATAGACACACGAAGACGATTGGCGCAAAGCAGCCTGCCCCCATGTACCACTTGGCATGAAAAAGGCAAGGCATAGACCTTCTGGTCATGCCGTGCCTTTTGAATGGCAAATTGTCGCTCTGGGTGGCGCGCAGCGTCGACCGGTCCGCCGTTCGTCAGAACGGCGGAACCTCTAGAGCAGGGTGACGCTAAAGCTGCGGACGTCCGTCTCGCCCGGCGCCAGCGTAATGGTATTGACCTTGTGCTCAAAGACATCGTCCTCGGTGTCCATGGTGGTGTGGCCGGTCCAGGGCTCGAGCGCCACAAACGGAGCGTCGTTGGCGGCAGACCACACGCCGATGTACTTAAAGCCCTCAAAGTCGATCTTGACGCCGTGGCCCGACTTGCGACCGCGCAGCGTGAGCGTAGAGCCCGGAGTATCGGTGAACATGATGGCATCGTTATCGAAACTGCGGTGCGCGATGGGCAGCACGTCCGAGTTATCGGGAGCCTTGTAACTACCCTCGAACGTCATAAGACCGTCGGGCGTGATGACGGGGGCCTCGTTAGTCCAAGCCTCGGTAAACGCCAGCTCGTAATCCTCGAACGCCTCGTCCTCGGCACCGGGAGCCGGTACGTTAAACGCGGGGTGGCCGCCCACCGAGAACGGCAGGTCCACGTCGCCGGTGTTGGTGACGGCAAAGGTCTGCGTGAGGGTGGCGTCGCCGGTCAAGGCATAGGTCATGCTGAGCTTAAAGTGGAACGGGAACGCCTTGAGCGACTCGGGCGTGTCGGTGATCTCGTACGTTACCGAGGAGCCGTCCTCCGAAACCTCGACCAGTTTGTGTTCGACGATGCGCGCGAGTCCGTGGCGCGGCATCTCGCAGGTGCCGGCCGCAGACGTCGCCGTGTTGTTGCGCAGCGAGCCCACAATGGGGAACAGGATGGGCGCATGCTTGCCCCAAAAGGCGGGGTCGCCCTGCCACAGATACTCGTTGCCGTTGAGGGCAAGGCTCGTGAGCTGGGCACCCATGGAATCGATGGCCGCGGTGAGGCCGCCGCGCTTGATGGTAGTGACGGTGGACATGCTACTTCCTCCAATAGTAAACAACAGTGTCGAGGGCTATTGTCCCACTCTTGGCGGCGGGGTTGAGCGACAGGTGCAGTTATTGAGCAATAGCGTAAAGGTCAAACCCGCCCTGCGGCGTGCTATCGACCGTATCGGGCGCCTGTGAATTAAAACTCACCGGAACCATGCGCTTTGAGGCACGGTAACGCGTGCCGTCGGTGGCGACGGGCGGCTCATCGACCGTGAGCTCGTAGTCGCCGGGCTTGAGCTCGATGCCGTCACCTTCGGAATTGACGTATTGATACTCGTCGATTGCTTGTCCCTTGAGTGTGCGGCCCACGATATGGACGAGCATTTGGCTATCGCCGCGCGCGGTATCCCACGTCGCGCCGTCCTTAACCTCGACCGACACATGCACCGAGCGCGTGCGGCTGAGCGATTGTTCGACGGACATCTCGACCTTGGCGGCGTCTTTGCGCTGTTGCTCCACGTGACTCCAGACATTTCCGATCGCCGAGCAAGCGATGACGCCGGCCATAAAGGCGATGAGAATGGGGCCGAGCGGCGAGCGACGTCCCGCATCTTCCTCGCGAGACAGATTGGGGCGACGCGTGGGCGCGGGCGCCTGAGCACCCTGCGAGGGCACGTCGAGAATGCTGAAGGATGCCGTGCTGTCGGGGTCGATGTTATGGCGAGGTTGCGGGGTCTTTGCCGGCGAGATGGACATATCGGCCGGCTCACCGAGCGTGGCCGTGGCATCGGCCTTTGCCTCGTCGGCCTCGGCCTGGGCCCAAGCCTGTTCAAAGGTCAGGGGCTCGGCGGAGTCGGAAGCGGCGTCCGTCTCGACGACATCGTTGCCGCTCTCGTCCTCGTCGCTCGACACGCCACGCGGCGCGGGCTCGTCCCACTCCTCGTCCGGAGCCTCGCCCTCGCTATACCACCATTCAAAGTTATCGATATCCATACGGGGCGCCCCCTTGGCCTCGCAAATAAACACTTGCTAGCCTTATACCCCCAGATGGCACAGGAGCTCGCACGGAATGTGGCAAAGGGACTGTCCCTTTGTCACACGACCAGACGTGAAAACATAGAAACTTGCAGATTTTGCAAGTTTCTAAGAAATGGATGTGGCAAAGGGACTGTCCCGTTGTCACATCTGGAGGGCGACGGGGATTTGGATGCAGCAAAAGTCCTCTTGGTGGGACTCGTCGTAGCTCGTGGTATCGAGGTAGCAAAAGTCGAAAGCGTTGCCAACGGGCTGGAGCGCGTGCTCGTCCATGCAGGCAACGATGGCGCGGATGCCCTCGGGCTCGTACGGCATACCCCAGCGGCTCATGCACAGGTATGTGCCCTCGGGCAGCACCTCGATGCCGATCTCTGCCAGCTCGGCAGCGTCGCTCGGCAGCAGTTCCTCGACACCGCGCGGCAGCACGACAAAGGAGCCCGCGCCGGCGATAGGGTCGTCGGAATGCAGCGCCTCGCGACGCAGCATGGCGCCCCAACCGCGCATGGGGCGCGTGCCCGTCAACGTACGCATGCGCAGGATTGCCCGCATGAGCGTAGGGTGCAGCATCGAGCGGCCGCGCTCGATATCGCCCGGAAACTCCTCAAAGACCACGTAGCGACGCTCGAATTGCTTGAGCTCCGGCTTGCCCTCGCGCTCGCGCCAGTAAACCGCCTCGTCGTAAAAGCTTAGACGCTCCTGTACGCTCGCGCGCTCGGCTTTGAGCCCGGCAATCTGCTCATCGAGCGCCTGCACCCGCGAGCGCAGGTGATCGGTCATCTCGCCAATGTCGAACGTCGAGGTCAGGCGGTCAATCTCGTCGAGTTCGAGCCCCAGGTCGCGCAGCATGCAGATCAGACGCATGAGCGGGATCTGCGTGGGCGAATAGAAACGGTAGCCCTTTTCGTTCACCACGGCGGGTTTAAACAGACCGATCTTGTCGTAGTAGATGAGCGTTTGGCGCGAAACGTTAAACAAGCTCGCCATCTCGCTAATCGCATACATGCCCGTCTGCATAGGTCCTCCCGACACATCCCTTTTGCGCACAAAGCCCGCCGCCCACAGGGGCAGCGGGCTCAAACACTACTCGTATCCTACCCTAAAGACGCCTATGACCAGCGCTTATAGTTTGCACATGACACGCCGACGGCCTCGAGCGCCTTGGCGGCGATGTGATGCACCGCGTCATCGAGCGTGGCGGGGCCGTTGTAAAACGTGAGCATGGGCGGCATGAGCATGACGCCCGGTACGCGCGCCAGGCGCGCCATGTTGTCGACATGAATGGCGCTGAAGGGCGTCTCGCGCACCATGAGCACCAGGCGGCGCTGCTCTTTCATCTGCACGTCGGCCGCACGCAGCAACAGGTTTTCGCTGTAGCCGCTCGCGATGCCGGCGAGCGTCTTCATGGAGCAGGGTGCCACGATCATGCCATCGACCGGATAGGTGCCGCTTGCGATGGCAGCGCCGATGTTCTTGTTGTCGTAGACCACATCGGCATGCGTGGCAAACTCGTCGAGCGTCATGCCGAGCTCCTGCTCGATGGTGATCTCTCCCCCGCGCGTGACGACAAGCGCCGACTCGGCACCTGCCTGGCGCAGGCATTTGAGGCACTCAAGACCCAGCGCGGCACCGCTGGCGCCAGACACGCCAACGACAATGCGACGGGGACGGACAGAAGACTCAGGCATGACGGCTCCTTAACTACTTGGTAGGGCTACTTACTAGAAAGCAATCTCCTTGGCCCACTTGTCCATGTCGATCTCCATGAACTGCGAGCGGATGAAGTTCTTCTTGAGGTCGAACGGAGCCGTGCAGTCGAAGATGGCCTTGCAGGCGATGCCGTGCTCGCGAATCGAAGGATCGAACGCGGGGTCATTGGACGGGTCGAGCACGTGGCAGTGGCAACCGGGGATGGTGATGAGGTCGACGTCGGCCTGGAAGCGCGTGGTCATGGCCCACATCACGTCGCTCATATCGAAGATATCGACATCCTCGTCAACAAGGATGACGTGCTTGAGCTCGGAGAATGCCGAGAAGGCGAGCATGGCGGCGTTGCGCTGACGGCCCTCGTCATTTTTGCTCGACTTCTTGAACTGCATGATGGCAACGAACTTGCCGCCGCCGCAGGGGGCGGCGTGAACGTTGAGCAGGCGGCCCGGGATAGCGGTCTCGACCATCTTGTAGATGGAAGCCTCGGTGGGGATGCCCGCCATGGAAACGTGCTCGTGCGAAGGACCGATGCAGCTCTCCATGATGGGATTGACGCGCGTGGTGACGGCGGTGATCTTGATCACCGGGCAGACCTTGGCGCCGCCGGTGTAGCCGGGGAACTCGGGCATGGCGTAGCCGTGGCCGTTGACGTCCTCGTTGATGGTCTCGTCGTGCATGAGGTAGCCCTCGAGCACGTACTCGGCATTGGCGATGCACTTCTGCGGAACGGTGACGCAGTCGGCAAGCTCGACGGCGTGGCCGCGCAGGGCGCCGGCGATCTGAAGCTCGTTGAAGCCGAGCGGCGTGGTGGGAGCCTCGAAGCCGCAGCACATGTACACGGCGGGGTCCAGGCCGATAGAGATGGAGATGGGCATGTCCTCGCCGCGCTGGCAGTACTCGTCAAAGAACGCGCCCAGGTGACGGCTGCCGGGGGTAATCCACATGGCGAGCTTGTCCTTGTCGACGCAGGAGAAGCGGTGGATGGTCACGTCGGACTGGGAGCCGTCGGGGCTCGTACCATAGGCGAGACCCATGGTGATGTAGGGGCCGCCGTCGACGGGCGTGTTGGTGGGGGCGGGAACGATCTTGCGCAGGTCAAAGCCCTCGTCGGTCGCCTTGTACACGACCTCCTGGCAGTCGACGTGCGCACCCTCGGCGATCTGCTCGGGCGCGATCAGGTTCTCGAAGCGCTTGCCGATCTCGAGGCCCAGGTGCTCCTCGTCCAGGTCGAGCAGGGCGGCAACGCGCTTGCGGCTGGCAAGCATGCCGATGCAGACCTTGGCATCGTCAAAGCCCTTGACGTTGTTGAAGACCATCGCCGGACCCTCTTTGGTCGGACGCATAACGGTGCCGCCGGCGCCGACGTGACGATAGACACCCGAGACCTCGGCGTCCGGGTCGACCTGGGTGTCGGTCTCGAGCAGCTGGCCCGGCATCTCGCGCAAAAAGTCGAGCGCGGAGCGCAGGTCGTGGATCTGGGAAGCATCGGTAGTGGACATAGCATGCTCCTTTCGGGAGAGTGCCCGGCGGCGGGGATGCCGCCGGGCTGGGTAACGTAGTGGGGCCGCAGCGCTTATAGATGGAGCGCTTGGCAACTCGCGGTTCAAGCACTCGGCTGTTTACAGCCCAAGCGCTCGGCCGCTTACATCAGGCCAAAGAGATGGAACCAGGCGGCCTCGACCAGCACGACGATAAAGACGACCGCGGTGAGGGGAATGCCCATGCGCATGGCTTCTTTGGAGGTGTAGCCGCCGGCGTCCTTGCCCTCGCCGATAAGGATCGGCAGGTTATGGAACGGCAGGATGTAGTGGATGTTGATGGACGTGAAGACGATGAGCGCCACGGCGAGCGGGCTCACGCTGGAGCCGGCCGCGAAGCTTATGAACGCCGGCACGCACACGCCGAGTACGGCCATAACCGAGCCCATGAACATGTGGATGATCATGGAAAGCGCAGCGACAAGCAGGGCGAACAGGAAGATGTTCTCGGGCACGGAGCTGGGAAGCACGACGTCGGCGATCCAGGCGTTCATACCGGTGGCACCGCCCACGGAGCCCACGGCCATGGCGGCCGTCAGGAACATGAGGGACTTGATGTCGACAGCGTTCCAGCTGGCGGGGGTAAGGACCTCGCCGATGATGGGCATGGCGAGCGCGACGCCGATGGCAAGCGTCACCCAGCCGATGTAATCGCCCGAGACGGTGAGCCACAGCGCGATGGCGATGATAAGCCACACGATGGTGCGGATCTCCTTGACGGAGAGCTTGCCGAGCGCAGCCTGCTTGGCCACGATCTGCTCGCGATCGTAGACGAGTTCCTTGCTGGGCCTAAAGAGGAAGAGGCCCAGGAACAGGGTGCACAGCAGCGCGACCAGCATGGGCACACTCATGTACAGGAACCAGTCGACAAACGACGGGCTCATGCCGCCGGCCTCGGCGCTGTACTGCGCAACGAGCGGGTTGAGCGTGGAATCGCCCGTCAGGAAGAACATGGAGCCCGGGGCGGCAGCGGCAAACACGAGGAAGCCGAGCTTGCCGCGGTCGTCGTCACCGTAGCCGGCGGACTCGGCGATGACCGAGACGACGGCGAGGATGAGGAAGGCGCGGGGGAACGGATGCGGGATCAGCAACGACAGCACAAAGGTGAGCGCGAAGATAGAGATGATGAGCGACTTGGCATCGCGCACGAACTTGAGCATAAACGCATAGGCGATGCGCTCGCCCAGGCCCGACTCCTTGACCGCGCTGGCGATGAGGTAGGCGCCGATGACGAGCCACATGGTGGCCTTGGTCCACGAGCTAAACGTGGAGGCGACCGTCGCCGAGATGCTCGCGGCGCCCGTGTCGTCCACGCACACCTTGAACAGAACGAGCAGCGCGCAATAGAGCAGGCCCACAAAGCCCGGCTGTGCCACGCCACACGCCCAGAACACCACCGTGGCGAGCGTCAACGCCAGACAGGTCTGACCGCCGACCGTAAGCTCGACCGTCGAGCTCAGCTCCGCCAAAGGAAGAAACTTCACCAGCAAAAAGACAACGATACCCAGCACAAAGCCAATTTCGCGCTTGGTGATCTTAAACGCCTTCTTTTCCGTTTCCATCTCCCCACCTTTCTTGTTGGGGGCGCTCCGGATTCGCAGCCACGTTGCCACTTAAAAAGGGGCGCCCGTTATCGGACACCCCTTACGTTGCGCTGTGTTGTGGCAATACAGTCAAGCGGGATTTTTGGATGAGAAGCGATCCTCTGGACAAAAAGCGTCACAACATTCGACGCTTTTCCTCGTTTTCGAGATTTTCATCAAATGTTGTGACGGTTTGGATATGGCAAAGGGACTGTACCTTTGTTACATAGCGAGATCCGTACGGATGGATGGGTCGCTGAGGGCCTCGCGGAGCCAGGGGGCCAGCTGCTCGGGGCGACCCTGCAGGTAGCCTTTGAGCTCGGACGGGGCCACGCGGCGCACCTCCGAGATCTCCTCTTGGTTGATATGCAGCTCGCCCGGCTCAACATGGGCGAGGTAGACCTCGCACCACTCGCACTCGCAGCGGCCGTCGCCGTGATCCTCGCGATACACCACGTGACCGAGGTGCTTGAGCTGGTCGGGCTCGCGCGCAATGTCGAGCTCTTCGTTGATGCGGCGCGCGGCTGCGGCGGCGACGCCTTCTCCGGGGAGCGGATGGCCGGCGCAACCGTCGGCAAGCACCCCACCCCAAAGGCGCTTGAGCTTGCTGCGACGACAGAGCAGCAGGCGCGCGTCTTCGCCCTGGCCCTCGACCAGCAGCGTCAGAAATGCCTGATGCAGGATGCCCTCGCCGGTATGGGCCTCGATGCGATCGACGGGGCCAAGTACCTCGCCGGTCGCGGTATCGACCGCCACGACCTCGGCGCCCACACCGCCCTCGTCCCAGCCGGCGCGCAGGATGCGGGCTGCGGCTGCCTCGAGCGCGGCGATGAGTTCCTTGGTGGTGTCGAGCACGCGCTGCAAGTCGTCCGCGGTCGCGTTCTCCACATGAAAACCCGTGCTTGCGACTACCGGCACGCCAAAGCGCGTGGCCAGCGCCGCCGCGATATCGTGCGCCGGGATCTCATCTCGATGGCACGGAACGGCCAGGATGCTCACCGTCGCCGTACGGCCGGGCTCGGGGCGCGGAATGGCCTGCGCCGTAGCGCCCAGGTGCGCGAACTCCGGCGAGCAAGCGTACACCGCCATGCCTCGCGGCGTCACCGTCAGCTGGGCCTCGAGCGCAAACTTGCCCTCGCCCACTGCAACCTTTGTCGTGTGCATACCCATGGGATCTCCTGTCGCCCGCGATGTACCTGAGACCATCTTCGCCTGTATTGCGACTATACAGGCAAGCGCAGCCTGCGACAAAGGGGGCAGGCACCTGACACATTCTGTTAGAGTTGCAGGGATTGAATCCCGCTTATTCATGCGACATTGGAGTGACAACCTTGACCGCCGCAACCACGTCTAAAAGTAAGTCAACCGCCGCCGCGCTCTCTCCCGCGCGCACCAAGCTCTGCCTGGCGCTGCTCGTGCTGTTGGGATTCTCGCTCGGCTGCTCCGAGTTCGTGGTCATCGGTATCGAAAGCGACTTGGCAACGGAACTCGGCATATCGCTTGCCACTGCGGGTCAGCTCATCAGCGTGTTCGCGCTGGTCTACGCTATCGCCACGCCGGTGCTCGCGCTCAGCACGGGACGATTCCGCCGCTACCAGCTGCTCGTGTGCTACAGCATCGTTTTTGTGCTCGGCAACCTGGTCATGGCGTTGGCGCCCAACTTCCAGGTGCTATTTATCTCGCGCATTGTCCTGGGCTCTGTCTCGGGCGCACTGCTCGCCGTGGGCGTGACGTACATCCCCGAGCTGCTGTCCCCGCAGCAAACCTCGCTTGCCATCTCGGTGGTATATGGTGCGTTTTCCGTGGCAATGGTCTTTGTCACTTCAATCGGCAAGTTCGTGGCCGACACGCTCGATTGGCACGTAGCCATGTACGGCACGCTTGCCTTTGCCGTTTTGATATGCGGAGCGCTCGTGGCGTTTATGCCTCGCGCCGGGCAGACCGATGAACCCGCCACCTTCCGCGAACAGGCGGGGCTGCTGCGCGAGCCGAGCATCATCACCGGCATGCTCATCTTTTTATTTGGCGTGGGCTCGGTCTATGTGTTCTACGGCTACGTGACGCCTTATCTTGAGCAGGTGCTGGGCATGGGCACGGTCGAAGCCAGTACCACGCTTATGGCCTACGGCGTGTTTTGCCTGATCTCGAATATCCTGGGCGGATGGATTGATGCGCGCTTTGGCATGAAGGCGCTGCTTGTGACGTTTGTGCTGCAGGCTGCGGCGTTACTCGGGTTGTTTGCTGTAGGCGGCACTATGCCGCTCGCGCTGGTCTTTGTCTTTAGCCTGGCGATGCTCATGTACCTGTTCTCGGTCTCATGCATCACGCACTTTATGGACGTGGCACGCAGCCGCCATCCCAAGTCGATGGTACTCGCAAGTTCGGTTGAGCCCATGGCGTTTAACGTCGGTATCTCGTTTGGCACCGCGGTAGGCGGCGCCGTTGTGAGCAGCGCTGGCATTGCGTACGTGGGTGCCGTGGGCGCCGCGTTCTCGCTTGTGGCCTGGGCGCTCACGCTGGTGACGATTAAGTTGGCTCGCTGGGAGCGCAAGCGGGCGAGGGCGTAGGCGCAGGCGTAGATGCGATACTCGAGCTCGATGATGACGATCGAAAGGAAACCGCATATGCAACGCGTACTGTTTATCTGCTACGGCAACATCTGTCGCTCGACGATGGCCGAGTCGGTGTTTACCGAGCTCGTGCGCCGCGCTGGGCGCGAGGCGGAGTTTGTCATCGATTCCGCGGCGACCTCAACTGAAGAGATTGGCAACCCGCCGCATCATGGCACGGTCGCCAAGCTGCGCGAAGTCGGGATTCCCGTCGTTGCCCATCGCGCGCGCCAGGTGCGTCGCGCGGAGTATGGCGACTGGGATCACATTGTCTATATGGATGCTGAGAACGCGCGCGGCCTGCGTCGCATCTTTGGCGACGACCCCGACGACAAGATTATGCGCTTGCTCGATTGGACCGAGCGCCCCGGCGACGTGGCCGATCCCTGGTACACCGGCAACTTCGATGCCACCTACCGCGACGTGCTCGACGGTTGCACTGCTATGCTCGAGCAGTTGTAATCGATGAAATGCAGAGTTTTTAGAGCCGCAAATCGGATGAAATGCAGAAATTTGACCTTGCTCGCGCACAGAACAACGACGACAACGCCTAAGCATAGGCATAAGCGAAGTCGGAATTCCCATATACAAATCGAGCGTGGTTTTTCTCCCACTTTGAGCGTTCAAGCGCGCTCTAAACGGGAGAAAATCCACGCCCAACTACTCGTCAACGATCTCGGCAAGCCAGACGTTCAGCGTATCGACCTCGGGGCAGCAGAACTTTGCCGTTCCAGGCTCGTTGCCAGGCACGGTTCCGCCATAGCGCAGGATATCAATATAGGGAAAGCCCACATGGCAGGCCATGGCGCACATCTTGCCGCGGTCTCGGTCGAAGTCAAAGACGTCGCCCGGCTTGTGACCATGGTGGCAGCGACACGCACCCAGCTGGTCCACGCAGCTCACGCGGATACGCGGACGCTTGCCACGCGGCGCGCCGAGCGGCTTGTTCTCGCCCGCAGGCTTGACGCCGCCCTCGCCAGCGTTACTCATGGTCAATCACATCCAGGCAGGCCTCGATGGGCAGGCCGGCCGACTTGTCCTCTTGGTCGGCATTGCGCTCGATGAGCTCGGCCACCACGCGCATGGCGTCGGCCGTGGCGCGCTGAAGCGTCCAACCGCTCATCACGCGACCCATAAGCACCGCCGAAAACGTGTCGCCCGTGCCCGGGAAATAGACCGGAATGAGCTCAAAGGGAATCGTGAAGTACTCCCCCGCCACATGATCATAACCGATAACCGCGTTCGTGCCATTGACCACGGCGCTCGTAATGACCACCGACTTGGCACCCAGCTCGCGCACGGCGTCCACAAGGGCGCGGGCCTCATCGGGCGTGATCTGTTCTGCAATAGGCGTATCGGTGAGCAGACAGGCCTCGGTGTAGTTGGGCACCGCGTAGTCTGCGCACTCCAGCAGGTGCCGCATAAGGCCAATCGTGGACTCGGGCACACCGGCATAGAGCTTGCCGTTGTCGCCCATGATGGGGTCGACGAACACCTTGGTGCCCTTTTGCGCGCGGCGGTGGCAAAAGTCCGAGATGATGCGCGTCTCTTCCTCGGTCACGATAAAGCCGGTCGAGATGGCGTCGAACTCAAAGCCGAGCTCTTCCCAGATGGCAAGACTCTGACGCACGTACTCCGTGGTGTCGTGGATGTAGAACTTGGGATAGTTGAGCGTATCGGACACAAGTGCCGTCGGCAGATTGTGGATACGGTAACCCATGTGCGACAGCACCGGCAGCATGGCGGAAAGCGCGACTTTGCCGTAACCGCACATATCGTTGATCAGCAGCAGCTGAGTGTTCTTCATGAGGGTCTCCCTTGTTTCGGGTGCGGCGCGGCAGCACCACAGTGCGACTAAGTGTAGCGCAGGAGGCATCGTGAGCGGTCGCTAGGGTCGCGAAGAGCGCATTGTTGCGGATAGGTTTCGGAAATGGGGACTGTTTGCTCCATAACGGCCTAGTTGATACTACTCATATAGTGCCATTTCAAAACTATGCCTATTTACTACGTTTAACCGCCCACCTCCAACCACAACAAATTTCGCTCCGACAAAACCGCAGGTAGATAGCTTGCGCTTTTTCAGAAACAGCTGTTGTGGTCGGGGATGCCGGATTCATCGTAGTAATTAGGCATAGTTTTTGGCGAGGCCGCTTCGAAAGGCGTCATCGCAGCCCAAAGTAATCCCTTTTCCTCCGTCCCCAAGGGATCACATGCACCGAAGCGGACCGTGGCGGAATCACATGTTGAGGACGGACAGCGAAAACGCTCCTAAGCGAGCAAGGTGGCGTGAAAGAAGAGGGCATAGGCCTTGTGGCCATGCCCGATGATTGAACGCCAGATTGCCGCTTAGGAGCGTTTGCAGCGTCGAGCGGTTACGGCGTTTGGCAAAACGCCGTAACTATAAGTTTGGTACCTTGACATTTATTTACCGTGCCCCTAGATTGGTTAGGCACAAAACAATTCCTCTACCTAACTAAAGAAAGGAGCGGCACTAATTCATGTGCGATGAACCTCTTAACCTTTGTTCGCACGAGCCCGGCGGCGACCCGTCACAGCCGGCGGATGCACCCGAAGCGGTTAGCTCAGAAGACAAGCTTGCCAAGCGCATCCTCAATGGCCTGGGCTTTTGCGGCCATTACATGCATTTTCATGGCGGTGGCGTGTCCGGCAAGGCGCCCATCATCTGCCTGCTGGCCAAGCAACCCGGCGGCGAGATGTCGCAGCAGGAACTCGGCATGCACTTTGACCTCAAGCCGGGGTCGCTTTCCGAGATCCTGTCCAAGCTCGAGCTCAACGGCCTCATCGAGCGCAGCCGTAACCCCAAGGATCGACGGCAGCTCACCATTCGCCTGACCGAAACCGGCCGGGAAAATGCCCGCATCGACCAGGCGGCCCGCATTCGCTTTAGAGAGCAAGCCTTTAGTGCCCTCACCCACGACGAGCGCGAGCAGCTCGCCGAAATGCTCGAGAAAATCCGTGTAACCTGGGAGGAACTGGATGATTAAAACCCTCATGGGCAGCATCCGCGACTATATGAAAGTCACCGTTGCCACGCCGTTGCTCGTGCTTGGCGAGGTGCTCTGCGAGATGCTGATTCCATTTATCACCGCCAACCTGATCGACGCCATCAAAGACGGCGCCACCGTAGCCGAGATGCTTCCCACCGCGGGCCTTTTGGTGCTCATCGCGCTGACATCGCTTGCTTTTGGCGCCGCGGCAGGCGTCACCTGCAGCCATGCGAGCTGCGGCTTCGCCAAGAACCTGCGTCACGACCTGTTCTACAAAATCCAGACGTTCAGCTTTGCCAACATCGATGAGTTCTCGAGCTCATCGCTCGTCACGCGCCTGACCACCGATATCAACAACGTGCAGCAGGCCTTTATGATGATCATCCGTATCGCCGTGCGCGCGCCGCTGGTATTGATCTTCGCCTTTACCATGGCGTTTATCATGGGCGGCAGCGTCGCCATGGTCTACCTGGTCATCATTCCGCTGCTGGGCTTTGGACTGTTCTTTATCATCTTTAAGGTGCGCCCCATCTTCTCGCGTGTGTTCCACAAGTACGATGCCCTTAACGAGTCCGTTGAGGAAAACGTCACCGGCATGCGCGTGGTTAAGAGCTACGTGCGCGAAGACTTTGAGAAGGAGAAGTTCGCGGCCGCCGCGCGCGACGTCCAGATGGACTTCACCCGCGCCGAGAAGCTGCTCGCCTTTAACAACCCCATGATGAACATCTGCGTCAACGGCGCGTTTGTCGTCATCATCTACCTGGGCTCCAAGCTCATCATCACGAGCCAGGGTATGCTGTTCGACGTGGGCCAGCTCTCCTCGACCTTTACCTATGGTTTCCAGATTCTCATGAGCCTGATGCAGCTGTCGATGATCTTTGTCATGGTGACCATGGCCGACGAATCGGCACACCGCATTGCCGAGGTGCTGGCCGCCGAGCCCACGATCGCCAATCCCGCCGAGCCCGTGCTCGAGGTTGCCGACGGTTCCATCGACTTTGACCACGTGAGCTTTAAGTATTCCAAGCATGCGAAGCGCCAGGCGCTCGACGATATCGACCTGCGCATTACGAGCGGCGAGACCATCGGCATCATCGGCGGCACCGGCTCGGCCAAGTCCACGCTCGTAAACCTCATCGCCCGCCTGTACGACACCACCGAAGGCGCTGTGCGCGTGGGCGGCGTGGACGTGCGCGACTACGACCTGGACGCGCTGCGTCACCAGGTCGCCATGGTGCTGCAGAAAAACGTGCTGTTTAGCGGCACCGTCGCCGAGAACCTGCGTTGGGGCGACCCGAACGCCACCGACGAGGAAGTCCGCGAGGCAGCGCATCTGGCCTGCGCCGACGAGTTTGTCGACGGTTTCCCCAAGGGCTACGACACCTGGATCGAACAGAGCGGCTCCAATGTTTCCGGCGGTCAGAAGCAGCGCCTGTGCATTGCACGCGCCCTGCTGCGTCGCCCCAAGATCTTGATCCTGGACGACTCCACCAGCGCCGTCGACACCAAGACCGACGCCAAGATCCGCGCAGGGCTGGCAAGCTATCTGCCCAACACGACCAAGCTCATCATCGCCCAGCGCATCAGCTCCGTGCAGGATGCAGACCGCATCATCGTCATGGAGGGCGGCCGTATCGCGCAGATCGGCAACCATGACGAGCTACTCAAGACGAGCGAGATCTACCGCGAGACCTTTACCTCGCAAAACAAGATGTCTGCCGAAGGTACGGAAAGCGCCGACGACGTCTCCGGCGACACGACCACGGCGGCAGACAACACCGATACGACCGCAACGCAAGCTCAGACCCAGGAAGGAGGCGAGGCACATGAGTAAGGCAACGACCGCCGAGCGCGCGATCAACCGTAAGGGCGGCACCATGTCGCGCCTCATCAAGACGCTCTTTGGCTTCTATCCCGTGCTTTTGCCCCTTGTCGTCGCCGGCGTGGTGCTCTGCGCCATCATCAACTCCATCGGCGCGACCTTCCTGCAGAGCGCTCTGCAGATTATTAGCGAATCGTGGCAGTCGGGCGATTGGGAAGCCGCGCAGCCCAAGATCGCACAGCTCGTGACCACCCTCGCCTGCATCTACGGCGTCGGCGTCCTGTCCTCGCTCTTCTGGAACCGCGCCATGGCTATCGTCACGCAGGGCTCGCTCGAGAAGCTGCGCGAGATGATGTTCAACCGCATGCAGGACCTGCCGATCCGCTACTTCGACACGCACCAGCGCGGCGACATCATGAGCCACTACACCAACGACATCGACACGCTGCGTCAGATGATCAGCCAGTCGCTGCCCAACCTGCTCATGACGATCATCATCATCGTTACGGTGTTCTTTATCATGCTGTACTACAGCGTGTGGATGTGCCTGGTCATCATCGCCGGCGTCGCCTTTATGACCTTTATGACCAAGCTGCTCGGCTCCAACTCCGCGCGCTTCTTCATTGCACAGCAGACCGAACTCGGCGTGGTCGAAGGCCATATCGAGGAAGTCATGAACGGCCAGAAGGTCGTCAAGGCGTTCTGCCACGAGTCTGCCGCCGAGGCCGATTTTGACGAGCGCAACGAAAAGCTCTTCGAGGTCTCCCAGAAGGCCAACATGTACGCCAACATCCTCATGCCCATCCTTATGAACCTGGGCAACCTGCTCTACGTGCTGGTGGCCCTTGCCGGCGGCATTTTCCTGGCGCTGGGCGTGCCCAACCTGAGTATCTCGGGCATGGCGCTGTCCATCGCCGTCGTGGTGCCGTTCCTCAACATGACCAAGCAGTTCTGCGGACAGATCGGCCAGATTTCGCAGCAGATCAACGCCGTTGTCATGGGCCTCGCCGGCGCCGACCGCATCTTTGAGCTCATCGACGAGGAGCCCGAAGCCGACGAAGGCTACGTGACGCTCGTCAACGCGCAGGTGAACCCCGAGACATGGGAGCTCGAGGAGGCCGACCACCACACCGGCATGTGGGCATGGAAGCATCCGCACCGCGCCACCGGCGAGATTGAGTACGTACCGCTGCGCGGCGACCTGGTCATGGACAACGTCGACTTTGGCTACACGCCCGACCACGAGGTGCTGCACGGCGTGTCCGTGTTTGCCAAGCCTGGCCAGAAGGTCGCGTTTGTCGGCGCCACCGGTGCCGGCAAGACGACCATCACCAACCTCATTAACCGCTTCTACGACATTGCCGATGGCAAGATCCGCTACGACGGCATCAACGTCAACAAGATTCGCAAGGCCGATCTGCGCCGCTCGCTGGGCGTGGTGCTGCAGGACGTGAACCTGTTCACCGGCACCGTGATGGACAACATCCGCTACGGCAATCTGAGCGCCACCGACGAGGAGTGCATCGCGGCGGCAAAGCTCGCCGGCGCCGACGACTTTATCACCCGCCTGCCCGACGGCTACGACACCATGCTCACCGGCAACGGAGCCCAGCTATCGCAGGGCCAGCGCCAGCTGATTTCGATCGCGCGCGCCGCCGTCGCCGATCCGCCGGCAATGATCCTGGACGAGGCCACGTCGAGCATCGATACCCGCACCGAAGCTATCGTGCAGGCAGGCATGGACAAGCTCATGGAGGGCCGCACGACGTTTGTCATCGCACACCGCCTGTCCACCGTGCGCAACTCCGACGCGATCATCTGTCTGGATCACGGCCGCATCATCGAGCGCGGCAACCACGACGAGCTGATTGCCAAGCGCGGGTATTACTACCAGCTGTACACGGGAGCGTTTGAGCTGGAGTAGGAACGGTTACTGACGGAGGGTTCCCCGGGGCGGCGGGGTAATTCCTCCGTGCTCAAACATTCTCGCTTCGCTGCGAAACTGCGCGCGGAGGAAATACCCCGCCGCCCCGGGGCACCCTCCTGCGCGCAATCAGCCCGTTGTTTAAAACGGAATAAAGGTTAGTGAGGCCCTGGCCGTTTGGCCAGGGCCTCGTTTTGTAGCCGTCCTCTGTTGCAGGCTTACCGGCCATCGCGTTGCGGACCGGCTGCCTCGGCCGTCTTTATGCGGTTCTTGTCGATGTACATGTTTTTGTCGGCCTGTGAAAAGAGCTCGCGCATCGTGGGCAGCTCATCAAAATCACTGGAAAGCGCATAGCCCACCGCGTAGCTGATAGGCATGTCGGAGTGAGCCTCGGAATACTCGTTCACGTTCGCACGGACCCGAGCGAGACGGGACTCCACGGCAGCTCGATCGGCATCCCACAGCACCGCGATAAACTCATCGCCGCCGTCGCGGCCCACAAAGCAGGCCTCGGACGCCACGCGCCCCAGCTGCTGGGCAAAAGAACGGATGTATTCGTCACCCTTCTCGTGGCCAAAGCGGTTATTGACCGTATGCAGATTATTAAGATCGAAGACACACAGCGCAACGGGCGCTTCAGCGGAAACGGGATGCTCCTGACCCAAGATTTCCTCGCATTTGTTCTTGTTGGGCAGTCCCGTAGCTTCGTCGAGATAAACTTTGCTCTGCAGCTCGCGATTGAGTGCGGCAGTGCGCACCGCGCGAACAAGTTCGACCGCAAAGGTCGTCACCAAGCCCACGATGTCGATGATCACCAAGCCCTCGAGATAGTTGAGCGCCGACGCCTTCTCCTGAGAGTAGTCCTCTGCGAGTCGCGTAGCATCGTCGCAAATACCAAAGAACTCCTCGCTCATGGCGATGATGTCGGTGTTCTCGTAGCCGACTTCGCGCACATGGATGATCTCGGCGCAAAGCTCATCATAATAGTTTGCAAGCTCGGTCATCTTTGCCTGATACTCGTCGTCGTCGAGACGGACGAGGTTGAGGTCATCACTTCCGTAACGCAAACCGTTGATGTATGAATCAACGGCTCTGAGCAGGTCATCTCGAGGCTGGCCCGCGTCCTCGAGCTTAACGATTCGCTGCGTAGTGCCGCGCACCAGACCGGCGTAGTTGACCACGCGCGCTGTGCCCTGGATATCGGAGACGAGCAGCATAACATTGATGAAAAAGAAGATGAGAACTGCCGTGAGCACCATCATGAGCAGGCGCACCGCCCGGCTGGCTTTCTTGGCGACAGAAGGATTCACAAGTTCACTCCTCAAATGACAAAAGTGCAGGTAGCACACAGTGTGCTGAAATTCACGTGAGGTCAACTCTACCAGATGATTTTTCTAGGACGGGGATTAAAGAATCATCGACACGATAGCTATTTGAGAAGTTGGACCATGGCGTTGACGAATTTTTGGACTTGGAGGGTGGGCTCAAGCGGGTAGTGCAAATAGACCGGCACCTCGCGGCCACATAGGAACGGTACGCCCACAAAGGCCGGGTGCACGCCCGACCACGCTCCGCAGGTGAGCACCGCATCGCCCTTTTCCTCCGCTTCGTTAAAGAGCGCAAAGTCAAAGCTGTCCACGTCGATCACGTCCACGCCGCCGTCGGCCAACAGGTCGATGCGCAGGCTGTCCATGGCGTCGTTGCCGTGACGAAGCACGCGCAGGCGCATGCCCTCCAAGTCGGCAACCGTGATGCGCGTCTTGCGCGCAAGCCGGCTTGTGCGCGGCACGTCGATATAAAACGGCACGGTAACGATGCGGAGCTTTTGGCAGGCGTCACCCCAGCGCGGGGTCGAAAAACTCGACTGCACTACATCCACCTCGCGCCCCAAGCTGCGCATGACGGATTCACGCTCGTCATAGAGGTCGTTCACCGGCACGATCTCGAAGCGCAGCGATGGTTCCAGCTCGTGTACGCCCGTCCACATCGACAGCGTCTGACGCCCCGGGCACATCATCGACACGCCCAGGCGCACGGCGCCGCCATCGCCCGCCGCGCGTCGGGCGCGACGCAGGGCATCCTCGGACTGGCGCATAATCGAGCGCGCGTCGTCCACCAGAAGCGCCCCCGCCGGCGTCACCTTGACGCCCGAATGCGAGCGCTCGAACAGCGTGATGCCAAACTCGGCCTCGAATCTTGACACCTGTTTGACGAGTGCCGGGGTCGACACGCGCAGTTTTGCCGCGGCGCGCGAGAAGCTTCCCAGCTCAGCGGCGGCCGCTATGGCCTCGAGTCGTCGATCGTACACGTCAATCTCCCGTTTCCAGACGTATGGACATGCGCTGCCGAAGGGGGTCGTTTTGGCAGGTCACACACTCAATTAAGAACAAATTGCCTTGCGTGCTGTAAACCATAGGTTTACGCCATTCTAACAAATATGCAATTCACCTGCGCAAATGCAAAGCATACGATAACCAGCGAAAACCACGTGGGTCGATTAATGGGAGCGACCCACCGGGAGGCACAAGAAGGGAAGTTCCTATGAGCAACTGGCTTAAGCTCGAGGGCGATGTCTGCGCTGTGACCGGCGCACTCGGCGGCATGGGCGTCGAGATCTGCCGCGAGTTCGCCCGCAACGGCGCCAACGTCGTCCTGCTCGACCTGGACGAGGAGAAGGTCAAGGCCGCGGCCGCCGACCTCGCCGCCGAGTTTGGCATCCACGCCGAGGGCTACAAGATGAACGCCACCGACGAGGCCGAGGTTCAGGCCGCTGTCGATGCCACCATCGCCGACTTCGGCCGCGTCGACGTCCTCGTCAACACTGCCGGCATCCTGCGCTTCGCAGCCATGGAAGACCTGCCGCTGAGTGACTGGAACGAGGTCCTCAACGTCAACCTCACCGGCTACTTCATCACCTCGCAGCGCTTTGGTCGCGAGATGATCAAGGCCGGCCATGGTCGCCTGGTGCACATCTCGACCGTTGCCAGCCACTCCCCCGAGACGTTCTCGGGCGTGTACAGCTCCACCAAGGCGGGCGTCAACATGATGTCGAAGATGTTGGCTGCCGAGTGGGGTCCCTACGGCGTGCGTTCCAATTGCGTCGAGCCCTGCTTTGTTAAGACCCCCATGTCGGCGAGCTTTTACGCCGACCCCGAGGTCGAGAAGAGCCGCAGCCGTCTCATCGCCACGCGCCGCATCGGCGAGGTCAGCGATATCGCCAACGCCGTCATGTTCCTGGCGTCCAAGCGCTCGGACTTTACCACCGGCGACGCCATCAAGGTCGACGGCGGCTTCTCCAATATGATGGGCGACCTCACCGCCAAGCCCGGCGGCCGTCGAGCCTTTGCCGACAACTACCTCAAGAACAAGGGTGTCGAGCTTTGGTCCGACGAGTCTGGCGTCGCAAAGCCCACTGACCAGTAAACCAGCCTGACAGGGAGGCCCCGCGGACGTGTCCGCCCCTCCCCCGCATCGATTAGAAAGAGTCCAATGGCTTCCACCAACTCCAACAAGGGTCGCGCCGTCGTGCTTTCCGCCGCGTGCGTCACCATGTTCTTTATCAGCTCCATCGCGCTGTATTCCGTCGTGAGCAAGAACCTGCTCGCCGTCTACCCCGAGTGGTCCAGCGCCCTTACCTGGGCTTTCCCGGTCTTTCAGACCATCATGGCCGTGACAGGCATCTTCGCCGGCCGCATCTCCGATAAGATCGGCCCCCGCAACGTCGTGATCGCCGCCGCCGTGTGCTACGGCCTGGGCTGGTTCATGTCTGGCACCGTCACCGAGCCGTGGCAGTTCTACCTGTGGTTCTCGCTCGTCGCCGCCATCGGCAACGGCCTGGGTTACAACCCGGCGCTCACCACCGGCCAAAAGTGGTTCATCGACAAGAAGGGCCTGGCCTCCGGCATCACCCTGGCCGCTTCGACCGCCGGCCCCGCCGTGCTGTCCCCGGTGCTCGCCTCGCTGCTCATCCCGAGCCTGGGCATCTTTGGCGCCCTCAAGGCACTCGGCGTCATCTTCTTTGCGATGATCGCCGCCTCCGCCCTGTTCCTGAAGGCCCCCGAGGCCGGTTGGCTGCCCGAGGGCTTCGAGGCCCCCAAGGGCGGCGCACACGCCGGCACCTTCGGCGACCTCACCCCGGGCGAGATGGTCAAAACCCCGCGCTTTTGGATCCTCATCGTCACCTTCGCCTTTGCTGCCACTGCAGGCACCCTGCTCGTGGGCAAGGTTGCCTCCATCGCCGCCGTCCAGCTCTTCGCCGACCCCACGTGCGCCGCAGCTGTCGCCCTCGGCGGTGTAGTGGTCTCCGTCAACACCTGCGCCAACCTGGTCGGTCGTCTGTCCTTTGGCCAGATCATTGACAAGCTCGGCGCCTACAAGTCGCTGCTCATCAGCCTTGTCGTCACCATCGTCGCGCTCGTCATCATGTCGATGAGCTTTACGCAGAGCATGTTCTTTGTGGCGCTCGCCCTGCTCGGCTTTAGCTTTGGCGCCCTGCTCGTCATCTACCCGCCGCTTACCGGTGGCGCCTTTGGTACCAGCAACATCGGCGTCAACTACGGCATCATGTTCCTGGGCTACGCCGCTTCCACCTGGATCAGCCAGCCCATCACCGCCGTGCTGTATCACGCCGAGGCCGGCAGCGCCGCCTACCAGCAGTCCTTCTACGGCGCCATCGTGATCGCCGCCATCGCCGTCGTACTCACCGTCTACATGATGGTCTCCGACAGCAAGAAGAAGTCCGCTTAGTTTTACCGATGTGACATGAGGGACCGTCCCTTTGTCACATTCCACCAGCCACCAGCATTAAGGAGTCGAAATGTCTGAGCTCAACCCCGTCCGCATTGCCGTCATCGGCGCCGGCGCCATGGGCCGCAACCACATCCGCTTTGTCACCGAGGAGCCCGAGGCCGAGCTCGTCGCCATCGCCGACGCCTTTGAGGGCGCCCGCGCCACGGCCGAGGCTGCCGGCGTGCCGTTCTTTACCGATCCCGCCCAGATGATGGACGAGGTCAAGCCCGAGGCCGTCATCATCGCCACCCCCAACGACCTGCATCTGGGCGTTGCCCGCGAGGCCGTGAAGCGCAACATCGTGCCGCTGGTCGAAAAGCCGATCTCCAATGACCTCGAGGATGCCCAGACCTTTGCCGCCGAGGCCGAGACCGCCGGCGTGCCCGTGCTCGTGGGCCAGCACCGTCGTCACAACCCCTTCGTCAACAAAGCCAAAGAGATCATCGAGTCCGGCGAGCTGGGCAAGCTCACCGTGTCGAGCTTCCACTACATGATCTATAAGAATGACGAGTACTTCGATGTCGAGTGGCGCCGCAAGAAGGGTGCCGGCCCGATCCTGGTTAACCTGGTTCACGACGTCGACCTGCTCCGCTATCTGCTGGGCGAGCCCGTCGCCGTCCAGGGTATGCAGTCCAGCGCCGCCCGCGGTTTTGAGACTGAGGACTCCGCCGTGGTCAACGTCCGTTTTGCCGATGGCGCGCTCGCAAGCATGACCATCTCCGATGCCACCGCCAGCCCCTGGAACTGGGAGGCCACCGCTCGCGAGGACCCGCAGTACCGTCCCTTCGACGCCGACGCCTACTTTATCGGCGGAACCTTGGGCGCCCTTTCGCTGCCCCGCCTGCACCAGTTCTCCTACAACGGTGCCTCCAACTGGCACAAGCCGCTGCAGATGGAGATCCCGGCCGTGGACCCGGCGCTGCCGCACAAGATGCAGCTCAAGCACTTTGTGAAGGTCGTCCGCCGCGAGGTCGAGCCCGTCGTGACCCCCGCCGACAACGTTAAGACGCTCACGCTGCTTAACGCCATCAAGGAGGCCGCCGAGACCGGCCAGCTCGTCGAGCTGTAATGCCTTAAGAGCGGCCGCGGCAGAAACCCCATGCCGAGTCCCTCGGTCCGCCACAAATAAGCCCCTCTTCTTTGCCCCACGAGCAGCCTCCTGCCCGCGGGGCTTTTCTTTGCAGCCGCGGCGCGCGGGCGGGTGGTAGACTGGGTGGCTCATGCACCTGTAACGTACTCACAGACAGGAATTCCCATGGATCTTATCGCCCAGCTCGCCCGCGAGCTCAACCTTAAGGCCGCCAATGTCGAGGCGACCGTCAAGCTCATCGACGAGGGCAACACCATCCCCTTTATCTCGCGCTACCGCAAGGAAACCACCGGCGGCATGGACGACGTCGCCCTGCGCGCACTCGACGAGCGCCTGTCCTACCTGCGCAATCTTGAGCAGCGCAAAGAGGACGTCATCCTGCTCATCGACGCACAGGGCAAGCTCACGCCCGAGCTCGAGCAGCAGATCCGCGAGGCCACACAGCTCCAGCGTGTCGAGGACCTCTATAAGCCCTACCGCAAAAAGCGCATGACCCGCGCGCAGAAGGCCCGCGAGGCAGGTCTGGAGCCGCTTGCCAACATGATCATCATGCAGGCCTCGGCCAAGGGCAGCGCGCTCGACGCCGCCGCGGAATACGTCAACGAGGAGGCCGGCTTCGACACACCTGAGAAGGCGCTTGCCGGCGCCGCCGACATCGTGGCCGAGACGGTGGCCGAGGACCCTGAGAACGTCGCCGACCTGCGCGCCTTTACGCAAAACACCGCCGATATCGTCGTCGAGGCCACCGACCCCGCGGAGAAGACTCCCTACGAGCCTTACTACAACTTTGACGAGCCGCTGCGCCGCATCCCTAACCACCGCGTGCTGGCTATCGACCGCGGTGAGCGCGAGGGTAAGCTCCGCGTGCGCGTGAGCGTCGACGGCGCTGCCGCCACGGCGCGCCTCGGCAGCCGTTGGCCCCGACGCCAGGGCGTGTTTGCTCCCATCTTCGATGCCGCCATCGCCGATGGTTACAAGCGCCTCATGGCCCCCTCGCTGGAGCGCGAGGCCCGCGCCAAGCTCACCGTCCGCGCGCAGACCGAGGCCATCAACGTCTTTGCCAAGAATCTTGAGGGCCTGCTCTCGGCACGCCCCGTGCGCGGCGCCCGCGTGCTCGCGCTCGATCCGGGCTACCGCACTGGCTGCAAGGTCGCCGTCATGGACGAGACCGGCAAGCTGCTCGACCACGGCGTGGTCTACCCCACCAAGCCGCGCCACGACGTCGCCGGCACCAAGCGCGAGCTCGCCCGCCTCGTCAAGAAGGACGGCGTCAACACCATCGTCATCGGCAACGGCACCGCCAGCCGCGAGACCGAGGAAGTCGTCTCGGAGTTCATTGCCGAGCAGGCGCCCAGCCTTCGCTACACCATCGTCAACGAGGCCGGCGCATCGGTGTACTCCGCCTCCGAGCTCGCCAGCCAGGAATATCCCGACCTGGACGTCACCGTACGTGGCGCCATGAGCCTGGGCCGCCGCCTGCAAGACCCGCTGGCAGAGCTCGTCAAGATTCCGCCCCAGTCCATCGGCGTGGGTCAATACCAGCACGACCTTGACCAGGCCGAACTCTCGCGCACCCTGGGCCACGTGGTGGAGGACGTCGTTAACCGCGTGGGCGTCGACGTGAACACCGCGAGCGCGAGCCTGCTGGGATACGTATCGGGCATCACGCCGAGCGTGGCCAAAAACATCGTGGCTTTCCGCGAGGAAAACGGCGCCTTTACCGATCGCCGCCAGCTCAAGAAGGTCCCCAAGCTGGGACCCAAGGCGTACCTCAACGCCGCAGGTTTCCTGCGCATCAGCGGCGGCAAGAACCCGCTCGACGCGACAAGCGTCCACCCCGAAAGCTACGAGGTGGCCACGGCCGTCCTGGAGCGCGCCGGCGTTGCGGCAAGCGAGCTCAGCCGCGGCGGCGTGCCCGACATCGAGCGCCGCCTGGGCAGCATCTCGACGCTGGCAAGCGACCTGGACTGCGGTACCCTCACGCTCATCGACATTGTCAACGAGCTCAAGAAGCCCGGCCGCGACCCGCGAGACGACGCGCCCGAGGTGGTCTTTAGCCGCTCGGCACTTTCCATCGACGACCTGGAACCCGGCATGGAGCTCAAGGGCACGGTGCGCAACGTCGTCGACTTTGGCGCCTTCGTCGACGTGGGCGTGCACCAGGACGGCCTCGTGCACATCTCCAAACTGGCCAACCGCTTCGTCAAGCACCCAAGCGACGTGGTGCGCGTCGGCGACACGGTCAAGGTGTGGGTCGAAAAGGTCGATCGCGACCGCAAGAAGATCTCGCTCACCATGGTGCAGGGGAAATAAACCGCCAAAGCAAGGGTACCCCCTGTAGCAGCGTGCAAAATCGCGAGCATTCTGCAATTTCCGCCGCTCCGAACGCTCCTCAGAGGCAATAAAGTCACAAACAGCCCCCGTTTTAGCGTCGTCAGAGCCAAAACGGGGGCTGTTCCGTGCTTCAACCAGCTGGTAAAAGCCTTTACCTTGCTGAATACTCTCAATTTTGCACGTCGCAGGCGGGGGTACCTTTGCCTACGGCAGGATATGGAAGCCGAGTGCTAACTTGCCGGCAAGCTCGTGTCGGCAGCCCCGGCCTTTCCTTTACCTAGCGCGACCCTCGCGAAGCGCGTGAGCGATAGGGAAAGGAAAGGCCGGGGCGAACAACCCGCGGCGCAGCCAGTGTTCGCGTTACGGCAGGATATGGAAGCCCAAAGCGGCGATATCCTTGGCAAAGCCGCGCACGGTATCGAGCGAAACCTCATACGGGTCGCGCCCGATGTTCTTGCGCTTGGCCAGGATACTGTTGGGCACCGTGATGATCTGACAACCGCAGGCCTCGGCCTGGTAGATGTTGATGAGCTCGCGCGTGGATGCCCACAGGACCTCGCAGTTGGGCTTGGCGGCGGCCGTCTTGACCGACTCCGTCACAAACGGAATGGGATCGACGCCGGTGTCGGCGATGCGACCGGCAAAGAGCGAGATGATGGACGGCGTCTCGGCGTCAACGGCCTCGACCATCTCGTCGACCTGCGTAGGCGTAAAGATGGTGGTGACGTTGACCTTGATGCCGTCGGCCGAAAGCTTGTGCACCAGCTCGGCGGTGGACTCGCCCTTGGTGGTCACGCACGGAATCTTGACGTAGACGTTCTCGGCCCAGGCAGCAATCTCGCGGGCCTCGACCTCCATGGTCTCGACGTCGTCGGCAAAGACCTCAAACGACACGGACACATCGGTGATGTGGGCCAGGACCTCCTTGGCAAACGCGCGGTAATCCGTCACGCCGCCCTTCTTCATAAGGGACGGGTTGGTCGTGAAACCCTGAACGTTGCCGCTCTCGTACATGTCGAGCATGCCCTCGAGGTTTGCACCGTCAGCGAACACCTTGATTGCCATCTGCCTGATTCCTTTCGTTAGCATACGGCCGATAAACTGCTAAACACTTTATCTACGTTTATCAAGGCGTGAACTGCGGTTTTTTATCTTCTCGGCGAACGGTTTTGCAGATTTACCATTTTTATATCGACGCCCCAGCGGCAAAACGTTTTTGCCGATCATTGCGTTTGATTCCGTTCACGGAACAGAAGCAGCGCCTCGCCGGCTCATATTCACAATCGCTCCAAAGCAAAAAGCGGTGACGCCTCGATTGAGACGTCACCGCTTCCGTGTAGGAGCCGGTTATCGGAGCTCCGCCCGATTAGGGCTTAACGTATGCCTGGATTACTCTTCCTCAACGTGATTGATCACAGCACCCTTGGTGTGGATGAAGTTGGGGACGAAGGCAACGACCAGAAGGACAGCGAGAATCGCGTAGACACCGGTGGTACCGAAGGCCTCGGCAGCGCGGCCAAGCGTAATACCAATGACGGAGAAATCGAAGTCGCCGAACGTAGTGTTCTTGAAGCCAAAGACGTCAAGAACGGGCAGGAGCAGGGCCGGGGCAAAGGTGATGAGCAGGCCGTTGACGAAAGCGCCAAGAGCTGCGCCCTTGCGACCGCCGGTAGCATTGCCGTAGATGCCCGCGGTAGCACCGCAGAAGAAGTGGGGAACCATGCCCGGGATGATGAAGATGCCCAGGGTAGCGCCCACGATGAACATACCGACCACGCCACCGATAAAGGAAGCGACAAAGCCGAGGATGACGGCGGTGGGAGCATAGGGGAAGAAGACGGCGCAGTCGACGGCGGGGATGGCACCGGGGATCAGCTTGTTGGAGATGCCCTGGAAAGCCGGGACCAGGTCGGCAAGGATCATACGAACGCCGTTATAGACGATGGTGACACCAACGGCGAAAGACAGAGCGCAGGTCAGGGCATAGACAATCACGTTGTCGCCACCAGCGGTCTTGGTAACGACCGCAGGATCTGCAATGTAAGCGGCGAAAGCGGTAACCAGGTAGAAGAAGGCCATGGTAAGAGCCGTGGAGATGGTAGTGTCGCGCAGGAAGGCGAACTTCTCGGGAACCTCGATCTTCTCGGTGCTGTTCTCCTCGGCGTCCTTAGCAAAAAGCGTACCGACTGCAGCGGAGATGTAATAGGCGAGTGAACCGAAGTGGCCCATGGCGATTTCATCGCCATCGGTAACCTTCTCGGTGAAACGCTGACCAACGGCGGGAAGCATAGCGCTCACGAGGCCCAGGAACATGCCGCCCACGATGACAAGCTGGACATCCTGGAAGCCAGATGCCTGCAGAACGGCAGACAGCAGGCAGGCCATAAACATGCTGTGATGGCCCGTCAGGAAGATGTACTTAAACTTGGTAAAGCGGGCAATGATAATGTTCACGACATAGCCGAGAATCAGGATCATCATGGTCTGAACGCCGAGGACGCTCTGAGCCATCGAAACGACGACCTCGTTGTTGGGCACGACGCCGGTGATGTGGAAACCGGTCTCGATGAAGGTACCCAGCGGAGCAAGGTTCTCCTGAACAACAGCGGCGCCGGCAGACAGCATGATGTAACCAAGAATGGGCTTCAGGGTGCCCGTCATCACCTTGTGGGCAGGACGCTTAAGCGCGACAAGGCCCACAAAGGCAAATAGACCCATAATCCACGCTGGCTTGGTCAGAATCGATTGGATAAACTCAAGTATGGGAAGGATGGCTTGCATCTGCGCTTCCTTTCTCTCTAACGTGGGCGCGTTTCCCTCTTCCACAGGGAACCGCCCTTTTTTGTGCCGCTTTAGGCGTTAGCGGCGGCCGCCTTGATTGCCTCGAGGGCGTCTTCGCGGATCTTCTTCTTGTTCACATAGCTGCGAACGATCACAACGTTGCCGTGGAGCTCGGGGGCGAGTTCCTTAACGGTGATGAACAGATCCGGATTTGCGGAAGAAGCACCGTTCAGGTCCATAGACTCAACGTCGGCCTTGATGCCCTCCTCCTCGCAAAGCTCCTCGACTTTGCCAGCGAGCATCAGGCTGGACCCGATGCCGTTTCCGCATACGGTGATGATATGCATGGCAACCTTCCTCTCCTACACGTGACGGTTTTCCGTCTATCCAAAAGCGGCGACGCATCGCCGTGCCATTAAGGCCTAAAAGAATGAACGCATGGTCTCCAAAACCTGCTCGGGCGTATCGCATGCGCTGAGCTTGGCAACGCAGTCCTCGTCCTCGAACATCTGCGAAAGCTCCGCCAAGCAGCCAAGATGAGCCTTGGGGTCGGGTGCGCAAATACCCACGAGCACGTGAACCGGATCGAAATCCTCGTGTCCAAACGCAACGGCTGGGTCAAGCGTGACGATACAGATTCCCGCTTCGCTCACATTGCCATCTGCCTGAGCGTGGGGCATGGCGATGCCCTCTTCCAAGACCATATAGGGGCCGAATTTGTGAACCGATGAAATCATGGCGTCAACATAGCTCTGATCGCATTTGCCAGCGTCTACGAGCAACTTACCGCATGCCCTGATCGCTTCCTCCCAGTCGGAGGCCTCGACGTGGCAGGCAACAAGCTCGGGCTTAAGAAGATCGGTCAGCATGCTCGTCCCCTACTCCTCGGGCAGGATATGAAAACCAAGCGCCTGAATGTCGCGGGCAAAACCCTTGACCGTATCAAGCGAGTACTCAAGCAAATCTTTCCCGAAATTCTTGCGCTTGGCAAGAAGGGCATTGGGGACCGTAATGATCTGGCATCCAACGGACTCCGCCTGGAAGATATTAAGGACCTCGCGCGTAGACGCCCAGAGAACCTCGGCAGCAGGCTTAACGGCAGCCTTCTTTACGGACTCCGCCATGAGGGGCAGCGGATCGACGCCGGTATCGGCAATGCGACCGGCGAAGATGGACAGAATAGAGGGGGTCTCAGCAGAGACGGCATCGACAAACTCGTCGACCTGTTCGGGCGTGAAGATCGTGGTGACATTCACCTTGATGCCGTCGGCAGAAAGGCGCTTGACCAGCGCGGCAGTGGACTCACCCTTGGTGTTGAGCGCCGGGATCTTAACGTAGACGTTGTCTGCCCAGGTTGCGATCTCGCGAGCCTCGGCTTCCATACCTGCCTCGTCGTCGGCGAATACCTCAAAAGAGACCGACACATCAGTAATGTGCTCAAGAACCGTCTTGGCAAAAGCGCGGTAGTCGGTCACGCCGCCGGCCTTCATAAGGGAAGGATTGGTCGTGAAGCCCTGAACGTTGCCATTGTCATGCATGTCAAGCATGCCCTCGAGGTCAGCGCCGTCGGCAAACACCTTGATCGCCATGTTCGGTCCTTTCTCATCTAACACTATTGCTATCGAAAGCCTTCTTCTTTGTTTCAAAAGCTTTTCGGTTTTCTTTTATAAACTATTTCAAAAGCTATCGAAAGCTCAATTGTCAACTTTCCGTGAACGGTCGAATATCGGGCGTGAACGTACTTCTTTTGGGCGGCACCTTCAGAATGAGACTCTTTATAGCCCGTTTACGTGCGAACTATCTGCTACGCATGCATTTGTGACATGCCATTCCGTTCTTTTGATTCATTCGAATTTGCCTTGTTCTTTTCATATCGATACGTTATATTTCGATTACGAAAGGCGCATCTTTTACCTTTTGTTCAAAAGGAGCGGCATATGGCATCTACTTCAGACCTTTCACCGGCCGAGCGTCAGCGATTTATCATGAATTGGCTGGCCGAAAAGCCAAATATCTCGGTATCCGACATCGTTCGCCGTTTTTCGGTTTCGGAAGTCACCGCACGGCACGACCTCATCTCGCTGGAATCCGAAGGCAAGCTGCGTCGCGTACGCGGCGGAGCGGTATCGCTTTCTCGCTCCAACGCAATCTCGTATCCCGAGGAGCGCATCAATGTCCAAGTCGAGGCCAAGGAGGCCATCGCCGCAACCGCAGCAACTCTTGTTGATGATGGCGATGTTCTGGTAATTGATATCGGCACCACAGGCTTTTACTTCGCTAAGGCCCTCATGGACAAGCGTGAGATCACCATTATCACCGGCGATCTTGCAATCGCGAACTACGCCAGCTTCAATCTCCCCAATGCTTCGGTAGTGCTGCTGGGCGGCTCCGTGCGCAAGGGGCACCTCTATCTCGCGGGCGCACTGACGCTCGACTGCATGAGCAAACTACATGCCGACAAGGCGTTTGTCAGTGCCGACGGATTCCACCCCGACCACGGCTTTACCGTCGAGCACGACTTCTCGGCCATGATCAAGCATATGTACCTTACCAACTCAAACCAGGGCTACATGATGGTTGACCAGGGAAAGTTCAACAAAACCAGTTTTTATCAGTCCGCGCAGATCGATGACCTCGACGGCATCATCGTTGATGGAGACGACGAGGGCATCATGACGGCGGCGATCGAGAGCAGTCGCAGTCATCCCAAGCTCTATATTGCAAAATAGCTCAAATGGCCGGGTCGCCCCCACTGCGGGCGACCCGGCCATTTATTAAATCAACCCAAAATGCTGCATCGCTGTGACGGTACCGTCGTGTGCGACATCGTCGGTCACGTAGTCGGCGAGCGCCTTGACTTCGGGCATGGCGTTGCCCATGGCGACAGCTGTCTCGACCGCAGCGAGCATACCCAGGTCGTTGCCCGAATCGCCAAAGCCAAAGGTGCGCGCATTTCCCGCGCGACCCAGATACTCCAGCGCCCGCGCCACGCCCACGCCCTTGTCGATGCCCTTGGGGCTCAGCTCGCGATTCTGACCACCGGTGTTGCACAGCTCAAACTCGCGCTCGATAAAGCCGTCATCGTTGGCTACGCGAGCCAGGTCGCACGCGTTAATGCACACCTTGCCTACGCGCAAGCGGCCATCGACGCGCATCTGATCAACGCCATGCACCACGCCGGCGCCTAGCAGAAATGACTGTTCGACACCAACTGGCTCAAGTGAATAGGTGGCACTGTTCGTCTCGAACAACGCCTCGCCGCCCGCCACAGTAATGCGACGCGCGAGCTCCTCAACAATGTCCTCGTCAATGCAGTCCTCGTGTGCCACGCGGCCCTCGACCTCTAGCGTGGCCCCCGCCATGGCAACGATACCCGCCGGGTTCAGCGCGCGCAGGCCATCGGCAATCAGCCACAAGGGGCGACCCGTGCAGATAAATGCCTTGTGCCCCGCATCGCGCAAACGGTGAAATGCCTCGATAACCGCCCGCGAGGGACGCACCGCCGTAAAGTCCTTATCGGTCATATCGTCGGGATCGAACGACGTCAGCGTGCCGTCCACGTCAAAAAAGAGCACAGCGGGTTCGGGACACGCATCAATCATATGGGTTCCTTTCGAGGATAAGGGCAAACGAAGCATCCATCATATAATGGAGCGACGCAACCAGAGAGGTCACCCATGGAATTTTACGCAAGCTGCCCCGAGGGCTTTGAGTCCGCACTCGCCGATGAGCTTAAACGCCTCGGACTTTCGCATGTTCGCCGGCTGAAGGGCCGCGCTACATTTGAGGGCGAGCTCGAAGAAGGTTACCGCGCCTGTCTGTGGTCGCGCCTGGCGAGCCGCGTGTTCGTGGTGCTCAGGCGCTTTGAGGCGCAGAATGCCGATGAACTGTACGATGCCGTTTACGACATTGCCTGGGAAAACATCGTCCGCTGCGGCGCCACCATTGCCATCACTGCCCGTGGTGTGACCGAGCAGCTGCGCAACACGCGCTTCTCTGCCCTGCGCGCCAAGGACGCATTGTGCGATCGCCTGGCCGAGACCACAGGCCGTCGCGCCGATGTCGATGCTGCCGACCCCGATGTCCACCTGCTGCTTTCGCTACGCCAGCGCCGTGCGAGCATAAGCCTGGACCTTTCGGGCGACCCGCTGTTCAAGCGCCTGCCGCCCGCCGCGACTCGCGCCGGCGAGGGCGCGCACGTGCTACGCCCCGACTACGCCGCCCTGGTGTTGGCGCAGGTCGGCTGGACCGCGCTGTGCGAGCGCGAGCTGACGGCCGACGACTACGAAAACGAGGCCCTACCTACGCTGATCGACGCCTCGTGCGCCGGCGGCGGCCTGCTGCTGGAGGCCGTGAACATCCTGACCGACCGCGCCCCGGGCGCCGCACGCGAGCGCTGGGGCTTTGAGGGCTGGCAGCTGCACGATGCCGCCCTATGGGAGCAGTTGCTTGCCGAGGCACGAGAGCGCGAGGCGGCAGCGCGCGAGCGCCAGGCACGCATCGTCGCCGTGGACATTGACCCTGCCGCCCGCAAGACCGCCGAGCGTATGGCCAAGTGCGCCGGTTACAAGCGCTTTGTCGATTTTTGCGCCGCCAAGCCCGCCACCGTGCTGGACCATGCGGGCGCTGTCGCCGGCGCCGCCCTCGTCGCGGATACGACCGAGACACCGCTGTCGCTTATGCATGACGCCATGACGCTGGTCGGCGAGCTGCGCCGCGCGCCCGAGCTTGCTTCGGCACCGGTCGCCGCGCTCACCCGCGACGGCCTGCTGGCCCGCGCGCTCCATGCCGAGCCCGCGCGCTCCATTGCCGTCATGCCCAACAACGAAGAGGCGACTATCGAGGTTTGGCCCTCGCTCGACCACGCCGCCGCAGCGTTTGAGGCTGCGACCAGCGCGGATGCCGAGGCCGAGGTTGCGGATGCCAACGACGTCATCAGCGACGAAGCCGCCAGCACCCCCATGCCCGAACCTGCCGCCACGCTCGACCTGGGCGACGGCAAGCCGCTGCCCGTGCTCATCCCCGAATCCGAGCAGTTCGCCAACCGCCTGCGCAAGAACGCTCGCCTGCGCCGCAAGTGGGCCAAGCGCGAGGGCGTGAGCTGCTACCGCGTCTACGATGCCGACCTGCCCGACTACTCCGCCGCCATCGATCTGTACGAGGGTTGCCCGCAGACGCCGGGCCGCTGGCTCGTCATCGCCGAATACGCCGCGCCCAAGACCATCGACCCCGCACTGGCCCAGGCCCGCATGCTCGACATTCTGGCCATCGCGCCGCGCATCCTAGATGTTCCCGCCGAGCACGTGCACGCCAAGGCCCGCATGCGTTCGCGCGGCGGCTCGCAGTACGGTAAGCAGGGCGCCGGCAAGGGCGGCTCGGGCGAGCGCGCCAACATTGCGCGCCGTCGCCTACCGCTCATCGAGGAAGGCGGCCTCACCTTTGCCGTCAACTTTGACGACTACCTGGACGTGGGCATCTTCTTGGACCACCGCGTCACGCGCAATCTGGTGCGCGAGCACGCCAAGCAGGCGCGCCGCTTCCTCAACCTGTTTGCCTACACCGGCACTGCCACCTGCTATGCGGCAGACAGCGGCGTCGAGGAGACCGTGACGGTCGACCTCTCCAACACCTATCTGGACTGGGCCGAGCGCAACATGCGCCAGAACGGCTTTGTGGGGCCTCAGCATCATTTTGTGCGCGACGACGTGCTCGCCTGGATTCGCGACCAGCGCCAGACGCGCAACCGCTGGGACCTGATCTTTGTCGACCCGCCCACGTTCTCGAACTCGTCCAAGATGGGCCGTCGCACCTGGGATGTTCAGCGCGACCATGTTGAGCTTTTGGCCGGCGTATCGCGCCTGCTCGCGCAGGGCGGCCATGCCATCTTTAGCTGCAACCTGCGCGGTTTCCGCCCCGAGACGCGCAAGCTCGCGCGCGCAGGCGTGGTGCTGGAGGACATTACGGAGCAGACCATCCCCGAGGATTTCGCGCGCAACCAGAAGGTGCACCACTGCTACATCGTGCGCCGCCTGCCCATCGAGGACGCCATGGCCGAGGTCGGCTTTAGCGCCGAGGAAATTGCTGAGCGCGTCGAGGAACTGCGCAACCCCGGAGCCCGCAAGCCTCGCGCAGCATCGCCCGCGCACGCGCAGGCCGGCGTCCGAGGACCGCACGGCGACGACAAGCCCGCCTGCTCAGGCAAGCCCAAAAAGAAGAAGTTCTACGCCAGCAAGCCCAAGGGCAAATAAACAAAGTTGCGGTGGAATAGTCCCTAAAAATGCCTGGTAAAGGCCCAAACAGGAACTATTTCACCGCAACTCATATTGGGATGATGGTTGGCGATCTAGCCTTGGATGACCAGGCGGTAGCCGATGCCCACGTGCGTTTGGATATAGTGCGGGTGCGCGGGATCGGACTCGATCTTTTTGCGCAGCGTACCCATAAAGACGCGCAGGCTCGCCAGGTCGCTCTTGGTCGCCGTGCCCCAGATCTCGTGCAGGATAAATTGGTGCGTCAGCACCTTGTCGGCGTTGTGTGCCAGCAGGCACAAGAGCTTGTACTCGATCGGCGTCAGATGCAGTTCCTCGCCATCCATCGTGGCGATGCCGGCATCAAAATCGATATGCAACTCGCCGGTATCGAACGAGCCCTCGGAGACAACACCGCCCGCCTGCGCATACGAAAGGCGCCTGAGCGTGGTGCGAATGCGCGCGAGCAGCTCCTCGACCGAAAACGGCTTAGTCAGGTAGTCATCGGCGCCGGCATCGAGCGCTCGGATCTTGTCCGCGTCCTCGCTGCGTGCCGAGACCACGATGATCGGCATGCCCGACCACGCGCGCACCGACTCCACCACCTTGACGCCGTCCATATCGGGCAGGCCCAGATCGAGCAGCACAATGCTCGGCGCCTGCGACGAAGCGGCGGCGATGGCGGCGTGGGCGGTCTCCACAGCCATATGGCGCAAACCGTGCGCCTCGAGCGCGGCAACGATAAGGTTGCGGACGGCGGGATCGTCCTCAACGACCAAGATAAGCGGTTTCACAGCAGAGTTCGGCACAGTGTTACTCCTTATCAAACGAAACATCGGCGGCAGGAAGCTCAATCGTAAAGACAGAGCCGTGCGGGTCCGCCGCGGCAACCCCTATGCTACCGCCATGCGCCAGCGCAATGGAGCGGCAGAGCGAAAGCCCCAGACCCACACTGCGGCAGCTATCGGCTAGGCCATGGTTGGCGATATAGAACGACTCAAAGATTCGCTCGCGGTCCTCGGGCGCAATGCCCGGGCCGTCATCGGCAACCGAGCACGCCACGCATCCATCATGGACGCCAATCGAGATCACGATATGCGAGCCTGCGGGCGTATAGGTAATGGCGTTGTTCACCAGATTGACCACCAGCTGCACCATCAGGCGCGCGTCGACGTTGACGAGCGCCGGCTCATCGCACGCCACTACCTTAAGGTCGTGCTCACGTACGGCCGGGTTTACGTGGCGCAGCGCCTCCTCGACGATATCGTCCATGAGCTCGAGCGTGGTCGACAGATGCATGCCGCCGCCCTCGAGCTTGGTAATGGCGAGCAGGTTCTCGACGGTGGCGTTGAGCCATTGCGCGTCCGAGCGAATGGATAGGAGCAGGCCGCGGCGCGTCTGGTCGTCGAGCACGGCCGTGCCAGTCGAGCCCTGGTCGAGCAACACGTCGGCATTGCCCGAGATACTGGTAAGCGGCGTGCGCAGATCGTGCGAGATGGAGCGCAGCAAGTTGGCACGCAGCTGCTCGTTTTTAGCGAGCACCGCCGCCTCCTCGCGGGCCTCCATGGCGCGGGCGCGATCGAGAGCCAGCTCGCCTTCGCTCACGATGGCATCGGCAAGCGTCCGCTCCTCGGACGTCAGCGCATCGGGCTCGGCGACAATGGCGAGCACCCCCACCACCGAGGCGGGATCACCCGCGCGCACCATGGTGTCGCCCGAGTGCACGGTCAGGTATATGCCAAAGAACGCCGAGCCGCCATAGGTGGCATCGAGCGGCGTTCCCACATAGGCGGATGCCGAGAGCCGTGGCGGCATCTGCGGCGCCAGCTCGTGCACCGGCGCGGCATCGCCCACGGCCGTGTACATCGTGCGCGGCAGCAGGTCATCGTCGTCGACATCGGCGCTATACCACACGACCGGACAGTCCGAAAGACGCGCCAGTTGCGTTGCCATAGCATGCACAATCTGTTGCTGATCGCCGCACCGCTGCAGCATGCGGTTGGTCTCGAGCACCATCTGCGTGCGACGGTCGCTGGCGGCAGCCTGCGCCAAGGCGCGGCGCAGGGCCAGCGCAATCGAGCTCGACACGAGCGAGACCACAAACATGATAAAGAACATGCCGGGATAGACGCGGTCGATGAGCGACAGCGAGTAGCGCGGGTCGACAAACAAATAGTTGTAGAGCGCCACGGCGGCAGCCGAGCTCAGCAGGCAATACAGGCGGCTCCAGGTAAAGAATGCGCACAGCTGCACGGCAAACACATAGACGATCATGATGCTCGGCGCGAGACCCGGACGGTCGAGCAGCGCGCCCACAATCGTCGCCGCGACCAGCAGCCCCGCTGATACGCAGGCGTCATACAGAGGGCTGCGACGCGTCAGCGTCGTGCGCCGCCACCAAAAGTTCTCGGCAATATCGCCGTCCGTATGGACGTCCATCAGCGCACCGCCCCTCTCTCAAAAACAAAAACCACCACAAAGGGGACAGGCACCTTTGTGGTGGTGGCCTCCTTGTGGTGGTTTCAAGTGTATAGCCTTTGCAGCCCGCAGTCGCTAGACAAACAGCAGACGTCGACTACGGGCGCTCGTCGGGAGCCAGGCGCTGCATCTTGCTCACGGCCTTAAACTTGGTGAACAGCGGCACGTACTCAAAGCTCACGTTGGAGTTCTCCAGGCCGTACCAGCGCGCGGGAGTGCCGGCAGCGCGGCGGATGATGTACTTGAGCGTGATGGCCGTACGCTCGCTGGGCTCCACGTCGCTTTCGGGCGCCAGCAGCTTGCGGATCATGACGAACTTAAACGTGCCGATGTTGCCCGGATCCTTGTAGACCGAGTAGTCATGCGTCTGTGCCGGCAGCTCGCCGCTGGCAGCCAGATCCTGAACAACCTGACGCAGATAGGCATTGACGCGCTGGTTGATCTTGTAGCCCAGATACAGATGCACGCGGAACACGTAGTCGGTGCCGAACGTCTCGACCGAGTAGGCAAAGGTATGCGGCTCCTCCATGGTCTCGACATTCACGAACCACCAGGCGCGAGCGCGCTTGGGGTGCTTGTCCAAGATCGAGTAGACGATATCGCGGTCGATGTAGTCGGTATTGGTGTCCTTGGTCAGGTACACGATGTTGTCACTCATAAGCTCGTAGCGATCGTCGTCGCGCAGGCGCTTGAGCTGCGGCAGGTAGCTGCGCAGCGGCAGCAGCGTAAACTGGCGCTGCTCAACAGCCGTACCGTTGTACCAGCACACCATGATGCCCATGATGAGCGCGGCCATGAGGATGGTGAAATAGCCACCGTGGAAGAACTTGGTGAGTGAGCTCACGAAGAAGAAGCCTTCGAGCAAAAGGAAGAAGGCCGCGAAGATCCACGGAGCAACCTTGAGCTTGCGCTCCTCATGCAGGTAGAAGAAGAGCAGCAGCGTGGTGCACATCATAGTCAGCGTAATGGCAAGGCCGTAGGCGGCTTCCATATGCGCCGAGTTCTGGAACAGCAGCACCACGATGACGCAGCCGACAAGCATGACGTTGTTGACCATGGGGATGTAGAGCTGGCCCTTGGTCTCGGCAGGATAGAAGACCTGCATATGCGGCATGAGGTCCAGGCGGCTGGCCTCGGACACCAGCGAGAATGCGCCGGTGATGAGCGCCTGCGAAGCGATGATGGCCGCGACGGTGGAAAGGCCGACGGCAAAGGGACGCAGGCCCGGGGTGAGCATCTGGTAGAAGGGGTTGAGGTCGGCGATGCCCATGAGCTCCGGGTTGCCGGCGTTGTTGATAAGCCACGCGCCCTGGCCCATGTAGGACAGCAGCAGGCAGCACTTAACAAACGGCCAGGTGGCGTAGATGTTGCCGCGGCCCACATGGCCCATGTCGGAATAGAGCGCCTCGGCACCGGTGGTGGCCAGGAAGCAGCTGCCCAAGATCATGATGCCCGCATGGTTGTTGGGGCTCAGCAAAAAGCCGATGCCACGCAGCGGGTTGAGGCACAAAAGCACCGCGGGATACTGGAAGACAAAGAACAGACCCGTACCGCCCAGGAACAAAAACCACAGCGTCATGATGGGGCCAAAGGCGTGGCCAATCTTGGCCGTGCCGATGCGCTGCACCAAGAAGAGCGCGATGATGATGGCGAGCGTGATGGCGACAACGCGGCCCTGGTCGTCACCGAGCACGGCGTGGACCGCCGGAATGGTGCGCAGGCCCTCGATGGCCGTGGTCACGGTAACGGCCGGCGTCAGGATACCGTCGGCGAGCAGTGCCGCGCCGCCCAGCATGGCGGGGATGATAAGCCACTTGCCGCAGCGCTTGACCAGGCTGTACAGGGCAAAGATGCCGCCCTCGCCGTGGTTGTCGGCGCGCAGCGAGATCAGCACGTACTTGACGGTCGTCAGCAGCGTGACCGTCCACACGACAAGGGAGAGCGCGCCGAGCACGAACTCCTGCGTGACGCTTCCGATGCCGCCGTTGCCGGCAACGAGCGCCTTGGTTACATACATGGGGCTGGTGCCGATATCGCCGTACACCACGCCCAGCGTGACGAGCATCGCCGAGATGCTCACAGGAATCGCAGCGTGCGAGGCTACTTCCTTTGCCTTTTGTTCCATAAGCCAGTTTCCTCCCAATTTTAACGTTCGACGGGATTATAGGTAATCAGCCCATGTTTGAATGGTACTGTTTTCCCAGCTAAATAAACATTTATGCGGCCTTTAGGCCACCGCGGCGATATGGAATGTGACAAAGGGACAGTCCCTTTGTCACATTCGTCATTTTCCGAGCCAGTTCTTGAACCACCACTCCATGGAGCGGCTCATCTCGGCCATAAAGGGACTCGTGTGCTTACGGGTGTAGATATCGACGACGCGCTCGCCCACCTCGCGGGCGTGCGGGCGAAACATCGCGTCCATCTCGGCCACCTGCTCATCCAAGGTCGCGGCGTCGGCGCGACAATAACGCTCCTCATGCACCAGGTTCACCACGGGATGCGCGATCGCCGGGCGCTCCTTGCGGGGCGTGCCGATGATGAGCATCGACAGCGGCATGGTATAGGGAGGCAAGTCCAGCAGCGCGGCGACTTCCTCGGCGTTCTCGACGACATCGCCGATATAGCAGCTCCCCAGCCCCAGGGCCTCGGCGGCAACCACGGCGTTTTGAGCGGCGATCATGGCATCCTGTGCCGCGATGGCAAAGTCGCCCAGGCCCGGCGCACGACGGGGCGACTTGCCCGTGCGCTCGACAAACTCGGGCTCAAAGCAACCCACATGCTCAAACAGATCGATCCACTTGGCATAGTCGACTACAAATATGAGTGCCCAGGGCGCCTTGGCGATCATGGGCTGATGATCGCACAGGTCGGCCAGGCGGTCCAATGTGGCCTGCTCACGAATGCTCACGATGGAATACATCATCATGGCGCCTGCCGACGGCGCACGGCTCGCCGCATGCAGAATCGCCGCCCGCTGTTCGTCGGTCACCGCCACGGGACGGTCATCGTCATCACGCGCGAAGGCACGCGTAGACGAGCGATGCTCCAAGATGTCCAGCACCGCGTTGCCCGTAGTCTCGACCGGATAGCCGTATGTATCCACGACCGCAGCTCCGTCGCTGCCCATGTCCGCCTTGCAAACCTGCTCGCTCATCGCCCTACCCTCGCCATTTCTTTAAGAAGCCTTTACGTTTCCGTGTAATTCCCGTCCATTATCGCGCAGGTCGCCGCTACATTGCGCAACACCGCCACGCACGCGCGTTATTATGGCTGGTTGTTGTGCGCAGTCACCAAATGCAGCGCATATCTTGGTAACAATCGGGTAAACCCCCGCTTTCGTAGGTTTTAGTTTGTGAGGAGTCTCAGCATGTTCGCTGCCGCCATCTCGCTCGTCGGTCTTGCGGCGACCGTCTACCTTGTCTTGCGCGAGGCCAAGGCCATTCGCGCTCAGTCGGGCACCGTTGCCAAAAGCGCTCTTGGATGGAGCGTCGCCTTCGGCCTGTTCCAGCTCTTTTTGACCGTCTGGGGCGCCATTGGCCTCGTCGCCCAAAACGAGCCGCTCGCCTTTGTGATGCTCATCCTGACCAACGCCATCCTCACCGGCTGCGCTTGGGCCAGCATCGCCCGCGACCGTATCGCCCCGCGCGTCTTTGCGTTTGCCGCGCCCGATGCCCCCGCCCTCACCGGCAAGCTCGCCCGCCTGCGCGGCGCCTTTGTGGGCAAACCGCTCGTCGCCGCCGTCTTGTGCCTACTGCTCGCCGGCGTCTTTGCGCTGCTGGGCATGGAGGTCTCGTCCAACCACGACTTTACCTGGATCTACCCCCTGTGCATTCTGCTCGAATGGGCCATTATCACCGTGCTCATGGTCGGCTTGTTCTTCCTATTCCAGCGCCACGGCGCAGCTCCCGCGGTCCTGGCCTTCGCCCTCTTTGTCCTGGGCATTGCCGAGTTTTTCGTCATCACGTTTAAATCCATGCCCATCCAGCCGGGCGACCTTTCGGCCATCTCCACCGCCGCCGCGGTCGCCGGCAACGGCTACACCTTCTCGATCTCGCTGTTCTGCGTGCTGTCCATGGGCTTTACCGCCATCGCCATGCTGCTGTGCGAGTACGCCGGCCTGGTGGCACCGCACCGTCAGAAGGGTGCCGCCAACGCCAAGCGCATGCTGCTCACCAACCTGCTCGTGGCAGTGCTGTGCCTGGGCGGCGTAACCGCGCATGTCACGCTCATCGACTACTACAACACCCTCGGCATCACCGTCTACACCTGGCGCCCGCTCGAGAGCTACTGGCGCGAGGGCTACCTGCCCGCTTTCATTAGCGCAGCGCAGTCCATCAAGCCGCCCAAACCCGCCGACTACTCCGTCGACGATGCCAAGGCCACGCTCAAAAAGTACGCCAAGGCCTACGACAAGTCCGACGCGGCCAAGAGCGACGAGCGCGCCGCCGCAAAGGAGCAGTTCGACAGCGAGAAGCCCACGGTCATCGCCATCATGAACGAGACCTTCTCGGATCTGTCAATCTACCAGAACATGCGCGCCGGCTACGAGGGCCCGCAGTACTTTAAGAGCCTGTCCAACTGCCTCAGCCGTGGCAAGCTCTACGTGAGCGCCTACGGCGGCGGTACCGCCAATACCGAGTTTGAGTTTATGACCGGCAACTCCATGGCCAACCTGGGCTCGGGCGTGTACCCCTACACCATCTACAACATGGAAACGACCGGGAACCTGGCAGAGCAGTTCAAGTCGCTCGGATATTCCACCACGGCCATGCACCCCAACCACGCGACCAACTGGAACCGCGAGAACGTCTACAAGGACTTTGGCTTTGACCAGTTCCTGTCCATCAACGACTTCCAGGGTGCCGACACCCTGCGCGGCATGGTGACCGACCAGGCGACATACGACAAGATTCTTGAGCTGCTCGACCAGAACGCCGACCCGCAGTTCATCTTCGACGTGACCATGCAGAACCACTCGGGCTACGACACGGGCCTGCTGCCGGTCGACAAGCAGATGCACCTGAACATCGACACGACCGACCTGGATGCCAAGACCGTCGAGGATGGCACGCTGTCCGATGTCGACGAGTATGTCTCGTGCATCGAGCAGTCCGATCAGGCGCTGCGCTACTTCCTCAACGCCCTGAGCAAGCTCGACCGTAAGGTGGTCGTGGTGTTCTGGGGCGACCATCAGCCGTTCTTCCCGTCCAAGTTCAACGATAAGTGGTTTACCGGCGAGGACGACGCCACCCACCAGGAACGCTTGTGGCAGACCGACTACATCATCTGGGCTAACTACGACGTTGCCGGTTGCGACCAGACGAGTGAGGTCGACGACCTGTCCACCAACTATCTGTCCACCCAGCTGATGCAGCTGATCGGCGCACCGCTGACCGACTACCAGAAGGCGCATATGACATTGCGCGAGTCGCTGCCCGCCATCAACTCCGTCGGCTACGAGGACGCCAGCCTGCGCTGGGCGCTCTCCTCCAACGTCACCGGTGATGACGCCGTCGCCGCTGCTGCCACCAAGGCGCGCGAGGATTACGCCAAGATGCAGTATTACGAAATGTTCCGCGACGGCAAGAACGTCTACACCGAGCACTTCCAGACCGAGGCCAACGAAACCGACCCTAACTTGGCACCGGGTACGACCAAGATCAAATAGCGGCTAGCTGCGAGTTCATAACTGAAACGTCTGTCCGGGCGGAGGCATATAAGGTTCCCTGCTCGGACAGTCCTGCGCAAGACGAAGGCCACATTAAGTGGCCTTCTTTGTATTCGGAAAGTGTGTCCCGGAATCTGCCTTCGGAATGGGACGCAGTTTCCGCTTGAGGGCCTGTTGGGAAAGCGCATCCCACTTCAAGAGTAAATTCCGGGTCGCACTTTCCGCTAAGGCTCTCAACCGGAAAGTGCATCCCATTCCAAGCCTTAATTCCGGGACATAGTTTCCGGACAAGACATCAACCGGAAAGTGGGGACCACTCTGAGCGCCGATTCTGGGACACACTTTCCGAAACACCGCCCATCCGGAAAGCCCGTCCCACTCCGAATACATCCAGGCATAAAATCATCAGCTTATTAGGCCTTCTATCAATAAAGAGACACCCTCCCGAGCGGCGGGCTCGAAGTTCATCGCGAGTTCCGCACGCAAAGAAGGCCACTTAATGTGGCCTTCGTCTTGCGCAGGACTGTAGAGCAGGGAACTTCGTGCCAGCCGCCCGGGAGGGCGTTGCGTTTAGAAGATGGACCTAGTACTTATCCCTCCGGGACAAAAGTAGCGCGGCTATAAAAGCGATGCTGGCAAGAGTTAGCAAAACTAAAAGCAACGTGAGCGTGTTGTCGCCCGTTGCCGCCAGACCAAGCAAGCCGGGCTTCTTGCTGTCAGCAGACTGCACGGGAATCTTCTCGCCATCGTCCTCGGCGGTAATCTCCCAGCGAATGGTCTTGTTTGCGTCGGCAAGCTCGTTGCCCACCGACGTCGGAACGCTTAGCTGCAGATTAAGCACCGTGCTGTCATCGCTCGTAAACGTGGCGATTTGCGTGGGATAGGCGAACACGCTGCCCGGTGTTCCTGTCTGGAGCCAACCTGCAGAGGCATCGCCCACAGTCGCCGTTAAGGTGATGGGCGATAGCAGATGTGCCGTCTCGTGATCGACAACAGCCCGCACAAACACACGTACCTGGGACTTTACACCCGTGGTACGAACCCCAATCTGTTGCTCGCGTACATCGCCGGGCATTAGATCTTTAAAGGCTGGAAACAGATCGGGCTCCCCCGAGGAGTCCGTCGCTCCCGATACCGTTAGCTGGCGTGCATTTCCGTCATAGGCAATCGTGGGAACGTCAGCAAACGCACGTGCAGGAACGGCAAGCGCGATAAGGCAGACGATTGCCGCCATCACGCAGCGCAAGGAACACACAACGTCTTTACGAATCGGAGAAGCCATACCTACGCACCTCCATGCGGCGGCACCAGCACGCCATCCTTGACTGTACAGCCCCATGCCTCTGCAACTGCATCGTCGGGCGTGGATTGAATTGCTTGGGTCGAAATGTCAACGACCAGGTTCTTCCCATCTGCCTTCTGCTCAGTCACGCTCTTGATGAGCACATCGGTTTTGCCCATCGGAGCAACGGGAGACGTCCAGTAGTAGTACCCGTCGGACGCGACAACCCAAGACGAGGCGGTGTTGGAAGCAGATGCCTTGGACACACTGCCCCAGTCAATGACGTAGTCGGTGCCGGCAACTGGCTCATCCCACAGGCGTGCGCCATCCTGGTCCTGCCAGTAGATATCCACTGCAGCACGAATATAGGCGGGCGCAGTACCCGTGTTCTTCGCCTTGACATCGCTTTTCACTTTGCCGTTGAGCGTTTCCTGAACCGATGGCGTCACCGATCCGATGCCGAACTGGTTGACCAGCACGCCCGTAACCGAAAGCCAGGCCAACGTGCCTGCCGTACCGGCCAGGAGGATAACCCCCACCAGCAAGGCGATGATGCGCTTGCGCTTGGACATGCTAATCCTCCTTCTTTGCTACGTTGCCGTTGCTCCAAACGTTATGGGCACGATCGCTGCCGTCGATCCATTTGTCGTTCACACGCGTGTTCGTGCAGGTGAACGTGGCATCGTTCGCGCTCGATGCAGACGAAATCGTCAGCTCGGCAGTTTTACCGGGCGCCTTGCCCGGCGTGCTCAGCTCACCCTGGTAGCGCCATGCCCAAGCCGTATCTTCCTCGACGGTATAGATGCCAGCCGGAGCGGCGAACTGCACGCTGCCGACATAGCAAGTTTCACCGTTTTCGTCGCGCTGCTCGCTAACTTTCACCTCGACCATGCGCGTCTCGGCAGGAGAATCCTGCGACATCTTTCGCGTTACCTTAAAGCGGAACGTTTGCCCCATAGCGCTGGCATCGGTCGTCTTTTTAACGATCGTCAGCGCATGAGTCTGGGCAAAGTTGAACACGGCTTTGCCGGGGCCCTGATCGCCCTCGCCCGTCTTCTTGGACTCCAGACGGTTGGCCAGGTCGAACGAGCCGTCACCCGAACCAAGGCTGTAGAGCGAGACAAACTTGCCGTTTACGGGCTCTTCCGCCACAGAAACACCCTCTGTACCAGGCCCGTAGCTTGCCCGCATTACCGTAACGGTCAGCCGCGTTCCCATAAACGGCTTGGCAAAGCAGACCTTAAACGGCGCCTTGTCGGCACTGTCATCGACGGTGTTGGCGGCGGCGGGATCGAGCAGCCACTTAAGCTGGGCGGTCATGGTTTCGGACTTCGCGGGATCAGACGTATCTTTGGCAACCACGCGATATGTAACGGGATACAGGTCCATGTCGCCCTTAATTGGCTCGTCCTTAAACACATCCCAAGGCTTCGTATCACCATCGGCGCCCACATATCGCCACTCCAAGAAGAGCTCACGCATATCGCCATTGGCGGCCGCACGCTCATCGAGCAGCGCGACGATCTTGGAATGGGCGTCCGGGTCGTATGCCACGGACTTTTGCTCCATCATGGGATTCCCGCTGTTGTCATAGACGGGGCGGCCGTTCTCATCCATTTTGGGAACATCAACCGTATAGACGAAGCCGGACTTGCCGTCCTGCGCACGCTCGTCGCCCGAGTCGACCGTCGCCGTAAAGAGAACCGACCCGTCGACACCGTGATAGCGCACCTTATGCGGCGCAATCTTGTACACCGCAGTGTACATCGCGCTCTTAAAGGGCTCATTGCCCTCGAGGGGATACTTGTCGTCACCGGTCATCAGGGTGTACTTGTTATCGGATTCATAGTCACGCGACCAGCAGACAAAGTCGTACTTGGTGCCATCCTTGCCGACAACCTCAGTTGCAGCTTTTACCTCCAGCGAAATTTGATCACCAGAGTCGGTCCGCGAAAGATAACGCACAGAACCGGGGTCATCCAGATTGGCATCGATATTCGATTGAACACGCACCGCGCTGGCGCGGTAGACCGGATACAACTCCATGGGGGCCTTGACCACGGTGCTTTTATTCACCATGGAAACGTCGTCCGACCAAACGACATAACCGTTGCCAGCTACCGGCTTAGTTTCCGTCCAGCCCACGAAGGCATTGTATGCGTTTGTTGCAGCATCGATATCGCCGACGTTATACGTTGGCAGCGGGATGCCGTCCTTAAGGCTGCCGAGAGAATCGCCCTGCTGGGCTACCTTACCGTCCACATCCCTGGCATTGAGATGGTACACAACCGCCAACGGCGAATAGTACGCCACGAATGTATAGGCTCCGCCAGGTTCCACCGGATAAGAGCAAGTACCATGCTCCACATCGTAGGGAAGCGTCTTGATCTCGCCGTTCGGAAGCTCGATCTCAACCTTCTGCAACTTATACAGCTCACCGCCTGCTTTATAAACCGGCGTCGTAACGTCAGGGGTCACCGTTGCCGTAGCAGGATTGGTGTCCGCGTTGATAACGGGAGCGATGTTGTAGCTAGGCACATTGACCTTGTCCGTACCCTCAAAACCTGCGCGATGCAGGTTGGTGGTGTAGCTGACGTCGTACTTTGCGTAGACGGGATAGGCATCCTGCCACTGGGTGACCTTGGACTCGTCGGTCGCCAGATACGGCTCTGCCTTATCCGGATCACTCGTCACATAGGAGTCGCCGGCGACGTCGTAGATATACTTCCAGACGTCAGAATCCTTCTGAACCTCGGCGGTCGAAATCCAGCCCAGGAACTTATAGCCCGGCACGGCCATGTCGGCATCGGTCGGGGAAGCTTCGAGGGTCAGGGGGCTCTCATACGATCCCTTCTCACCATCTTCTGGCTTTTCGGCCACTTTAACCGACTTATTAACATGCGGGTAGTAATACGTGAACGTCGGATCCGCCCCGTTCACCTTGGTCTGCAGCAAGTTACTCTCATAGCGCCGCGTGGCAGTCCTCACGACATTATCGCCCTTGTTGTAGAAATTAACGTCCGTGGTAATCATCGCGCGAACGTAGTACTTCTTATCTGTACGCACCATGCTCTCGATGGGATTTTTCACATATGTCCAATATTCACCATCGCGCTCAAGCGTCCAGAAATTCAGGCGATAGCGATCATTCACCGGTTTGACCGTTACGTTCAGCGAAGCCGAAGTCCAAGTATCGCTTAGCGTTGCAGCGCCTGGAAAATCGGTATCGGCATAGAGGTTTTTTAGAGTATCGGCTCCCGTATCGTTTTTAACGTTGTGCGAGTACGCGTTAAGGGGACTCACGACAAGGGTTTCCTTCGTGAAGCGCGTGCCACACGTTTCATAACTATCCTTTATACCGTGGTCAACATGCTCCGGGCCCCAGTGGACGACGTTTTCACGCACGAAGGTACTACCGACGTTTTCCTCAAAGGGCGTTTGATAGCGATTCCAAACGGAACAAAGTAGCTTGCTGTCCGTAAACTCATGGTTGGTATAAGCCCGAACGTAATAATCCACTCGGTACTCAAAGCGGGCGATGTAGGTATGCGGCGCGGTTAAATCGACATCGGCGGGGAGCGTATAGCTGGGGTCGCGGCTTACGCGCACCTCGAGCGGGGCATCCTCGGTTCCCTTGTTTTCATACCAACCCAGGAAACGATAGCCGTCGGGCAGCTGGCCCTCCTCGGATATAGCTTTACCGGATACGTCGAGCACCTGTACGGTATACGCGCTTGTGCCATCTTCTGCAGTCTCAACCTTAACGTCAGTTTTGCCCACACCGTCGCGCCGAGTCTGATCGTCGGTTGCATCCTGCTCATTGCCCTCAAACACCGTCATGATGTTCGACACATAGTCGGTGTACACCGGATAAAAATCGGTAGGGCCAAGCACAGTGATCTCGGTGCCGGCAGGATAGAACGCACCGGCGTTTTTTAACTCGGCAAGCTCAGGCGAGGTGATGGCCGCGTAACCGCCATGCATCCCGGCCTCGCCACTCGGCTGCGTCGTCCAACCGATAAAGGTGGCGCTGGCAGAAAGAGTGCCGCGGTCCGCAGGGGCAGCCGGCGTTAAACCGACGCCATAGCGGTACCAGTCCGTCGACTTGTCGTGCTCCTCGCCGCTCTGCCACGCGAGCGTCTCGCCCTTGACGTTATAGAACAGTACCTGCGCCTCGTACGAAGCAATAAACAGGTCGTTGCCCTTAAAGGCCTCGGCCCCCTTCGCGTTATCGGCGGTATAGCTCGACGTTATCTCGTGCGCTTCGTTCTTCTGGACCTGCTTGCCAGCCTTAACGGCATCGGCATCGGTCTTGCCGTTAAACCAGGCGTTATCGGCATCGATACGGTTCACATTGACTCCGGGCTCACGGAACCAGCCCATAAAGCGGTAGCCGCCGTTGGCCTCGGTCAAACCCTCTGGCTTTGCGGAGGTATCCTGCTTAAACGTTACCGATGTATCGCCCTGGGCCAGGCCTTGGGCCGTTCCCGCCAGCACGGCGCTCACGGCAAAGGCGTACGGATCCGAGGTCGCCTGGTCTTTGCCAAGTTTGGTCTTCTCGATTGTCGCGGTGCCCGCACCGGGAAAATCGATCGTCGCCTTAACGCTTTGGCCATGCACGGGAATTTTCAGCTTGTAATCCATCGCCCACTCATTGGGGTGCGGGGCACCCAGGGCCTTGTCGTTAGCGGTCGAGCGCATGGTGCCGGCACAGAAGTCGTAGTCGTGCTCTTCCCACAGCTCGCGCGTGGTGTAGCGTTCGTCATCCCACGGACCATAGCCATCGCCCTTGATGATGCCGTCGCCGCCAAACGAGGGGATTTTCTTTTTGGCAGGGTTGCCCTGGCTGCTGCCGTTTAGGCTCACGCTCGGCTTAAAGTAGCATTCGGTAACCGTGGCGTCACCCTTGTTGGCGCGCGCAGCAATACCGCCCAGGTTCACATCGTTTTGAATGATGGGGATCACGGCGATGGGATTATACTGACGCGAGCTCAAGTCACCCGCAAAATGGCTTCGGACGAGCTCGTTGCCCTTTTCGGTTAGAATACGACCCGCCAAGCCACCCGTCCACGCGCGCGTCACGGCGACGACGCCCACGTACGACGCGGCATAGCTGTAGCACTGCGCCGTCGAGAAGCAGTCGATAATCTTGGCGTCACCCGCCATACAGCCCACAAAACCCGAGGCATACACGTTGTTGCCGCCCAGGGCGCCAATGGCCACGTCGTACTTATTGGTGACGTCGGTCATGCCCTTCTCGGCAATCGAGCCGTCGTCCTTACGCGTCGGCGTCACGCGGCAGTACTCGATAGTCGAGTTCTTAACGTAGCCGGCAAACGCCGCCATATACAGACCCTCACCGCCGAGCGCCTGCACGCCCGAGGTCGTATTGTTGACGGCACGGCCGCCACGGACCTCGCAGTTGTAGAGGGTGCAGCCGTCGAGCTCGCCGACGATGAGACCGCCCTCAAAGCCTGCGTTGGTAATGAGGTTGAGAGCATTGTTGGCGCAGGTCACGTGCAGCGTGCTCTCCATGACCATAACGTTTTCGAAGCGCGTATTGACGGCCTTGCCCACGATAATGCCACCGCGGAAGTCCGCCCACACGTTGGCGTCCTTGACCAGGAAGTTTTTGATGGTGGCACCGTTGGTCTCGGCAAAAAATCCCGTATCGCGCTCGGGGTCAAAAGCGTCTTTATCGTAGTTCAGGCCCTCAACGGTGTGGTTTTGACCATCGAACACGCCCTTAAACGGATGCTCCTTGTTGCCAAACGACAGATGCTTAACGGTGTGCGAGACAATGGTCTTCATGTCGTCATCATTAAGCACGATATCGTTATCGAGATAAACGTGCCAGCCGGACGTATCGCGCTCGCGCGACAGCGCCACGTACGCCAAAAAGTCAGCCTCGTTTTTGATGTGGAATTCGGTTTTGGCCTCGGGCACATCCTCGGCATGCACCGCCGTCGGCAGCGCCATAACGCAGCAAAGGGCAATCGCCGCGACGGCAACTAGCCTGCTAAGCACGCCCCGGTTCATGTTCTTGATCTTCATAGGCTAGTTCGCCTCCGGCCAACCCACGACGTCGAGAACGTCGAGGACGGTATCGCTTTCCTGCTGGTTTTTGGCCTGCACGGCCTGCACATCGATATCGAGCCTGAAGGAGCCGCCGCGCGCGGCATCGTGGTAGTCGTCCACAAAGCGCAGCGAGTCCATGAGGCTTTCCGTCATGGCGCCGGGGTCGAGCACGCCGCCACGCCCATCCAATCCGCGGTAGTAGTACCACCCATCGCCGCCATCGATCCACGGGGACCCCTCGCCCGCGTCCACATGAAACGCAACGTTGCCCGAGGCATCCGCGCACGAGCCGTCGGGTGCCACTGACTTCATGCGCAGGCGCGCGCGAACGTACTCAGGCTGCGAGCCGACGTTCTCCACGCGCACAATGCGGCTGATGTCAGAACCCCCGGCTTTGGTGTCGGGATAGTCCCCGTGCTCGTTGGGCTCAAACGGAATCTCCTCGCCCTGCTCGTTGAGGGTGTATTCGCAGACTCGTACCTTCACGCTGCCAAACGATAGAACGTTGTTCGCCGGAACCATATCAACGGTAAAAGCCAGCGTGCCGCACAGGCACGCCAGGGCCAACAGCGCCATCGCGGCAAGCGCCAAGGTGCGTTTCTGATTGTCGGAAAGATTATTGAGCATTACGTTCGCCAGTCGTCGATAAAAAGGGGGACCGAGATCCCGACCCGAGTATAGGGGTGGGAGCGGGCCGGGATCTCAGTGGAGGGGGTTGGATTACTACAGGCCCTTAGCCCAATCCTTGGCAGCAACCTCAGCAGACGCAGCCGAGCCCTCAGTGGTGCTGTCTGCAGCGTAAACGAAGCAGTTGACCGTCATCTTGGCATCCTTGGCGAAATCCTTTTGCTCGGTCTCCTTGGGCGTAGTCACATTGCTGAACAGCTCACCGGTCCACTTGTCCTCGGTCTTGCTGGCAATAAGCGGAGTTGCCTCGGTCCCATCGCCAACATAAACGAAAAGGCCACCGAGATAATGAGTCGGCTCTCCCTCAACGGTGGTCGCTTCAACGGCCTTCCAGCCAGAGTTAATGGTGAAGTAAGTCTTCCTGGAATTAGGAGTCCCAGCAGACGCCGTCTCGTTCTTCACGAAAACGTACACATAAGCGTTTTCGGATCCCTTGCCAATACCGACATTAGGATTCTTAGGAACAGACACGCCAGGGGCGAGCTTGGAGTTCGCAACCCAGTTAGTCTCGGTCAGGTTGCCGTTGACCTTAGTGTTATCATCCGGAAGCGGCTGACTCGGATGATCGGGATCGGTAGTGGGCTTGTTAATGCCCGCAGTAGTGAAGTTGTTGGGCAGGCTCGACTGCGCCGTCAGCCATGCATACGTTCCCACGCCGGCAGCCAATACCAGCAGCAACAGGGCGGCAATGATGCCGTAGCGCTTTTTCTTCTTGTTTTCCATCGTTCTCTTCCTTTCGAGAATCGTTTTCCCCGGCAACGGCCCCTACCGCCGCCGACGCTTTTCCCTGCCGCTATGAACGCCGCTCCCTCGCATGCGCGCGGGCATGCTTGCCCGCAGGCTCGTCGGGAACCACCCGATCGAGCACAATCGACGCCGCGACCAGCAGCGCCAGAACGGCCACCACAACAAGCAAACCGGGCATCGTCGTGCAATATGCGTTAACGAAGCCCAGGTAAGGGACACAAAAAGAAACGACACCGATCACGCGTGAAAAAGGCGTCTGCTCGGCGTCGTGCATGATGGTTCCATCTGCATTTTTGTTTGCGATTCCCTGCGTGCTAATCGTCTGCGCCACAGGGTCGATCTCGTACACCTGATGCGTCACCACGGCACCGTCCGATCGGTAAAAGGTTGCATTGTCGCCCACGGCAATATCCGCTGGCTCAACTTGGCGAACAAACACCATGGAGCCAACGGGAAGCTCGGGTTCCATAGAGCCAGAAAGAACAGCAAAGGGCGTGTATCCAAATGCGCGAGGCACAAAAGAAACAACGGCAAGGGCTATGACAAGCGCGAACGCCAAGCTACTCAAAAGTGCAATAAATCGTTTGAGTCTACGCGCAGCCAAAGTGATAATTCATCCCCCTTGAGGCCCTATTCGACCCATCCAAAGGTCAGCAAGTTTCAACAGGAACCGCAAGGCGCTTGAAAAGTGAGTTCGAAATAAGCCAATTTGGAATCTTTTCCTAATAAAAACATAGCGATGTGCTACACATTTTTCAATGTTTTGTCGTTAAATGCTACTTATTTTGGCGTAAGTGGTCATTTATCCCCAAATTAGTCTGTTTTATCCAATACTTACGACTAACCCCCTACGCAACTTCCCCATAGAAGGTTCGTTTTTTGCGAAACTAAAATAATGGTACCCCCCCCCCACATTAAAACAAACTACTGGAAGTGTCATTTATTTCCGACCCCCCTTTGCCGGAGTTTTATGACAGCCCCATGTAGTTCGCAGCCCATAATCCTCTGAGAACCGTGTCCCAGAATTCACGTCCGGAGTGGGATACGGCTTCCGCTTGTGCCCCCGTTGGGAAACCACATCCCACTCCGATCACAAATTCCGGGTCGCACTTTCCGCCAAGGCCCTCAACCGGAAACGGCATCCCATTTCTCGGCCGAAAACTGGGATGCGGTTTCCACAGAGCCCCTCAACGGGAAACCGCATCCCATTCCAAAGGCAAATTCCGGGACGCAGCTTCCGCAACCCCACCCATCCGGAAATCCCATCCCACTCCGCACACATCCGGGCATAGAACAATCAGCTTATTAGGCCTTCCATCAATAAAGGGGCGCCCTCGTGTCATGAAAAAAGCCCCGAGAATCTCGAGGCTTTCACGTTTGTACGATTGAACGCGCGGCACCGCAAGCGGCGGAGTTATTCGCCCAAAACGGCCTTTTTTGCGGCTGCAGCCATGTTATCCATATCTTCCTTGGTGGGATGGTCCTTCGCGGCAACCCAGTTGTCGAGCAGCATCTTAAATCGGGCGTTTTCGGGATCTTGCTCGAGCATTGCCTCGTAGCGCTGCTTAACCGCGGGACCCATCTTGCCCTGGCACATCGCCCAGCCTACAAGCTCGGCATCATTGGCCAAATTGGAGGTCACGCGATCGATAATCTGCTGATAATAGCTCTGGTCGGCACCAAAGCCGCAGGTGCCAAACAGGAAGACGCGCTTACCGTGCAAGGCGGAGAGCAACGCCGCGACCGAAGGCGTGCACGCGCCCTTGTCGCACCAAAAACCGACGAGCACCGTGTCGGCCGCGCAGGCGCCCTGCGCCTCGAGCGCAACCTGATCTGCGTCCGCATCGTCGCTCAACGCCGCGGCGTGGACAAACTCAACGCCCGCAGCCTGCAGAGCGCGCTTGATCGCCCCCGTAACCATCCTGGTATTACCGCTCTTGCTGTTGACCACCATAGAGCATGTCATAGTCACGTTGCCTCGTTTCCCCCGAAACTCGAGCCATTAATGCAATTTGTTAGAAGCATATCTTAGTACTAACGGCGCAGATGTAAACCATCTGCCGCTAATCGGTATTCCCTACTGGGCGAATTGGCTGCGGTAGAGCTCGGCATAGAAGCCGCCTGCCGCTAGCAGCTCGTCGTGCGTGCCGCGCTCGATAATCTCGCCGTCGCGCATCACCAGAATGCAGTCGGCGTTGCGGATGGTGCTCAGGCGGTGCGCCACGACAAAGCTTGTGCGACCTGCCATGAGCTCGTCGAATGCCGCCTGAACCTGCAGCTCGGTGCGGGTATCGATGCTCGAGGTCGCCTCGTCCAGCAGCAAGATCGCCGGGTCGGTGAGCATGACGCGCGCGATGCACAGCAGTTGTTTTTGACCCTGGCTAAACGTGCCGCCGTCCTCGCCGATTACCGTATCGTAGCCGCCTGGCAGCTGCACGATAAACTTGTGCGCATGCGCGCGCTTGGCAGCCTCGATAACCTGCTCGCGCGTGGCATCCGGGCAACCGTAGGCAATGTTTTCGGCCACCGTGCCCTCGAACAGCCAGGTGTCCTGCAGCACCATGCCAAAGGCGCGGCGCAGGCTTGCGCGCGTGTAGTCACGCGAAGACCGGCCATCGACCGCAATGCGACCGGCATCGATATCGTAAAAGCGCAGCAGCAAATTGATGAGCGTCGTCTTGCCGCAGCCCGTGGGACCAACGAGGGCAAAGCGCATGCCGGGCTTGGCCTCGATGCAAATGTCCTGCAGCAGCTTGCGGTCGTGAACGTAGCTAAAGTCCACATGTTCAAAGGCGACCTCGCCCTTCGGGGCGGCAAGCTCCGCGGCATCCGTCGCATCGGGCTCCTGCTCGCGCGCATCGAGCAGCGCAAACATGCGGCGCGCCGAGGCGTACGCGGTCTGGATCTGCGTAATGACGTTGGTGACCTCGTTGAACGGCTTGGTGTACTGGTTGGCATAGGACAGGAAAATCTGCACGCCGCCCACCGTAAGCGCCGCGGGCACGCCCGTGATCACGCCCACGCAGCCGATCACAGCGACCACGGCATAGATGATGTTATTGATAAAGCGCGTGCCGGGGTTGGAGAGCGAACCCATAAACTGCGCACGCTCGCCCGCGGTGTAGAGCTCAGCGTTGAGGGCATCGAAGCGCTGCTGGGCGTTGGGACCATAGGCAAAGGCGTCGACAAGCTTTTGCTCGCCTACGTACTCCTCGATATGACCACCGAGCTGCCCTTGAATACGCTGCTGTGCCGTAAAGCTTTTGTTGGAGAGCTTGGCAATAGCACCGGCTGCAAAAATGGAAAGCGGCGTGACGAGCACCACCACGAGCGTCATGGTCAGGTTGATGGAGAGCATAAACGCGAGCGTGCCCACGATGGTAATAACACCGGTGAAGAGCTGCGTGAAGCCCTGCAGCAGACCGTCGCCCACCTGATCGACGTCGTTGACCACGCGGCTCATAAGGTCGCCGTGGGCGTGGCTGTCGATAAAGCTGAGCGGCATACGGCTGAGCTTGTCGCTTGCCTCCACCCGCATGTCGCGCACCGTCTCGTAGGACAGGCGGTTGACGCAATAGCCCTGCAACCACTGGAAGGCCGCGGCTCCCACCACAACGAGCGCGAGTTTGGTGACGAGCGGCAGCAGTGCATCGAAATCCACCTGGCTCGCGGCAACAATCAGGTCGATGCCCTCGCCAATGAGAATAGGTGTGTAGAGCTGCAAGATAACGGAGATGGCGGCACTCACAAACGACGCCGCAAACGAGACGCGGCGCGGGCGAACATAACCCATCAGGCGGCGGGTCACCGCGCCCACGGGATAGCGCTCGGGATCGCCGGGCTGGCGTGGGCCGTCACCCAGGTCGTTGAGGTTATCGTTACCGGACACGTTTGCCGCCATCGTGGCGACCGAACCGGAGGAAGTGTACGGATTCATTTAGCAGCCCTCCTTTGCGCAGACAGATGCGGGGACGGTCGGAGCGGACGCGGGTCTTGGGGTGGGCGTGGGCGTCGTGCTCCCCTGCTGGCCCTCGAGCTCCTCGCGGCGCAGCTGCGACTGGCAAATCTCACGATAGAGTTGGCAGCTTGCATACAACTCGTCATGCGTGCCCAGGCCCGCGACCGAGCCGTGGTCGAGTACGCAGATCATGTCGGCGTCGTGCACGGTCGATACGCGCTGGCTCACGATGACGGTTGTCAGCGGCAGCCCGCCCTCGGCGGCACCGCGCACGCTGCGCTCGCGGATGGCATGGCGAAGCGCCGTGTCGGTCTTAAAGTCGAGCGCCGAGGCGGAGTCGTCCATGATCAGAATCTGGGGCGAGCCCACCAGGGCACGCGCGATGGTCAGGCGCTGGCGCTGACCACCGCTAAAGTTCTTGCCGCCCGCCTCGACCGGGGCGTCGAGCCCCTGCGGCTTGTTGCGCACAAACTCGCTGGCCTGCGCCATATCGAGCGCCGCCCAGAGCTCATCGTCGGTCGCCGCCTCGTCGCGCCAGGTCAGGTTACTGCGGATGGTGCCACTCACCAGCGACGCACGCTGCGGAACGGTTGCGACCACATGGCGCAGCTGGTCGAGCGGCCAGGCGCGCACGTCGGCGCCCATCACGCTCACGCTGCCGGTGCCCGCATCGTACAGGCGCGGGATAAGCGAGACGAGCGTGGACTTGCCGCTACCCGTACCGCCGATAATGCCGAGCGTCTTGCCCAGCGGGAGTTCCAGCGTCACACCGTTGATGGCATTTGCCGCGCCCGCGCCAAAAGAGAAGCTCGCATGGCTCAAGCTCAGCGCAGGAACTGGAGCGACATTGCCCGGCTTGGGCAGCGCGACCGGCTGGTTGTCCCCGTCGGTGATGCTCGGCTCGCAATTGAGCACCTCGTTGATGCGCGACGCGCTGGCGCTCGCCTTGGTAAAGACCACGACCAGGTTGGCGACATACACGATGGAGGTGAGGGTCTGCGTCATGTAGTTCACAAACGCCATGACCTGACCCTGCGTGAGCTCGCCCGCGTTGACCTGGATGCCGCCCACCCACAGGATGGCGCACACGCCCAGGTTCATCACCAAAAAGGTGACGGGGTTGAGAATCGACGAAAGCTTGCCCACCACGATGGCGGTATTGGCCTGGTCGTCGGCGGCCTGGGCAAAGCGCTCGCGCTCGTGGTCTTCGCGCACAAACGCACGAACCACGCGGGCGCCCGAAAGCCCCTCGCGGCAAATAAGCGCGATGCGGTCGAGCTTTGCCTGCAGCTGCCTGTAGTACGGAATGCAGCGCGCCATGACAAACCAAAACACCAGGCCAATGGCGGGCGTGCAAATCAAGAAAATCACGCCAAGCTTAAGGTCGATGGCAAGGGCCGCGACCATGGAGCCCACCGCCAGGAAAGGCCAGCGGATGAGCATGCGCACGCCCAGCGCCACGGCAAGCTGCACCTGGTTGACGTCGTTGGTAATGCGCGTGATGAGCGACGGCGTGCCAAAGCGATCGAGCTCAGCATAGCTCAGCTTGTTGATGTGCTGGTAGAGCGCACCACGGATATCGGTACCCATGCCCTGCGAGGTGAGCGCCGCCATCTTTTGGCAGACGAGCGTAAACGAGATGCCGATCACAGCCATGGCGCCAAGTACCATGCCGTAGTGGATAACGGCATTAACGTCGTGCGAGCCAATGCCCTTATCGATCATCTGGGCAATCACCAGCGGCGTCAGCAGGTCAAAGATCACTTCGATCAACTTGCACGCAGGGCCGATCACCATATATCGGCGAAACTTACCACCAAAACGCCTGAGCAGCTCAATCATAAAAAGGCGCTCCCTATCATCATCTCTCTTCAATCTGATTCATGATAGTACGGCGAACCCTGAAGATGCGTAAGCAACTCGTTACAGATGTAAGGGCAACGGCCGCTAGCGCCCAAGGCACGTAGCAGCCGATGTTTTGGCAACGCCAGCGAGCGACATAACGCCAGGGATTCAATTATCAGATAAATGTGACCCTGCCGGCACTCGCGGGTAGCCGCGGCACGAAAAAGCGCCTGCGCACTCGATGGATTCGGATGCCCGACAGAGGCTCCTTATGGCTGCTTCCTTCCGGACCTGACCAGATTCGGAACATGTCGTCATCCGAACCCATCGAACGCGCTAGGCGCTCGATATATCTTACCTGCTCCCGCCCGATGGGGCAAGACAGCTAATTTGGGACGGGGCTTTTTTGACTACTTTTTGACTGGGGACATCAGGGTGACGAAAGTAGCCAAGAAAGCCCCGTCCCAAAAAGACTGATCTGGTGCTGCGCCACGAAAAGGCCCCATCTACTACGTTTTGGTCGCAGGGGTCGACCATAGCCGACTTTTTCGGAAATCGGCAAGCTCTCTACCTGCGGTTTCATTTTTGCAAATTCCGAGATAGTCGAGGGTGGTCGGTTAAACGTAGTAGATAGCCGTGTTTCGTGGCAAACGGTCCGACTCGAAACCCATGTCGACCAGCCTCGGATGACCATTCACGAAGTTACGGTGGAATACGGACTGAATTGGCACCTTAAAGGCAAAAACACTCCGTATTTCACCGCAACTTATCGAGGGGATGGGTTTTAGAGGCGGGCGAGGTCGTAGGATCGAGCGGCAGACTCGCCGGCGCAGATAAGGTTGGTTATGGCTTCTTGGGGATCGAGCGCCAGCTCAAGGCCCATGGGCTTGCGGCAGATCGTCAAAACCAGGTCGACGCCCTGCTCATACACCGCATCCAGGTTGTCAGCGCGACCGCCCACGACGGCGACCACCGGCTTGCCATAGCGCTTGGCACGGCGGGCCACACCCACCGGCGCTTTGCCGGCGGCGGATTGCTCGTCCATATTGCCCTCGCCCGTTATGACCAGATCGACATCCCGCACGCGCTCGTCAAACCCAATCAGATCAAGCACCGTCTCCACGCCCGAATGTAGCTCTGCACCGAGCGCTAGCAGCGCGGCGCCCAGACCGCCAGCGGCACCGGCGCCGGGCACGCCGAGCACCGAGCCAAACGTCCGCGCACCCTCGGACACGCGCAGCAATCCCTGAGCCCGTACCTCGGCAATCGCCGTATCGAGCAGGCGGCCGTAGCCGACCATCCAGCCGTCGCACCCGCCCAGCGCTTCGACATCGTCTGTCGGCAGGCCCTTTTGCCCGCCAAACACCGCAAGTGCCCCGCGACGCCCCACGAGCGGGTTTTCGACATCGGAAAGCACCACGACACGCGCGCCATCCAAAGCCTGCAGCGCTGGCGCCAAATCAACGCTCGCCACCTGCTCAAGGCCCGCAAGACCGGGAGCGATATTGCAGCCACGGTCATCGACAAGACGCGCGCCCAGCGCTTGCAGCATGCCGGCGCCACCGTCGTTGGTGGCGCTGCCGCCCAGTCCCATATATAGGGTCCTCGCCCCCGCGCGAACCGCACGAAGCATCAGCTCGCCCACGCCATAGGTCGTCGCGGCCAACGCCGCCGACTCCGTGCACGGCGAGTACCCGATGCCCGCGGCTTCGGCCATCTCAATGACAGCCGACTCGTGCTCGCCGTCCACCAGCATCCGGGCAGCCACGCGCTTGCCCAAGGGACCCGCCACCTCGCAGGTCACAATCTCACCGCCGCACGCGGCAACGGCATCGAGCGTTCCCTCACCGCCATCCGCCAGCGGCAGCGCGCTTACTTGGGCATCGGGCCACACGCGGCGCACGCCCCCGGCAACTGCCGCCTCCGCCTGCGCGCTCGACACGCTGCCCTTAAAGGAGTCAATCGCCAGCAGCACACGGCGGGGCCGGCGGCACGCAGGACCAAAGTCAACTGCCGCGCCAGCATCCTCACCGGCACCTGCAAGCGCTGCGGCGTGAGCGGCGTGTGCTTCAAGATCGGCCCCACAACCGCAATCAGCGCCGCCCGCTCCGCGCAGACCGCCAAAATAGCTACTCAGCAGCTCGCGGCATTCATCCGCCAAGACCCCAGCCGTCACATTAAACCGATGATTCAGGCGCGAATCGGCATTGAGGTCGTATAGCGACCCCAGGGCGCCCGCCTTAGCATCGGCCGCGCCGTACACGCAGCGCCCCACGCGCGCATTAACCATAAGCCCCGCGCACATGCAGCAGGGCTCGAGCGTCACGTAGACCGTACAATCGGAAAGGCGCCAACGACCGAGCGACTGAGCGGCGGCGCATAGGGCCGCAAACTCGGCATGCGCCGAAGGATCCTGGTCGAGCTCGCGGCGATTATGCGCCCGCGCGACAATCTCACCCGCGCGCACCACTACGGCACCGATCGGCACCTCGCCCACCGCCGCGGCGGCACGCGCCTCCGACAGCGCCTCACGCATGAACTTCTCATCGATTCCGGTGCTCGTCATCGTTCGCCTCCCCTGTTGCAAATCCAAAACGATGCTATCATTACGACTCACGGAGAGATGGCAGAGCGGTTGAATGCGGCGGTCTTGAAAACCGTTGAGCGCGAGAGCGTTCCGGGGGTTCGAATCCCCCTCTCTCCGCCACTCTTAGTGACTCACCGGCGTCATGGTCCGCTCGAACAGCGCATCGACCACGTCGGCGATTTCGGATCGGCGCTCCAGTACGTGGCCCGATTCCCACCACATGGTGAAGAGCCGAATAATGCCGCCGGCGACAAACTCAGACGTCGTCTCGAGCGATACGGGCGCAAGCGCATCCTCGTCAAGCGCGCTCATCACGCGCCCGCGTATGGAGCGCGCGATGCGGTCGCAAATCATGCTGGTCAGCATGCCCGACATACTGCTCGCCAAAATGTTATCCATGAGCTGCTCATGCGCCAGAATCAGATCCATGGCATCGGCGAACACTTCGTGGCGAAGCGCGCGCACGTCCTCGGCGCCCTCCGCGCCATCCGCATCGGCCCGCTTTTGCGGCAGACCCGACATGAGTTCATCGATATAGAAGGCAAAGTAATCGTTTTTGTCGCGGAAGTGCTTGTAGAACGTCGTCCGACGAATCATAGCGCGGTCGCACAGCATGGCAACCGTCACGTCCTCAAACCGATGCTCTTCGAGCAGCTCAGTAAAGGCCTCGAACAGGGCCCGATAGGTTTTCTTGATGCGAAGGTCCATACGTATCGCCCTCCTCAAGGAAAAGACATCGCTCACTAATCTGTCGCATATCTTACACCTGTATCGCCCACCCCCTGGCGAACGGCCTCACCTTGGTGGAAACATAACGCTTACCGGAAAGTTCGGTATCGCCAAGGGTTGCGGGTATACTAGTAGCGTTACACCAACGGCAGCCGGCGGAAGACGCCGCGGCCATTCGAAACGGAGACACCATGATTCCCGTCATCATCGGTATCGTTGTTGTCGTTGTGATTGTCTGCGCCATCGCCGGCATCTACAACAACATGGTCACCAAGCGCAATCGCATTGATAACGCCTGGCAGAATATCGACACGCAGCTGCAGCGCCGCAACGACCTGATCCCTAACCTAGTCGAGACCGTCAAGGGCTATGCCAAACACGAGCAGGACACGCTTGCCGCCGTGGTCAACGCGCGCAACGCCGCCGTAAGCGCCACCACGCCCGAAGCCAAGATGGAAGCCGACAACGTGCTGACCGGCGCTCTGCGCCAGCTCTTCGCCGTGGCCGAGGCTTACCCCGATCTTAAGGCGAACACCAACTTTACGCAGCTCCAAGCCACGCTCGAAGACACCGAGAACAAGGTGAGCTACGCGCGCCAGAGCTACAACGACTGCGTGCTCAGCTACAACAACGCCATCCAGACGTTCCCTGCCGTCATCTTTGCCGGCATCTTCCAGTTTAAGGAGCGCCAGGGCTTCGAGGCCGCCGAAGCAGCCCGCCAGGCACCGACCGTCAAGTTCTAACAGGTTGCCAGCGCATCCTTAATCCGCTATATGCATAAACCGCCCCGTCGAATGCATACTTCGACGGGGCGGTTTCCTTTGTCGCGAAGGTCCCCCTCAAGGCGCCGTGCATTTTTGGGAGTATTCAGCATGCCCGACAGCTTCGAGCGCCACGATAAATGCCAAAGACCGCGAATATCCCTGCAAATCAAATGCTGTCAGCCCATAACCCCGCCCATCATTCGTAGAAAACATCGATAAATCCCGATTTTTCGCCCGAGGTCGGTATGCAAGGGCCTTCGATTGCAGAATACTCGCAAAAATGCACGTCGCCACCACCCCCACATGGCGCGAAGCAAAACAAAAGCGCGGCCCAAAAGGCCGCGCGCCATCTTTAATTCAGATTAATTATTGTTCGTTGTGACATCGCCGAGCCCGCAGGGCGGGTAAGACAAATTACGCGACGGTGTAAACCCAGTTGTGCTTATCCTCAACAGCACCAGACTGGATGCCCGTCAGGGTCTCGCGGAGCTTCTTCATCACGGGGCCGATCTCGGTGTAGCCAGCCGGGAAGGTCACGGTCTCATCGGCACCGTAAACCTTGTTGTCGATCTCGCCCACCGGGGAGATAACGGCAGCGGTGCCGCACAGGCCGCACTCAACAAAAGTGCCGGCCTTGACCTCGGCCCACTCAACGGGGCGCTGGTCAACGGTCATGCCCAGGTCCTGAGCAACCTGAACGAGCGAACGACGGGTGATGGAGGGCAGGATGGAGTCGGTGTGCGACTGCGGAACGACGAGCGTGCCGTCCTCCTTCACAAACAGGACGTTGGCGCCACCGGTCTCCTCGACATAGGTACGGGACTCGGAGTCGAGATACAGGTTCTCGGCATAGCCCTCGCGGTGAGCCTCCATCGTGGGCTTGAGGGACATGGCGTAGTTGAGGCCGGCCTTGATGTTGCCGGTGCCGTGCGGTGCGGCGCGGTCGTACTCGGAAACGCGCAGCTTGACGGGCTTAAGGCCGCCCTTAAAGTACGGACCGACCGGGGTCACGAGAATGCGGAACGTGTACTCAGGAGCGGGAGCCACGCCGATCACGTCACCGGAGCCGATCATAAACGGACGCACGTACAGGGTTGCACCGGAGCCGAAAGGCGGAACCCAGGCGGCGTTGGCAGAAACAACCTGCTTGACGGCCTCAACAAACTTGTCCTTGGGGAACGGGGGCATCTCGAGGCGCTGGGCAGAGTTGTACATACGCTCGGCGTTCATGTCGGGACGGAAGCAGACGATGCTGCCGTCCTCGGCGGTGTAGGCCTTCAGGCCCTCAAAGACCTCCTGGCAGTAGTGGAAGATGCCACCGCACTCGGAGACATGCAGGGTGTGGTCGGTGGTCAGGCCGCCCTCGTCCCACTCGCCGTCCTTCCAATGGGCCTCGTAGCTATAATCGGTCTTCATGTAGCCAAAGCCGAGGCTACCCCAATCGATATCCTTCTTCTCGACAGCCATATGTCGCTCCTTACATACACAGTTGCATACTCGCGAACCCGCACGCAAGGACCGAGGCCGACCGCGTCGCAACGTCGCACGCCCGGAGCGTAGTGCCGGACGGGACACGCGAACGGCATCAAAGCCGATGGCACGTCGATTCGCATGCACGAGATTGTACTCCGCACACGCGTCGGATAAAACGTTTTTCTTTAACTAACTAAAGTATTTTCATTTGACCGAAGCATAAAGGCCCGCCACCGTAATCGGTGACGGGCCTCAACGGCACGGTTTGCGCGCTGGTTCGAGCTACGCGTTCTATTTGCCCAGCTTTGCCTTAACCAGGCCGACCACGGTCGGGATAATCGACACGGCGACGATGCCGATAATCAGCAGCTCAAAGTGCTCCTGCACAAAGGGGATGCCGCCAAAGAAGTAGCCCAGCAGCGTAAAGACCGTCGACCAGGTAATGCCACCCAGCACGTTAAAGATGACAAAGTTGCGCCAGTGCATGCCGCCCATGCCGGCGATAAAGGGCACAAAGGTGCGAATAAACGGGAAGAAACGACCCAGGAAGATGGCCAGGTGACCCCACTTGTCCAAGAAATCCTCGGACTTTTTGATGCGCTCGGGCGTCATGGCCTTGACCTTGCCCGAAGCGATGATCTTTTTGCCAAAGAAGTGACCGATCATAAAGTTACACTGATCGCCCAGGATGGCTGCGGCCCATGCGGTGGCCAGAAGCGCCACGATGTTAAAGCCACCGTTGTGGGCAAAGAAGCCCGAGGCAAACAGCAGCGAATCGCCGGGAAGGAACGGGAAGAACACCACGCCCGTCTCGATAAAGATAATCAGGAACACGCAGCCGTAGGCCATAAGCGGGCCGGCGGCGATCCAGCTGGCGATCGCAGTGCGCGGATCCTTAAGCAGCTCGGCAATGAAATTGATGAAACCCATGAAGTAAAACCTCTCAGTTGTGGGCGCGGATACGTCCAAGTTGACCAGTATACGGTTGCGGCGCCCCCTCGTGCGCAACCCCACAAAAGCATGACTCCATTACCAGCAAGTTTGCATAACTGACACCTGTCACGCTAAGCATGAAAGATTGCTCTTCCTAATCCCTAGCGAATCGCTATACTTTATTGAATCGCATTGCCATGGCGCTAAGGGAGGGCGGCCGGTGAGCTTTATCAATACCATTCGCGAGGACATCAAGACCGTCCAAGCGCAGGACCCCGCCGCGCAAAACGGTCTGGTCATTTTCCTTTCGTACCCCGGTCTTCACGCCAAGTGGAATCATGTGCCCGAGCACTGGCTGTGGGAACACGGCCATCGATCGCTCGCCCGTGTGCTCTCGCAGCTCACCCGCCACATCACCGGCGTCGAGATTCATCCCGCTGCGCAGATTGGCAAGCACTTCTTTATCGACCACGCCATGGGCGTCGTCATCGGCGAAACCACCGTCGTGGGCGACAACTGCGTGCTCTACCAGGGCGTTACGCTCGGCGGCACCGGCAACGAGACCGGCAAGCGCCACCCCACCCTGGGCAACAACGTCACCGTGGGCACGGGCGCCAAGGTGCTCGGCAACATTCGCATCGGCAACAACGTCAAGATCGGCGGCAACTCGGTTGTCGTTAAGGACGTGCCCGACAACTGCACTGTCGTGGGCGTGCCGGGACGCATCATCAAGCGCAACGGCTGCCGCGTGTTCGAGGAGAGCTTTGACGCCAAGCAGCACCGCGAGTATATGCCCGACGATGCCGCCGAGCAGTCCGCGCTCAACCGCCAGGGCATCACCGAGAACGCCCGCCGCGTCAAGGAACTCGAGCGAGAGGTGACCGAGCTCAAAGCCCTCGTCGCCAAGCTCGCGGGCGAACGCTAGAGACGGACGGCCACCGACAACATTAACGCCAACGCAAAGGCGCGCCAGGGAATTCATCCCCGGCGCGCCTTGATTTGTGATGTGACAACGAGGCTGCCCCTTTGTCACCTTATGCGAACTGGCTTAGGTAGAGGTCGGCGTAAGCGCCCTCGGCTGCGAGCAGCTCCTTATGCGTGCCCTGCTCGACAATGTTGCCGTGATCCATGACCAGAATCAGGTCGGCATCCACGATCGTCGACAGGCGATGCGCGATCACAAAGCTCGTGCGCCCATGCATGAGAGCGTCCATGGCACGGCCGATGGCAAGCTCGGTACGTGTGTCCACGCTCGACGTCGCCTCGTCCAGGATGAGAATCGCCGGGTTGTTGAGCAGCACGCGCGCAATGGTCAGCAGCTGGCGCTGGCCCTGACTAATGCTCTCGGCATCGTTGGCCACCCGCGTGTCATAACCCTGCGGCATGGTGCGCACAAAGAAGTCGACCTGCGCGGCGCGGGCGGCAGCCACGACCTCCTCGCGCGTCGCCTCGGGGCAGCCGTAGGCGATGTTTTCGGCAATCGTTCCGTCGAACAGCCAGGCGTCCTGTAGCACCATGCCAAACTGCTGCCGTAGCTCGCCGCGATCCATGAGGCGCGTATCCACACCGTCAAGCGTAATGCGGCCGCCGTCGATCTCGTAAAAGCGCATGAGCAGGTTGATGAGCGTCGTCTTGCCTGCGCCCGTGGTTCCCACCACGGCAATCTTCTGGCCCGGCTCGGCGGTAAACGACACGTCGCGCATGAGCGGCTTGTCGGGCGAATAACCAAAGCGCACGTGCTCAAAGGAGACGCGGCCCTCCACGCGACCCGGCAGCTTGGCGGCCTCGCCCGGCTGCGGATCGGCCTCCATCTCGGGCTCATCGAGCAGGTCGAACACGCGCTCCGCACTCGCCAGCGCGCTCTGCAGCGAGCTGAAGGTAAACGAGAGCTGCGTCATGGGCTCGGACGCCTCGTAGATAAACTGGAAGAACGCCTGGAACACGCCGACAGTCATCTGACCGGCCACCAGCATGTTGCAGCCCACGAGCGCGATCACGATCTGCGCCAGACGACCGATAAAGCGAACCGCGGGTCCGACGGCGTTGATCATAAAGTCGGCCTTGGTGCTCACGCGGGCCAGCTCGCCCGAGGCCTCGTGCACCTCGGCAGAGCTCTGGTGCTCACGGTTGAATGCGCGAATCACCAAACGGCCCGAATAGCCTTCCTCGACCGCGCTCGTGATTTTGGACACCCACTCCTGACGCTCGCCCGTCACATCATGCGTACGGCGCGAAACCACCTTGGTCACCAGCAGCGATACCGCCGTAAAACCCAAAAAGATCAACGTGAGCCTAACGCTATAGACGAACATCATGATGATGGCGCCCGTCACGGTACCGATCGATACCAGCAGCTGCAGCAATCCGCGCTGCATACTCTCGGACATCTTGTCCAAGTCGTTGGTCGCGCGGCTGACCACCTCGCCGGGGCGATGCGCGCCAAAGTAGGCGAGCGGCAGGCGGCTGAGCTTCTGCGCGATGCGGTTGCGCAGACGCAAGTTGAGTCGCTCGGCGACGCTCGACATCAAAAAACTCTGCAGCGCATAGAACGATCCGGCGGCCGTCCAGATCAAGAAGTAGACAAAGATGGTCTTACCGCACTGGTCCCAGGTGATGCTGAAGGTGGTTCCGCTGGCAAACGCCACCTGTATATGGCCCCACAGCTCGTCGATAACATGGGCGCTATATGCCGGCGCGGCGGTGTTAAAGATGACGTAGAACACGATGCTCGCAAACACGATGTAGAAGCGCCAATGGTCGCCGGTAGCCTCGTTCCACAAACGGCGCACCGTCGCCCAGGTATCCCGAGGCGTCTCGTCCTCGTCTTCGTCATCCACGTCGCGCATGCGCTCCGCCTCGGCGCGGGCACGCTCGTCCTCGGCGCGCTCGTTTTCCTCGTAGAGTGCTTGGCGGCGAGCCTCGCGCTCCGCTGCTGCCTTGGCGGCGTCATCCAGCTCGGGTACCGCGGCAGCCGTTTCCTCAACCAGTCCCGCGGCAGCGGCGTCATCAACGCCGCCCTGTTTCTTGAGCTCCTCGGTCATGCTACTCACCTCCCTTCATCTGCGATTCCGCGATAGCGCGGTACACCTCGCAGGTTTCCATGAGCTCGTCGTGCGTGCCTAGGCCCACAACCTCGCCGTCCTTGAGCACCACGATCTGATCGGCGTGCAAGATCGTCGAGATGCGCTGCGCGATGATGAGCACCGCAGCGTCACGCGTCTCGTCTTGCAACGCATGGCGCAGGGCCGCGTCGGTCTTAAAGTCCAGGGCCGAAAAACTGTCGTCGAAGATATACAGGTCGGCGCGCTTCATGAGCGCACGAGCAATGGCCAGGCGCTGGCGCTGGCCGCCCGAAAAGTTCGTACCGCCCTGGGCAACCGGGGTATCGAGCCCCTGCGGCTGATCGAGCACAAAGGTGCTCTGGGCAACCTGGAGCGCATGAAGCATGTCGGCCTCAGTCGCGTCTTCGTTGCCAAAGCGCAGATTGCTTGCCACGGTACCCGAGAACAGCCATGCCTTTTGCGGCACATAGGCAATGCGCCCGCGAATCTCACCTTGCGAAAGGTCGCGCAGATCAACGCCGTCCAGGCGAATGACGCCCTTGGTGGCATCGTGGAAGCGCAGTAGAAGCTTTGCCACCGTCGACTTGCCCGAGCCCGTTGAGCCCACGATCGCGGTCGTCTGTCCGCGGCGACAAGTAAAGTTCAAATTGCACAGCGTGTCCTCGTCGGCGTCGTCAAAGCGAAACGACATGTGATCGAACACGGCGACCGCATCGGCCCCGTCCTTTGAGTCGGACGCGGCCGCATCGAGCGTACGCTGGCCATCGACGATGCTCGGCTCAATATCCAGCACCTGCTGCGCGCGGTTCAGACATGCGGCGGCACGCGGAAGCGTCAGCACCACCATCTGGGCCATCATCACAAAGAACAGGATCAGAAGCGCGTACTCCAGCACCGCCGAGATGCTCGCGATCTGCATGGCGTGGGCGCCCACGCGGTTGCCGCCCACCCACAGCACCGCCACCTCGGCGATATTCATCAAAAAGAAGGTGGAGCTGTCGAGGCCCACAAACAGATGGTTGACTTTGATGGCGTTGGCGGCGTAGTCGCTAAACACCTCGTCCAGGCGCCGCTCCTCATGGCGCTCCTTGTTAAACGCACGGATGACGCGCACGCCCACGATGTTTTCGCGCAGCACCACGTTCATGCGGTCGATAAAGCTCTGAAGGCGCATAAAAATCGGCGCGGCGTTAGCAACCGTAAAGACCGCCGCCACCAGCACGATCGCAACGACCACGCCCAGCAGCGTGCCCATAGCAGGATCGATGAGCCAGGCGAAGATGATGCCCGCCACGGCCAGGAACGGCACGGGCAGCACCAGCTGAATGGTCTGCAGAATCGCCTGCTGAATCACGTTGATGTCGTTGAGCGAGCGTGTGATCATCGAGCCCGTGCCAAAGCGCTCAAAGTCGCTGGCGGACAGCTCGAGCGACTTATCGTAGACGGCGTTGCGGATGTCGCAGGCCACATTGGCCGCCAGACGGGCCGAAAGGTAGCAGCCCAGCACCGCGCCGCCGCTGGCCATGCCAGTCGCGATAAGCATGTAGAGGCCGTTGCGCAGAATGTAGTCGACATCGCCCGTGGTGATGCCGGTGTTGACCATGTTCGCCAGCATCGTGGGAACCAACAGCGTACCGACGTTGTCGATTAGCAGCACCAACAACGTTACCGCGACAAGCCTGCGATACGGCTTCATAAACCTCATTAAGAGTCGCACGACTCCCCCTCACCTTGATTCTCGGCCTGGCTCTCGGCAGCGATATGCTGCTTAAAGGCATCGCACTCATCACCGAGCACATGGGAAAATTTTCCGATCAAGCGCATGATTTCGCGCTGCTCACACGGCTCAAGCGCGCCAAAGGCTCGCTGCTCGGCCTTGAGTGCCGGCAGCGCATAACGCTCGGCAAATCGCCTGCCCTCTTCGGTCAGGCTCACAACCTTGTTCTTACGGCTGCCTTCGGCAAACTCCAACGTTGCGAAGCCCCGCGCCGTCAAGGTTTTAATTGCCGAGTTGATAGTCTGCTTGCTGTAGAACCATTCGCTTGTCAGACGGCTTACGGCAACACTGCCGCCCGCCGTGCTGGTATCGACGAGCATCCAGTAAGCGCAGTCCGAAAGACCGCAGGCGCGCGAGAACTCCGAATAGATATGGTCGAGTCCATTGAGCAACCGGTCGAAGTCGACCAGTGTAACCGCACTATTCATCTATCCCACCATTCGATTGTCCGATTTTTGACCAATTTTATGTCTCTAGATTAGTCCGAGTTTTGACTATCGTCAACAGGCACTCCGCAAATGTTTGCACTTTTATGGCCTATCGGCAGAAAAAGACCGCCGGCGCGGGGGCAGCGCCAGCGGTCACGTGAAAATCGGGTTTTATTGCCTGTTAAGCGGCGACGGCCTCATAGACCGTAGCGCCCGAGAAGCTATCATGCAGGCTCTTGCCGGCAATCCACGGCAGCTCGACAACCTCGCAGACCGTGTTGACCAGCTCGGAGCAGTCAGTAAAGTGGCCCTTGTCGTTGAGGGCCTCGCAATCCTGAACACGCCAATAGCCATCGGTGTGCGTGATGTAGTACTCGTGATCGTTGATCGACACGAAAGCGCGCGTCTTGGAACGCAGCAGCTTCAGAAATCCTTCGAAATCGGTCTCGATGACATCTCCAGCCTGGAACATGATAGTTACCTCCTGGCCCGGCGCCACCACGGCGCGTTGATAAACGTTGGTACTCCTTTAGTAAAACCTTTATCAGAGGTTATGCGTTCGTCATTTAGGCAAGTGGTAAAAAACCGCAGGGTAGACGGGATAAAACGTTTAACCATCCCATTTGTTTGTCACATTCTGAAGGCACTTTTATGCAAACCTACTTTCCCAATTGGAATCTATCCTTTTGGCCGGGCAATTGACCGTCTATCGTTTGAGCCCGACGGGTATGAACGGGGCATCTGCAACGCCACCGCAAGGAGACACCATGGAGACTATCGAAGCGCTCATTCACCGCCGCAGCTGCCGCAAATACAGCGATCGTCCCGTCGAGGCCGAAAAGCTTGCACGTATTATCGAAGCCGGCCAATATGCACCGAGCGGCATGGGCCGCCAGCCGGTGACATTTGTCGCCGTCACCGACCCCGCGACCGTTGAGCGTCTCTCGAAGCTCAACGCGCAAGTCATGGGCAGCAACGGTGACCCCTTCTACGGTGCCAAAACCGTTGTGGTGGTGCTGGTTGACCGCAGCGTGCCCACACATCTGGAAGACGGCTCGCTCGCCATGGGCAACTTGCTCAACGCCGCCTATGCGCTGGGTGTCGATTCGTGCTGGATTCATCGCGCCCACGAGGTTTTCGATTCACCCGAGGGCCTGGAGCTACTGGCCAGTTGGGGTCTGCCCGCCGACGGAAGCCTACGCGGCGTCGGTCACTGCATTCTGGGCTATGCCGAGGACACGCTACCCGAGGCAAAGCCGCGCCGCGACAACGTGGTGTATGTAAGGTAACCCAGGAGCGTCAGCGGGGGTAGCTAATTTTGGACGGGGCTATTTTAGCTACCCCACTCGCAACTTATATTGACGTCGCCGTTGTCGTCGTTTCGTTCGTGTGAGTCGTTTCGGCGTCGTCGCCCTGTTCGTCCTCGTCCTTTTGCGCATCGGCGATGGTGGAGGCCGCCGCGACGATACCGCGTTGGGGCGCGACGCCCGTCTGGGCCTGAGCGCCCTCGACAACTTCTGTACCTACATGCGCGAGCTCGGGCGATTTAAACATTGCGTCCAAGTTGGCGCCACCGCCGGCGTAGCCAAGCGCAGCGAGCGCGATGACGATCACTGCAACGGCGGCCACGATCGGCACGTAGCGATGCCAGCCGGCGGGATTGAGCCCGCTGCGGCGAGCCGCCCCGCGGCTGATGTAGCCGAGCGTTCCGTCGTGCTTGAGCTTTGAGCCCACCACGCGTTTGCGGCCCAACAGCGAGGACTCTGCCTGCATTGCCAAGCGGGCGCTTGCCGAAGGATAGCCGTATTTAGTGCGCTTGAACGAGCCATCAAACCCCGAGGCGTGTTTGCCCCACGTCACCGATGTCGTGCGTCGGTTAACCGGCGCGGCACTCCGCCTTCTGCGGCTCGTTTTTGAAGTCTCAGCCATATGCCCTCGCACGCCGTAACCAAATCGAAACAATAACGCTTTGGACTGTAGCACACGCGTCGCGCGCGGTCACGGGCGCCTCGCTCAACGGTCATCGTCCTTCAGCAAGCGCCACAGCGTTGTACGGCTTATGCCCAGCACCTCCGCCGCACGGGTTCGGTTGCCGTGGAGATGATCCACAACCAGATGCGCGATATCTCGCTCGGTATCGGCCAGCGGTCGCAGGATATACAGGTCACTTTCGAGTGTCGGGGCGCCAAAGGTTGCGGTCTTAATCACGTCCTCTTGGGCGAGCACTTCCTCCGCCACAGCGCGGTCCACCGCTCCCGCCCCCACCAATATATACAGTCGTTCCGAGACCTCGCGGAGCTGCAGATAATTGCGCGGCCAGCGGTAAGCATCGAGCGTCTTCGTCGCCGCGGCAGACAGCGTGGGCGCTGCCGTCCCAAAAGCATCAGCGAGATATTCCAAATAGCACGCGACCTTCGTCGACGCGGCTCCCTGCTCGGCGATTGCCGGCGCCACGCTCACCGCACAGGCGAAGCGCTCGGTCACAAAAGCAGCCTGATCGCTTTCGCTGCCGCCCGGCATGTCATTCGCCGTCAGCACCACATGGCAGCGCGTCGCCAACGCGGTGTCAGCCATCGTGGAAACGAGCTCGCGGAGGCGCTGGGGGCCAACCGCATTCCAGCCCTCAATGCAAAGGGTCAGCCCCGTTTGGAACAACGGCGATTCGGCGCTTTTGAGCACGTGGCGCCAACCGCGCTCGGTGAGCTCATCGAGCGCGACGGAAACAAAGGGTTGATCGGCAAAAGGGCCATCCAGATAGAGGCGCATGGCAATCTCGACCTGGCCCGCGCCAAGCTCGCCCTCGAGCATAAGGGGCACCCCGCGCGCATAGCTCTCGGCAACCGGTGCAGCTACCGCAGCGGCACCCTCAACGATGCCGTACGCGCTCGATTCGTAGCGGGCCTCAACTTCGTCGGCGTTGAGCCACTCGATGCCCGCATGCGCCGCGGCACCGCGCACCTCGCGGACCACAACGACCCAAAGCCTCCCGCCCTCTTTGTCGGTGGGGCGAACGGTCAGGCTCAGGCGCGCACCCGCACGCCCCATAACCAGACGCGCGCCGTCTCCTATACGGTCGAGGCGCTCAGCGACAAAAGCCGCCACATCCCGCTCAAGCGCCGCGTCATTCATGGTCGAAATCGCGACGTTCCCACGCACATCGATTGCCAATGCCGAGGCCCCGACAGCAGCCAGGGCCTCGGTCAAGATGTTCAGCTTGGCATCGCTATCCATAATTTGCCCCTGTCCGCGGCGACGTGCAGCCGCCGACGGTCGCACGACCGAGTGTTTCAAAATTGAACGATATTGCTCACCAAACACTATAGGGCAGAAAGCGCCGTCCTGCGAGTATAGGTGTTGCCCCGCATCGCCATCCTGGCGGGGCGATAAGAGCTCTTCGGGACTTATAAACCTGCGGACAAGCCATACCCGCAAGAGCTCCTATCGCTCCACCGTGAGAATGCGCTCACCAGCACGCAGCACGCAGCACGCAAATAAGCTACTTCTCTACCAGATTCCCAGCACGTGCTGCATCCCCAAACTCATGCACGCAATGCCAATCCAGCAGCAAAAGCCCAGCGCGATGGGCTTGCCGCCCTTTTTGACCAGCTCGACGATATCGGTATTAAAACCAATAGCCGCCATGGCCATCACAATAAAGAACTTCGACAGCTCCTTGATGGGCGCCGTAAAGGACGCGGGAAGTTGAAGCACCGTGGTGATTACGCTCGCCAGCACAAAGAACAGCACAAACATGGGAAACGCGCGTTTAAGGGAGAACGTGCTTTTGGCGTCACCGCCGGCCTTGCGCGCCAGATGCATCTGCCAGCATGCGAGGACCAACGTGATGGGGATAATGGCCAGCGTTCTGGTGAGCTTGACCACCGTGGCGCTCTCGAGCACATTGGCGCCGGGATGCATGCTGTCCCAGGCGCTCGCCGCAGCCGTTACGGACGAGGTGTCGTTGATGGCGGTGCCGGCAAACAGGCCAAAGCCCTCGTTGGTCAGCCCGAGCATGCCGCCGAGCGTTGGAAACACGAGCGCCGCGATAACGTTAAACAGGAAGATGACCGAAATGGCCTGGGCAATCTCGCGATCGTCGGCATCGATGACGGGTGCGGTCGCGGCGATGGCCGAACCGCCGCAAATCGACGAGCCCACACCCACAAGCGTCGCGATCTTACCCGGCACATTCATAACGCGGCAGAGCACAAAGGCGATGACAAGCGAGGTCGAGATCGTCGCCACGATAATCGGCAGCGACTGGGCGCCCTTGGACAGGATCTGGGAGAGGTTCATGCCAAAGCCAAGCAGGATAACCGCGTACTGCAAGACTTTTTTGGACGTATAGGTGACGCCGGCGGCGAGCTGTTCGCGACGATTCTTGGGAAAGACGAGCGCCAGGACCATGCCAAAGAGGATGGCGAATACCGGACCGCCGACCACCTCAATTTGTTTGCCGAGCAACGTCGCGGGAACGGCGATGATCAGGCAGAACAAAACGCCTTTCCAGCGCTCGCGTACGATATTTGCCAGTTGCATATGGGATTCCTTCTTTCTATTTCAAGTTTGCGACGGCTTATGATACGGCAACATTGAGCGCAGCCTTACGCAAACACAGACTAAGATGCCGCAATAGTTCTCAGGCAACAGCCGAATTACCCACCGCGGAGAGCTGATTCGCGGCATAATTAACAGCTGACATATGAGTTTGATAGAACAGTTGCGAGGCGCTATGGAAGAATCGATGCACGTCGGCGAGCAGGAAACGAGCCTACAGGACCAGTCCTACCACACCATTCGACGCAAAATCGTCTACCTGGACTACAAGCCGGGCGAAAAGCTGGGCGTCAAGCAACTTTGCGACGACCTGGATATGGGGCGCACCCCTGTGCGCGAGGCACTGGTGCGTCTGGCGCAGGAAGGCCTGGTGCGCACCGTGCCCCAGAGCGGCACCTACGTCTCACCCATTAACCTCACCCTTGCCGAGAGTGCCTGTTACATCCGCGAGCATCTGGAAAAGCAGGTGATTGTGGAGTGCTGTGCGCGCGCCACGTCGGCCGGCATCGAGCAGCTCGACCGCGCCATCGCGCTGCAGGAAAAGGCCATGGCCGAAGAGGATCGCATCGGCTTCTTTTTGAGCGACAACCTCATGCATCACATGATTTTTAGCATCGCATGTCGCAGCACCGTGTGGTCGTGGCTCGAAGAGACCAATGCCGACCTGGAGCGCTTCCGCTGGCTGCGCGCCGCCACGCAGGTTCTCGACAATCAGGACATCGTGAACGAGCACAAGCAGATTCGCCGCGCTATCGCCGGTCGCGACCCCATCGAAGCGAGCTTTTTGGTCAGCAAGCACCTGCATATGATGTTCCGCAACCAGACCGAGGTTCTGGATCAGTTCCCCGAGTACTTCGAGACCAGCAAGCTCCGCTAACCTGCCAAAAAGGGACAGGTTTATTTTGGCAGGTTTTATCTGGGCAAATGCAGAAAAGGCCCGGCTCCGTCTTGATCAGGAGCCGGGCCTTGGTCGTTAGGACGGCGGAATATTAGTTATTCCACGGTCACGCTCTTGGCGAGGTTTCGAGGCTGGTCGACGTCGCAGCCGCGCAGGATGGCGACCTCGCGGGCGAGCAGCTGCAGCGGGACGCTCGCCGTGATGGGGCTGAACACGTCGCGGACTGTTGGCACGCGGATAATACAGTCGGCGATCTTGTTGATCTCCTCGTCGCCCTCGGTGGCAACGACGATGACCTTGGCGCCGCGTGCCTTGCACTCCATAAGGTTCGACACGGTCTTGTCGTAGGTGGCGCTCTTGGTGGCCACGGCGATGACGGGGAAGCCCGGGTCGATCAGGGCGATGGGGCCGTGCTTCATCTCGCCGGCGGCGTAGGCCTCGGCGTGCAGGTAGCTGACCTCTTTGAGCTTAAGCGCGCCCTCGTAGGAAATAGCGGCACCCATGCCGCGACCCACGAACAGTGCGGACTGCGCGTCCTTGCACAGCAGGGCGGCCTCATGCACGGCCTCGGTCTGGGTATCCAAAATCCACTGGATCTGCTCGGCCGTATCGGAAAGCTCGCGGAACAGCATGCGCGCCTGCTTGGTGGTCAGGCGGTACTTGACCTGCGCTAGCAGCAGAGCCAAAAGCGTAAGGCTCACGACCTGGCCGATGAAGCTCTTGGTCGAGGCGACCGCGATCTCCTTGTTGGCCTTAGTGTAGATGACGCCGTCGCTCTCACGCGCCACGGGGCTGCCCACCACGTTGGTGATGCCGAAGACCTTGGCACCCTTGATGCGCGCGTCGCGAATGGCGGCAAGGGTATCGGCCGTCTCGCCCGACTGGGACACGGCAACGACAAGCGTCGTCGGCGTAATGATGGGATTGCGATAGCGGAACTCGCTGGCCGCCTCAACCTCGGTGGGGATGCGAGCCCAGCCCTCGATGAGATTCTTGGCAATGAGACCGGCGTGATAGCTGGTGCCGCAAGCGATCACGTAGACGCGGTCGATGTCGTTGAGTTCCTCGAGCGAAAGGCCCAGTTCGTCGATGTCAAGCTCGCCGGCCGGCGTCATACGACCGACCAGCGTGTCGCGCACGACGCGCGGCTGCTCGTGGATTTCCTTGAGCATAAAGTCGGGATAACCGCCCTTTTCTGCCATGTCCAGGTCCCAGTCGATGTGGGTGACCTTGGGCTCGATAACGTTGCCAGCCTCGTCGGTGTACTCGACGCCTGCGGGCGTGAGCTTGGCAAACTGACCGTCCTCGAGCACCACGACATCGCGGGTGGCGTCGATGAGCGCGATGACATCGGAGGCGACATAGGCGCCGGTCTCGCCCGCGCCGACCACGATCGGGGAATCCTTGCGGGCCACGGCGATCACGCCGGGCTCGTCAGCGCACACGGCGGCCAGACCATAGGCACCGACCACGTGGGTGCACGCCTCGCGCACAGAGGCCATCAGGTCGTGCGTCTCGGCATAAGCCTCTTCGATCAGATGCGCGAAGACCTCGGTATCGGTCTCGCTCTTAAAGTGATGGCCGCGGCCCTCCAGCTCTTCGCGCAGCTCGGCGAAGTTCTCGATGATGCCGTTGTGGACGATGGCGATACGACCGTCGCAGCTGGTGTGGGGGTGAGCGTTAACGACGGAGGGCCTGCCGTGGGTGGCCCAACGGGTGTGGCCGATACCGCAGGTAGCGTCGCTGTCAATGTTGGAAAGCTCGCTCTCCAAGCCCGCGACCTTGCCCACGCGGCGGATGACGTCGAGGTGCGCCGCGGCGCCCTCGCCCACCTCGAGCGCGACGCCCGAGGAGTCATAGCCGCGATACTCCATGCGCTTGAGGCCCGTGACCAGGATGTTCTTTGCAATATCAGAGCCGGTGTAGCCGACGATTCCGCACATAGGATAAATCCCTTCGTTCGCGTGACTGCAAGACGTCCACGCACAAGGGGCGCTGAGACGCATAACGTTCGAGTATTGTACTCACGCAGGCGCAAGCTGATATACCAGATGTGGTATCTCAACTTAGATACCACCCGATACACACATGCCCAGCCGGTCCAAACCGCCACAATGGGGACAGGCACCTTTGTGGTGGTCGCGCTGGCAACGGCGTTTCCCCAGATAAAACCTGCCAAAATAAACCTGTCACTTTTTGGTTGGTTTAGGATGCTACAATCTGGCTTGTACTTGAAACGCATCAAAGGGGCCGCTATGGCAAAGGTTAAAATCAGCGACGTCGCGCGCGAGGCCGGGGTTTCGCTTGGCACGGTTTCCAACGCGCTCAACCATCCCGAGAAGTTGCGCCCCGAGACCCTCAGGCTCATCAACGAGACCATCAATCGCCTGGGCTACCTGCCCAACCAAAGCGCTCGTCAGCTCGCGGGCGGCGCCACCAAGTCCTTTGGCCTGGTGCTCCCCCGTCTCGACCACGGCTTTTCGCTCCAAATCGCCAGCGGCGCCCACAACGAGGCCCGCAAGCACGGCTACGATCTGCTCATCGCCAATGCCGATAACGACGATATTCTCGAGGATCATTACCTGCGCTATTTTATGGGCACGCAGATGTCCGGCGTCATGGTTCAGCCCATGGCGTCCCCCGACTGGCACCCCGCTATGACCAAGATGCCCGTGCCGATCGTCTATCTGGACATCCATTGCTCCGAGCCCGGTTACTACGTGGCCGCCGACAACGAGGCACAGGGGCGTATTATCGCCGAGCTCGCCATCGCCCGCGGCGCACGCCATATCACCGTTGTGGGCCGAGCGGCATTTATGCAGCTCGGCCTGCGCGTCCTTGGCATCCACAAGGCACTTGCCCTGCATCCTGATATCAAAATTGAGGTCATCGATGCCGGGGAGTGGAATACCGCAGCCGACGGCTACAGCATCGGTACCCAGATTGCCGAACGCCCTGCTGACGAGCGCCCCGATTTTGTCATCGGCCTGACCGACGTATTGGCCTCGGGCGTTATCTCGGCGCTGACCGACAAAGGCATTTCCGTCCCCGGCCAGGTCCGCGTGGCCGGCTGCGACGGCAACCCGCTCGCTTGGAGCGGATCGGTCCCGCTCACCACGGTAGCACCCCCAGGCTACGAGATTGGCCGCAAGGGCGTTCAGCTGCTCATGGAGCAGATCGAGGATAAGCCTGCCGCCAAGACCAAACGAGTCCGCATCGGCTCCGCCGCGCGCACCGTCACCACGGCCACGGCCGCCGAGGACATTAACCGTCAGGAGCTCGTGCGCCCCTTCTTGCTCGAACGTGTGAGCACCCAAAAGGCCGAGCAGCACCCGACGGGCCCATCCGCGGCCCCAATAACCGACATCAACCTGGGCGCCTACCTGTAACAAAAAACGCCGCAACGGGAACAGTCCCGCTGCGGCGTTTTGCTGGCCCCATGTTCCCTCCCCGTTTAGCCGGACCTGCGGCTACGGATATTTATAGAATGTAATCCATTTTTCATTAACTTTTTTGCAAAAATGGATTCAATTCCATTTTTTAGAACAGTGCCCCCGCGCGGTCACCGTTAGCGGCAAACGACCTCGACAGGCACTTTCAAAATCTTGGCGACCTTAAGGATCGCGTCGGCCTTGCTGCCTAGGCAGGCAGCCATATGGTGAGTCGGGCCGTCAACGTTCTCGCCCTCGACAACCGCAGACTTAAAGTTGCCGTCACCGTCCCGCGGGATCGGGCGCGGGACATGGCGACTCGCGTGCAAACGCTAGCGCACGGCCTTGACCGCCGCCGTCAGATCGAACAGCGTATCGAGCACGGCCTCGCAGCCATCCACCACGTCCTGCGGCAGCGGCACGATATCGGGAACGGCAAAGACGTGGCAGCCGGCCGTGATGCCCGAGACGCAGCCGTTGCGCGAATCCTCGACCACGGCACATTCCTCGGGGGCAAAGCCCGCGCGCTCGCAGGCAAGCAGATACATCTCGGGATCGGGCTTGCCGTGCACGACGTCCTCGCCGCAAGTCACCGTCTCAAACTTGTCAAAGAGGCCGACCATCTTAAGGTTGCGCTCGGCCGTAACGAGGCGCGACGACGTTGCAAGGCCCACGTGATAGCCCGCAGCCAGCAGCTCGTCTATGCACTCGGCAGCGCCGGCCTTAAGCTCCAGATCGGTCTTGACCATCTCGTCGCGAATCTCCTTGTGGCGATGATAGAGCGCCTCGGCGGTTTCTCTGCTGCCGCAATGCGCCTCAAGGATGTCCATGACATCGGGCAGTGTGCGACCGATAAATTGATGAATCAGCGTGTCATCAATCGCGACGCCCAGCTCAGCAGCGGGCGCTTTCCATGCCTTGATGCCCAGACGCTCGGTATCGACCAGCGTTCCGTCCATGTCAAAAATAACAGCCTTGATCATATCGGTCCCCTCACCGGATTGCGTTACTGCCGCTCTACCGCACTTTACAAACTTGTATATAACGTATATAGCATATTGCACTTTCGTTACATAGGTAGAAATCTTATGACAAGCAGCCCGGTAGGATTATAGTTTTCGACCGAGTACTCAACGATAAGGATCGTTTCATGATTTTAGACACCACGGCACCCGCAGAGGAGCTTCAGGACAAACTCGCAGCGCTCGAGCAGCTGCTTTTGGCATATGGACGCGTCGCCATCGGCTTTTCCGGCGGCGTCGACAGCAGCTTTTTGGCCGCGGTCTGCGCCCGTATCATGCCTGCCGACACGCTTCTCGTCCACCTCACCACGCCGCTCATCGGCACGCCCGAGCAGGCTTCGTTTGAGCGGTCCGTTGACGGGCAAGCCGAAGAAGGGCCGCATTTTAAGCTCCCTGCGCTCAACCTTTCGGTCGATCAGCTGCAGCTCCCCCAAGTAGCCTGCAACGATGCCGACCGCTGCTACCACTGCAAGCACGCCGGCTTTACCGCTATCGTCAACCACGCCAAGTCGCTCGGCTTCCCCACCGTCATCGATGGCAGCAATGCAAGCGATCGCGGTGACTACCGCCCCGGCATGCGCGCGGCAGAAGAGCTCGGCGTACGCTCGCCGCTTATGGAGGTCGGCTTTACCAAGGACGAAGAGCGCAAGCTGTTGCGCGCATGGGGCTACCCCGTTTGGAACCTGCCGGCAGGCGCTTGCTTGGCCACACGCGTCCCTACGGGCGAAGAGCTGACGCGCGAGAAGGTCAATCTAATCCGCGCCTGCGAGGACTACCTGCACGATCTTGGTCTGGAACAGGTTCGCGCGCGCTTGGTCGGCGGGTGCATGCATATCGAGGCCGCTCCCGCAGATGTCACTAAGATTGCCGCCCTCGGCAGTGCTGCCGTCGACGGCGAGGGCAAGACCCCGTTGCCCGCCGCCATCGAGTCCGCGCTGCGCGAGCTGGGCTGCGGCCACATCTCCTCCAAGGTCACCCCCTACATCCACGGCAACATGAATCTTTAAGTTACGCCGTTTTACAAACGGCGTAACCGCTCGGCGCTGCACAGGCCCCGGGCACGGCAATCTGACGTTCAACTGCACGGGCGCGACCAAAAGGCCAGCGCCCGCTTGTTTCACGTCATCTTGCCGCACCCGGAACCTGCTCGCTCGCGCATGCTCAACCTGAACACATAAATTGCCACCTTCCAAAAAGGGACAGGTTTATTTTGGCAGGTTTTATCTTGGGAAACGCCGAATAGCCCCACATTCACAACCGCCGCAGCTCCATATGAGGCAAATGAACCGGCGGCATTTGTCCCAAATCTTGAGTATTTGTTCGGCGGAGCGGCCTCAGCCGGCTCCTGCTAGACTGGTAGATTCCGAACCGTCCATCCAGGAGCCTCAATGTCGCGCAAGTCCGCCTACAAGCAAGTACTTTCCATCGGCACCGCCGTGGTGCTGGGGTTTGCGCTGTTTACGGGATCGCTCGACGGAGCTCCCAAGCTGCTCTCGCCGCAAAGCGATGAACAGGCGGCGGCTCTGGCCGAGAAGCAAAACGAGAGTCCCAACCGCACCGACAACGAGGCAGACCTGGTCGCCCGGCTCGAATCGGGAACAGCCAGCTCCGAGGACTCCGGCGATGGCTCTGAATCCGCCACGACCGACACCGCTGACGATGCCTCTTCAAACGTCACCCCCATCGACGAGGTCGAAAACCCCGATCTCGACCGCGCCCGCGGCGTATATCTCAGCAGCATTCCCGACTACGCCGGCAACCCCTACGTTGCCCTTCGCGCCGACAGCACGCACCCGTTGGGCACGCCATCATTCACGCTCGACGAATACGAGCGCGCTACCAAAGAGGGCTGCTTTAAGAAGTTCTCCAAGCTCGATAGCCTGGGCCGCACCCGCAAGGCACTCGCCTGCGTGGGTCCCGAATCGCTCGGTCAGGGCAAGCGCGGCGATATCTCGCGTATCCATCCCGCCGGGTGGCACCAGCAGCGCTACGACTTTATTCCGGGTCAGAGCCTCTACAACCGCTGCCACCTTATCGCCTGGTCGCTCTGCGGCGAAAACGCCAACCGCAAGAATCTGCTCACCGGCACGCGCTATCTCAACGAAACGGGCATGCTGCCGTTTGAAGAGCAGATCCTCGGCTACATCCACGACACAGGCAACCATGTGCTCTACCGCGTCACGCCCATGTACAACGAAGAGGAACTTGTCTGCCGCGGCGTGCGCCTTGAGGCGCAATCGGTCGAGGACCACGGCAAGACCCTGTGCTTCCACGTGTACTGCTACAACCTGCAGCCGCATGTGCAGATCGACTACGCCACCGGCCGCAACCAGACATCCGGAGACTAGCGCCGACCAGGCTGCCCCAAAACCTAAAATGATCCGTTTTCCTCCGTCCCCCAGGGATCAAAAAGGGCCGCCCTGGATTGCCCAGAGCGGCCCTTGCATCGGCATGCATGTTGCGGGCAACGCCACGCGCTACTTGGCGCGGCCCTCCTCATAGCGCTCGACCAGCTTGGCCTGAACGTCATAAGGCACCTGCTCATAGCCTGCGGGCTTCATGGTAAAGTCGCCCGTGCCGCGCGTGATAGAGCGCAGGCGCGTCGAATAATCCGTCAGCTCGGCCAGCGGGGCCTGGGCAATGACCACGGTGTCGCCGCGCTCATCGGTCTCCATACCCGTCACGCGACCGCGCGAGGCCGAGATGTCACCCATCACGGCACCGGCGTAGCTCTCGGGGATTGTCACCGTGATTTCCTCGATGGGCTCCAGCACCACCGGGTCGGCATCGGCGCATGCCTTGCGCAGGCCGATGCGAGCCGCCGCGCGGAACGCCATCTCGTTGGAGTCGACGCTGTGATACGAGCCGTCGTACACAGCCACGCGAATGCCCGTGAGCGGATAGCCGGCAATGATGCCGTCCTTCATGGTCTCCTGGACGCCCTTGTCCACGGCGGGAATCAGCGAGCGCGGAATGCGGCCGCCCACGACCTCGTCCACAAACTCATAGCCATCGCTCGTGCCGTCGGGCCCAATGAGCGGCTCCACGCGCAGCCAGCAGTCGCCGTACTGACCGGCGCCGCCGGTCTGCTTCTTATGGCGGCCCTGGGCACTTGCCGTACGGCGAATGGTCTCGCGATACGGAATGCGGATCGGCACACTCTTGGCAGCAACCTTGGTGCGATCCTCCAGACGGTTGAGTAGCACCGAAACCTGCGCCTCGCCAACGGCGGAGATAATGGTCTGGCCAGTCTCCTCGTCGCGGTCGATGCTCATGGTCGGATCAGCCTTGCAGGCCTTCTCGATAAACGTGTAGAGCTTCTCTTCGTCCCCGCGGTTCTCGGCCTCGATGGCAATGCGGTACTGCGAGTTGGGGAACTTAAACGCCGCAGCCTCGACCTTGCCGGTAATCGAGAGCGTATCGCCCGTCTCGGCCGCCAGCTTGGGTGCCACGATGATGTCACCGGCATAAGCGTGGCCAACCTCGGTCATATCGCGGCCGCACATCACATACAGGTGGGCCAGACGATCGCTCTTGCGGGTACGCGCGTTGATCAGCTCAAGGCCCGGCTCAAGCGTGCCCGTCAGCACCTTGATAAAGCTGATGCGACCCTGCTGCGGATCGGCCAGCGTCTTAAACACAAACGCCACCGGACGATCATCGTCACTCGAGATCTTAAGCGAATCGCCGTCGATAAGCGGCATCTCGCCGTAGTCGGTCGGCGCCGGGAAGTACGTCGCGATGTCGTCCATCAGCGAGTTGACGCCCTGCTCCTTAATGCAATCGCCCGCAAAGACCGGCACAAAGATGCGCTCGGCAATCGCCTTCGACAGCAAGCCCTCAAGCTCCTCCTGCGTCAGCGTCTCCTCGCCTTCCAGGTACTTCATCATCAGCTCATCGTCGGCCTCGGCCACCAACTCGCACAGATGGTCATGGGCTTCCTCGGCCTGGGCACGATACTCCTCGGGAATCTCCGACTCAACGGCTTCGGTGCCGTTGCAGTGGCGCGCCTTCATGCGCACCAGGTCGATAATGCCGTCAAAGTCCTCGCCCTCGCCCCAGGGAAGGGTCACGGCGCCCAGGCGCGTGCCAAAGCGCTCTTGCAGCAGGTCCATCGTGGTCGCAAAGCTGGCCTCGGAGCGCGACAGGCGGTTTACGAACACCGCACGCGCCAGACGCAGGTCCTCGGCGGCATACCAGAGCTTAACCGTCGTAGGCTGTGGGCCGGCCTCGGCGTCGACCACAAACAGAGCCGTCTCGCAGACGCTCATCGCGGCAAAGGCGTCGCCGATAAAATCGGGGTAGCACGGGGCATCAAGCACATTGATGCGCGCGCCCTTCCAGTCGATCGGCGCGATGGTCGTCGAGATGGAAAATGCACGCTTGACCTCTTCAGGGTCATAGTCGAGCGTAGGCTTGGTGCCGTCGTGGCCGCCCAGGCGGGCGGTCTTGCCGGAAAGGTGGAGCATGGCCTCGGCGAGTGAAGTCTTGCCCACCCCGCCTTGGCCTACGAGCACCACGTTCCTTACGTTACCGGTCTTGGGAGCACCCATGATGACCTCCTTGCAGGGCCGCGCGCATTGCGCGACGCCAACGGGGAGAGTTCGCGGTCGGTGCCATCCCGGGAGCAGCATGGTCGGCAGCCGAGCCGACTCACCCTCCAAATGTCCTATGCCACCACCCTACCCTTGCAGCCGCCCATCCATGCACACCTTTCGGCACGCGTATGAATACAGACGGCGAGAGGAAGAGACAAGCTTGTGGGGCAATTATTGAACCCCGTCGATGTAAACAAAAAGCCGCCACAGACCGTAAGACCTGTGGCGGCTTCGCCTCAATTAATAGTTGAGTAAATACCTGAGTCTATCCCTCGATACGGCTCAAGAACTCACGCGTGCGCTGCTCGCGCGGATGGTCGATAACCTGCTCGGCAGATCCCTCCTCGACAATGCGACCGCCGTCCATAAAGACCACGCGGTCGGCAACATCGCGCGCAAACTGCATTGCGTGGGTCACGATTACCATCGTCATATTCTGCGCCGCCAGGTCCTTAATGACACGCAGCACCTCGGCCGTCAGCTCGGGATCGAGCGCCGAAGTCGGCTCGTCAAAGAATAAGATTTCCGGATCGAGTGCCAGGGCGCGGGCAATACTCACGCGCTGCTGCTGACCGCCGGAAAGCTCACACGGCACCTTGTTCTCGTTGCCCGTAAGCCCCATCTGCACAATCAACTCACGCGCACGCGCCTCCGCCTGCTCGCGCGGGCGCTTGAGCACGCGGATCGGGGCATCGGTAATGTTTTTCATCACCGTATAGTGCGGGAACAGATTGTAATTTTGGAACACCAGGCCGAATCGCGAGCGCGCCTGCTTGGGCACATCGCCCTTCGCATAGACCGCGCCCGATCCCGCATCCGTCGCAACGGCAAGGTCGCCAAACGAGAGCGAGCCTCCGTCGAGTGTCTCGAGCAGCGTGGCACAGCGCAGCAGCGTGGACTTACCGCCGCCCGAAGGCCCGATAATCGCCACGACCTCGCCACGCTTTACCTCGAGTGAGATATCCTTGAGCACCTCATTGCCGCCAAACGCCTTGCGCGCGCTTTCGATTTTCATCACTGAGTTAGTCATGATAATAGTCCAGCTTCTTTTCGGCGGCACCCAGCAGCATCTCGACCACAAAGTTAAAGACCCAGTAAATCAGCGCCGCAATCGCAAACGGCACCATGCTCACCTGCGAGGCAACCAGCGCCTTGGCCGTCGAGAACATCTCGCCCACGCCAATGGCAAACGCCAGCGACGTGTCCTTGACCAGCGTGATGATCTCGTTGCCCATCGCCGGCAGAATACGCTTGGCGACCTGCGGCATCACGATATACAGAAACGTCTGCACGCGCGAATAGCCCAGCACCTCGGCAGCCTCGTATTGACCGCGCGGAATGGACTGCAAGCCCGAGCGATAGATCTCGGCAAAGTAACCGGCGTAGTTGATGATGAACGCCACGACGCACGCCGTCCACTTGGAATCGGGCGTGAGCGAAATGCCAAACACGTAGTACGGGGCAAAGTAGATGGCAAACATCTGCAGCATGAGCGGCGTACCGCGCATGACCGAAATGTAGATGCGCGCAATCCAGCGGAGCGGCGCAATTTTGCTCATGCGCATAAACGCCACGGGGATTCCCAGCGGAATCGACCCCAGCAGCGTCAGCACAAACAGCTGCAAACTGACCAAGAATCCCTGGCCAAGCATCTGCATCATGACCTGAATAGACAACCCAAGCTCTCTTTCACAGTAACGGAACAGCGAACCCAATGCTAAAGCGGGTTTTCCAGGTGCCCGAGTTTGCCGTGAAAGAGGAGCGCCGCGTACTAAATGTACGCAAGCGACGGTTTGAGCGGCAAAATCGGGTGCCTGGGAAAGCCGCTATTTCAGAACCCAGTTGTCGAAGGAAAGACCGTATTCTGCATATTTATCGCACAGGTCCTTGACCGCACCGTCCTCGTAGAGCGCCTTGAGCGACTCGGTCACGGCATCGGCGGACTTGGTGTCGCCCTTCTTAAAGCCGACGGCGTAGTGCTCGCTGGACAGCGGCTTGTCGAGCTGCGTATAGGCATCGGGCTTGGCGGCAAGCTGATACTGGGCAATCGAAAGGTCGCAAGCCACGGCATCGACCGCGCCGCTCTCGAGCTGCATAAAGGCCGTGTTGTACTCGCCGATGGTATCGAGCGTGGCAAACGTCGCGGCCAGATCCTTCTGGTCGCCCTCGAGCACATCCTGCGCAGCGGAATCGGTCTGAGTGATCACGGTCTTGCCAGCGAGATCGTCCCAGCTCTTGATACCCGCGTCCTTCTTGACCACGAGCACTTGCTCGTTGAGCATGTACGGCTCGGAGAACGTGTAATCGTCCTCGCGGCCCTCCATGGTAAAGCCGTTCCAGATGCAGTTGATGGCACCCGAGTTGAGCAGCGTGTCCTTGGCATCCCAATCGATGGCCTCGTATTTGACCTCCCAGCCCTGCTTATCGGCAACAGCCTTGGCCAGATCGAGATCAAAGCCGGTGTACTCACCATCGTCGCCCACAAAGCCGTACGGAGGATAGGACTTATCAAAGCCCACCACGAGCTTCTTGGACTCCGCAGCACCCTTCACATCCTTGGCCGCGGCAGAACCAGCAGCGGAGCCCTTGCCGGCACCACCGCCGCAGCCGACAAGACCAAGGCCAAGCACCGTGGCAAACAAGCCGGCTAGACCAACAAACTGACGACGAGACATATCGGTATTCATGGTATTCCCCCTTGGTGGCACTTTAGTTAAGTAAAGTGAGTCATGTAACGTTCAGAATCATACACTTTAGCGTGATAGAGCACAAGGCGAGTTTGCCCGCCGCGTGAGGGGTGTGGGGGGTTAAGTTTCCTGCTCTACAGTCCTGCTCACGACGGAGGCCACATTAAGTGGCCTCCTGTTCGTGCGGAACTCGCGATAAACTTAACCCCCCACACCCCTCACGCGGCGGGCAACCGTCGTTGGGCTTATCACTGACACGAATAAACCGCTTGCATATCGTCTGCTGGCTTGGCACGGTACAATACTTGCAGCTTAAATTCATGAATTAGTGGAGTTATTGATGGCAGAATCTCGTGCGGAGCGTAGGGCTCGTCGTGCTTTGGTGGAAGCGGCTGAGGGGTCAAAGGAGGAGAAATCTTCTACGAAATCCAAGTCTTCTAAAGCCGCAAAAAGCAAATCGGCCAAGGGCAAGGCTAAGGCCAAGCGTCCCGGCTCTCGTCGGAGCGGGGACAAGGCACCTCAGACTCGCTCCAAGCGTTCGCATAAAGATCAGGTTTCGCCTGCGCGTAAGGCTGTGGACCCCAAGTCTCCCTGTTCCATCATGAAAGCCTGCGGTGGGTGCACGGCGCTCAATCGTCCTTATAAGAAGCAGCTCGCCGCCAAGCAGACTGCTATGGAGGAACTTTTTGCCTCGCTTTGCGAGCGTGAGGGCATTGCTGTCGACCCCATTCGTGGTATGGGTGTCACCTTGGGCGACCCGGGAAAGTATCCTGCGCCGCGTGGTTTTCGTCATAAGGCTGCCACCCCCTTTGCTCCCGGCAAGGAGGGCGCTGTCCGCTGCGGCTTCTTTGAGCGCGGTTCGCACAGAATCGTTGCCGTGCCCGAATGCCCCGTCGAGGCGCCGGGAGCCCGCCAGATTCTCAACGGCATCGCTCGCGAGGCCGAACGTCTGCATATTCCTGCCTTTAACGAAGACAAGCATCTGGGGCTGCTCCGCTATGCCGTCGTTCGCTGCGGTTGGCGTACCGACCAGATTATGGTCACCCTCGTGACCGCTCAGCGCGACTTGCCGCATGCGCAGGAGTTCTTTGAGGCTGTCGCCGCACTCGATCCGCATATCGTCACCGTTGCCCAAAACATCAACGGACGCCCCGGTAACGCCATCTTGGGTGAGGAGACTCGTATCGTCTATGGCGCCGAGTGCATGCGCGACCAGCTGCTCGGTTGCGAATTCGATATCTCCCCTACCGCGTTCTACCAGACCAACCCGCAGCAGACCGAGCTGCTCTACCAGCTCGCTATCGATGGCATGGATCTGCGCCAGGGCGATGTGCTTATGGATGCCTACTGCGGCAGCGGCACCATCGGTCTTTGCGCAGCTAAAGAAGCCCAGAACAAGGGTATCGGCATCATGCTGCTCGGTGTGGAGCGCAACCCGGCGGGCATTGCCGACGCACGCCGCAATGCCGAGCTCAACGGCCTCACCCGCAGCGCTTGGTTTATGGCCGACGACGCCACCGATTACATCCTGGACGCTGCCGATAACAACGAGCGCGTTGACGTTCTCTCCATCGACCCGCCGCGCGCCGGCTCCACACCCGAGTTCCTCGAAGCCGCCTGCGCACTTAAGCCGCGCCGCATCACCTATATCAGCTGCAACCCCGTGACCCAAGAGCGCGACCTGCACCAGCTCCTCGACGGAGGCTATCGCCTGCTCAAGATCACGCCCGTCGACATGTTCCCCCATACCGACCACACCGAAACCGTAGCGGTCCTCGAGCGCCGCTAATCCACCCCGGTAGATTTTCGAGACAAGAAAGGGGGCGGCCCGTCTAGACCGCCCCCTTCGCTTGGTTTATGAACTCCGCTACATCCCCTTGCGCAGGTCACACACGCCGGCTGCCGCCATCTCGCGCAGCAGCGTCTCGCGGTCGCGCGTCACGATCAAATCCAGCGGGAAGTGAATCTCGTCAAGCATCTTGCGCGCGTGATCGAGTTTGCCAATGGCCATGCCAATGTGGGCATCGGTCGACACGCCAATACCCACGCCCAGCTCGGCGCAGCGCTCGGCGATCTTGCGGCATACGGCCCAATGCTCAGTGTCGACACCGTGTTCAAGACTATGGTTGTTGATCTCGATAATCTTGTGCTTGGCCTTGGCCGCCAGCAGCACCTCATCGATATCGAACGGCACGCCCGAGCGCCCCGCGTGGCCCAGCATGAATACCTTGGGGTGTTCCAAGGCATTGATATACATCTCGGTTGTCTGGGCGAGCGTCGCGCCCTCAGCAATCTGCGGATTATGCACGCTTGCAACCAAATAATCCAAATTACGCGTAACCAAATCGAACAGCGAATGCTGACGGCTGTACGAATCGCCGGCGATATCGAGCGTGACAGGAGTGTCCTCGCCAAACAGGCTTCCGTCCAGCGAAACGATATCGGCCTCGGCACCACGCAGCACCAGCACGCCGCTCCAAATGCGCGGCCAGATATCCTGGTTGATAAAGAATTGGTAACTGCGCAGGTCATTGGGGCAAGCCGTAACCATAGAGCTCAGATGGTCGGCAGATCCGAGTACCTGCAGACCACGCTCTGCCGCCCAGTACACATTCTCCTCAATGGTCGAATATGCATGCGCAGAGAACATCGTATGGGTATGAATGTCACAAGAAAGCAGGTAGGGCATCAGGTCTCCTTATCTGGCACGGCCGTCGCTTATATTCATTGTACGCATAGCCTTCGATAGTCGTAAAACCACTCCATCCCAAAGACACAACGTCCATGCACCTTGATTATCGACTTTATCCGAACACCTCCCACATTCATA
>NZ_QRLS01000009.1:0-29120 GCF_003472325.1 Collinsella sp. AM12-1
GCTTCTAATAAAGAAGGCCAAGATTCGGGACGCAGTTCAAAACATACCTGTCCCCGATGCACCAAGAAGGTGCAAAGCAGTCCGTCCCCAATGCCCCAATTACTTGGAGAGCTTGTCGACGACGCGTTCGATCTCGGCGAGCTTGGCGGCCTTGAGGTCTTCGTCGCCCGATTCGATTGCCGAAGTCACGCAGCCCTCGATATGCGCCTTGAGCACGTCGGCGTTGATGCGCGCAATGAGCGCCTGCGTTGCCATGAGCTGCGTGGAAATATCGACGCAGTAACGGTCCTCATCGACCATCCGCAAGATGCCGTCGATCTGGCCGCGTGCCGTCTTGAGCATGCGGGTTACCGATTTGTGGTCTGCCATCATGGCGGGTCCTCGTTTCTGGTCGGGGGGGGGTACCTGCGGGTCGTTACGCGGCGGTCACCGAAAGGGCGTGGAACTTCTCACCCGCGGCCTCGACAGCGGCGGCGAGCTGCTCGGCGGTCACGGTGTCGGCGCACTCCACCTGGACGGTCTGAGTCTCGTGATCGGCATCGGCGTCGGTCACGCCGGCAACGTTGAGCAACGCCGTCTCGACGGTGGCGTCGCAGTGGCCGCACATGAGGCCGGAAGTCTTGATTGTGTATCGCATCGGTATTCCTCTCTGTTGTGTCGGCTTTCCCAGACACCCGACCTTGACCTTCAAGCCGTCGCTCGCGTACCAAAGTACGCGTCGCTCCTCTTTCAGGTCAATCTCTGGCACCTGGAAAACCCGTTCTAAATGGACGTAATAGTGAGCCTATTTTGCCACTTTAGGCTTAAAGGTTCGCAGGCGCAGAGCATTGCTTACGACGCACACGCTCGACAGGCTCATGGCCGCGGCGCCAAACATCGGCGAGAGCTGCCATCCGGTGAGCGGGAAGAACACGCCCGCCGCCAGCGGAATGCCGATGCCGTTGTAGAACAGTGCCCAGAACAGGTCCTGCTTGATGTTGCGGATCGTGGCGCGTGAAAGCTCGATGGCTCGGGCGACGTCCATGAGGTCGCTGCGCATGAGTACCACGTCGGCGCCCTCCTTGGCGATGTCGGCGCCGGTGCCGATAGCAAGGCCCACGTCGGCGCGCGCCAGGGCGGGGGAGTCGTTGATGCCGTCGCCCACCATGGCGACCTTGCCGCCCGCATCCTGCAGTTCGCGCACGTGGCGTTCCTTGTCGGCGGGGAGGACGTCGGCGATGACCTGCTCGCTGCTCAGTCCCACGCGGCGGGCGATGGCCTCGGCCGTCACGCGGTTGTCGCCAGTGAGCATGCGCACATCGACGCCGAGCTTGCGGAGCGCGGCGATGGCCTCGGCGCTCGTCTCCTTGACCTCATCAGCCACGGCGATGGTGCCGACAAGCTCGCCGTTCTTGGCAAAGAACAGCGGCGTCTTGCCCTCGGCGGCAAATTGCTCGGCAAGGCCGGCGGGCACCTTCGCGCCCAGCTCGACCATCAGGCGCACGTTGCCGGCAGCGATGACGTTTTGTCCCTCGCGCGCCGTAACGCCTCGTCCAGGCACGGCGGCAAAGTCCTCGACCGTGCGCGCCACGATTCCGCGCGACTCGCACTCGGCCATGATCGCCTCGGCCAGCGGGTGCTCGCTCGAGCGCTCCAGCGCGGCAGCGAGCTTCAGTAACGCCTTTTCACTCATAGCGGGCGAGCCGTCGGCGCGCGCGACAACCACAATGTCGGTCACGGCCGGCTTGCCGCGGGTGACCGTGCCCGTCTTATCGAGCACCACGGTGCCCACGCTGCGCAGGTTCTCCAGCGCCTCAGCGCTCTTAAACAGAATGCCCATCTCGGCGCCCTTGCCGGTGCCCACCATAATGGCGACGGGCGTGGCCAGGCCGAGCGCGCACGGACAACTGATCACCAGCACGGCGACAGCGGAAGTGAGCGCCTCGTTGATGCTTCCGGTCAGCACCATCCACGCCACAAAAGTTACGGCAGAGATTACAAACACCACGGGCACGAACACGCCGGCGACTTTGTCGGCCATGCGGGCGATGGGCGCCTTGGTGGTGTTGGCGTCCTCGACGAGCTGGATAATCTTGGCGAGCGACGTGTCGGCGCCCACACGCGTGGCGCGGAAGGTAAACGAGCCCGTGCGGTTGACCGTGGCCGCGTTGACGGTGGCACCGGCGGTCTTTTCCACGGGGATGGACTCGCCGGTGAGCGCACTCTCGTCCACGGCCGAGCTGCCCTCGAGCACCACGCCATCGACGGGGATGGACTCTCCGGGGCGTACGCGCAGGACCTGGCCGGGAAGGATGCTGTCGACGTCGACGGTGGTCTCGGTGCCGTCCTCTGCCACGACGGTCGCGCTCTTGGGCGCCAGGTCGATGAGCGCCTCGATGGCGCCGCCGGTCTTGGATTTGCTGCGTGTCTCGAGGTATTTGCCCACGGTGACGAGCGACAGGATCGTGCCCGCACTCTCAAAATACAGGTTGCCCATGCTCGTCATCATGGCCTCGTGGATTTGCCCGGCGGCCAGCTGGTCGGCCATGATAAACATGGCATAGAACGACCAGGCGACGGAAGCGGTGGCGCCCACGGCAATAAGGGCGTCCATGGTGGGCGCGCCGTGCGCGAGCGATTTAAACCCGTTGATAAAGTACGCGTCGTTGACATAGACGATGGGGATAAGCAGGACGAGCTCGGTGAGGGCGAGCGTCATGCTGTGGGTATGGTCGGTGAAAATGCCGGGCAGCGGCCAGCCAAGCATGTGCCCCATGCCTATGTAGAACAGTGGGATGAGGAATACGATCGAGACGATGAGACGAGTGCGCATGGCAGAGGCGGCGGCCTCCAGTTTTTTGGTGGGCGACTCCATATGGGCGGCGCCGGACCTGGCTTGCGTACTGCCGCTTTGGGCGGCGTCGGTGCCCGTGCTGACGGGTGAGGCCGAGTAGCCAGCACGATCGACGGCGGTGCAGATGTCGTCGGGGGTGACCTGCGCGGGGTCATAGTCGACCATCATGGAGCCGGCGAGCAGATTGACCGCGACGCTCTCGACGCCATCGAGCTTGCTCACGGCACGGTCCACGTGCGCCTGGCAGGCGGCGCATGTCATGCCGCCCACGTCGAACTTATCTTGAGCCATGGTTTCTCCTTTCTGTGACGTAGTGTCGGAAATGTTAACCAACCGATACTATACACCCATACCCCCTGGGGGTGTCCAGTAATAGTTGGAATGTATGACTTTTCATTACAGATGAGGGTGGCTGCTCAATCGGTGGCCGTCTCTGCCAAACATCTCAATCTGTAACGTCTGGACCGGTTTTTGAACCATAGCTGTTACAGATTTAGACAAACATTTCAACCGAAAACTAACGTCTCGATCTGTAACAACTAGACCCCGTTTTACCGAGTATTTGTTACAGATCAAGACAAACAGTTGGCAGGAAACTCAATGTCTTAATCTGTAACATCTAGACTGGTTTTTTGGGTTCTAACTGTTACAGATCGAGACAGACTGTCCGCGGTCAACTCAAATGTCTTAATCTGTAACATCTAGAGAGGTTTTTAACCCCTTACTGTTACAGATTGAGATGTTGTCTCGCGGGGTTGAGGTTTGTCTCGTTCTGTAACATCTAGACCTGTATCTGCCGAGCTAGTGTTACAGATTGAGACAATTGCCGGGGAGGGGTCCCGTCACGGCAAGACGCCCGCCGCCTAGATGCAGAATCCGGGAATCACGCAGGTTCGCTTGTTGGGCTTGCTTGCAGGCGTTGCGTACGTAAAGACGTCGCCGTCGCGTCCCACGCGATTCATATAGAGTGTGCCTTCGCTCTCCGATGTGTCGGGGCTCACCGTGCGCTCCCACCAGCAGGTGTCCTTGCCCTTCCACTGGCGGACCATCGTCTCGTTCGTGGAATACGGGCTCACCTTGAGCTCGCGGAAGAGTTGGTACTCCTTACCCTCGCCGTTATAGATGTCGGCCAGGTAGTGAAAGTCCTCGGTAAATGACTCGGGTGGCTGATTGCCGCACAGCTCGACCATGGCGGGCAGCCAAAGGGTTGCGGGCAACTTGCTCAGACACGATGCACTTCTGGCGGCGCCAATGTTATTCGAGATCTTTTTGACAGATTTGATGAGTGCGCGCAACTCGTTGGGCAGCAGCTTAAGGCCGTCGCCATCGAGCCATTCCCGCAGTTCGCAATCTGCCCAGCCGGCGCTCAACGGTTGGGCCGCGGCGTCGCGCTCGGCAATGCCGGCATCGAACATAAACGTCAGTCCGGCCTTGCCCGTTCCGTCCAAAAGCTCGTCGTGGCGGATGCCCACGAGCTGCGCGCCAACCTGCAGTCCGTTGGTGAGCGTGACGCGCTTGGTACACGGATAGGGGATATGCCCATCGGCATCGAGCAGATGATAGCGCTTGACAATCTCGCGTGCCTCGCTACGGGTCTCGGCGGCCCTAATCTTGAGCGAAATCTCCTGCAGCTGATCCCAGGTGTAGTCGCCAAGTGAACCGCGGATGCCGTCCAGATAGTCGGGGATGCCAAAGCCATGGGTTGCCGCCCCGATAACGCCGAGTCCCGCAACGGCTGCGACAACGCCGCCGATAATAAAGCGGCGGCGGGTCATGGCATCGTGCCGGGCCTGCTCCAGGATCTCTCTCGCGCGCTCGCCGGCGACGTCGACCTTAAGGTGTGTACCGGCGTCGATGTCGATTGCGGCGTCACTGCCCGCGCCCTCACGGCCCTCAGATTCTGCAGCGGGGAGGTATGCCGAGAGCGCCTCGAGCATCTGCTGCTCGGTGGGGCGATCGCCCTGTTCAACCGAGATACCTTTCATGATGATCTGGACGAGTGCCTCGTCGTCATTGCATCGCGGCTCGAGCGGTGCCGGCTTGGTCTTGGTCTTTATGAGGTAGAACGAGCCGGTTGCCGCGGCACCCGTCGACTCCACATCGAACGGTTTGCGACCGCTGTAGAGCTGGTACAGAATGCTCGATAGCGCATAGACATCGATGGCGGGCGAGCGGCGAAGGGCCGCGATGCCTTCGATATCCTGCGTGAGCATCTCGGGCGCGGCGTATGCGGGCGTGGCAAAACGCCAGATGTCGGCGCGCCGGGTGATCGTGTCGTCGCCGAGAGCCATGGTCGCGGAGCCCATGTCGATGAGGCAGGGGTCAAAGGAGCAATCGACGACCTGCTGCTCGAGCGTTCGACTGGTGGTACGGAACATGATATTGGCGGGCGACAGGTCGCGATGGACGACCGGATTTACGAGTCCCTGGGTCATCAGGAGTGCGCGAAGCACGGCGTTTCCAACGGCGGCCACCATCTGGGTGGTTAGCCCGCCCGAGACATCGTGCGGAAGCAAGGGCAGCGCCTGCTTGAGCGAGGTGCCCTCGACCCACTCCATGAGGATGAGCGGGTCGTCCTCGCACGATCCATAGCCATAGACGCGCGGAAATCCGCGCAGGTGCGAGACGGTGCACAGATGACGGTACTCCTCGAACAGCGCGGCGGTGTTGGCCAGGTGCGCAGCCGCTTGCTCGGTGGAGCGATCGGGGGCTTGGCCGGAAAGGATGGTGTTGTCCTTGAGCAGCTTGACGGCAAAGACCTCACCGCTCGTGTTGGTCGCGCGCAGCACGTGCCCGATATTGCCGTCGTCGCGGTATGCAGTCTGAAGAATAAGCGTCATAAACCGTCGCTTGGCGTCGTCCTCGGCGCTGGGGTCGACCGCCACGGCGGTATCGAACGTGTCGAGACGGATGAGTTTGTCGCCAGAGGCGGTGTTGGTGGTATCCAAGGCGTTCCTTCGTTTGGTGGGGCCGCGTGCTCACATCGAGAACGCGATTATCGATTAAAGCCCATGATAGACGTGTTTGCCGATAAGCTGACTCGTATTGCTATTTATAGTGCAGCGTGCAACGTAAATGATATAAGACGAGTGACATCTGTTTCCCACGTCTCTACGCGCTAGTCCACAATAACGAGAAACGTTGTATAGAGACCCAAATGAAGTCTGTCGCTGTTGGCGATTTCCACGGGGGGATAGATCTTGCCGGACTCGCGTTGGTCGCGCGGCGGCTCAATCACAATATCGCCGTCGCCCGCGCCCGATTCGAGCACTGTGCCGTTGGTCGATCCAAGGCCCTGGGCGTACCAGTGCTCACCCTCAAGCCAAATGCGAAGATGCTCGCGCGATGCGTCGGCGCCCACATCGGTGATGCTGGGCGAGGTTTTGGGCAAGGAGCCAATTACCGTGCCGCGCGGGTCACGCGTAAGGGGGTGGACCTGCATGTCAACGCTGTTTCCGGCGTGCATCCTAAGCAAACCGAGGTTGGGAGCGACGGCACGCGGTTGATCCAAGCTGCTCAAAAAACCACGGCCGACGGTGGTCTCGGTGGTGCCAAAGTGCCCACCCGTCTTGCTGTCACAAAAGCGCTCGACGGTAGCCATGCCCTGAACGGGATCGGCGAGCGCTCCCGTTGCCACAAAGAGCATAAGGTAAAGCGTACTCTTCTCGCGCACGGCATTGCCGTCAAAGTTGTCGATGTGATTGAGGGCATTTGCATATAGGCGGCTGTCCAGCTTGTAGCTGGCGAGAGCCGACATCATTTCGTTGGCGGCCGGGCCGCGATAGTGCTCGGCGATTGCCTGATAGGCGGACTCGCCGCCGCCGAGCTTGCTGCAGATTGCCGCGGAAAGATTGAGCGTGGTGACGGCAAAGTCGCTGTAGATGGCGGGCGCGCACTGGTCAGGCTCGCGATGGACGATGTAACGGGTGAGATACGAGCGGTTGGAAGAGCATTTCTCGAGCAGGGTACTGCCGAGATAAGAGTTTCCATTGATGAGCATTCGGGCGATCTCGAGATGTTTAAGACCGCCGAACGAGCGAATATCGTTATAGAGGACCGAGCAAGGCGTCTCTGCTGCCACGGATACCTCCTTTGATTGCTTCCTAGCCAATAAGGCGATAGGAATTAATGGCCCCCGGTGGGCGACGTATTAAATGGCTGCGCAATATGTAGCGTAACCAAAGCAACATTATAGGCCACATGTTCGAAATTGCAGGAAGACTGAGAGATTTGGTTTGGACCGGACGGAAATCCCCCTCTGTCTTGATCTATAACAATTAGGACCGATTTTACTCGGTAACTGTTACAGATTGAGACGTTTGTGAACCGTGTCGACCGTTTGTCTCGATCTGTAACACGTAGAGGAAGATTTGCCCTGTAGATGTTACAGATTGAGACAATTGGCCCAGACCTGCTCCGTCATCTGTGGTTTACGTGGGGGCATACGGAGTACGGGTATACTAACCCGCGGCGAATCTGCTCCATCGCTTAGAGCTGCTGCGTCTGGACGGCGCGCGATAGGGCTGCCAAAGCGATCGCCAGCGTGCTGAGCAACGTCCTCTCTGTGCGCACCCGTTTTTGTATGTATTAGCGCACTACCAAGCACGCCCGCGCGGCCGCATGCCGTGCCCATTGCGCGTGCAGATAAGGAACAACAACATATGCGTAATTCTGTATCCGACGTCACCGACGCCGAGATCCTGGACGAGACCCGCGAGGCCATGACCCAGGCTGCCTTCGATGCCGCCGATGAGGCCAATGCTGCCCAGGCCGTCGAGTCCGCTACCGAGAGCCTGCCCGCCTTTGACGAGCTGGGCCTTTCTGACGAGATGCTTCGTGCTATCGAGAACCTGGGCTACACGGCGCCGACGCCCGTGCAGGCCGGCTCGATCCCCGTGGTGCTCGAAGGCCGCGACCTGCTTGCCGCCGCTCAGACCGGCACCGGCAAGACGGCCGCCTTTTTGCTGCCGACCATGAACAACCTGGAGCACATCGCTCCGCCCAAGCCTGTGCGCGAGCGTAGCGGCCGCAACCGTCGTCGCGGTGCTAAAAAGCCCGAGGGCAACGGCCGCGGCCCCGTGATGCTCGTCATCACCCCTACGCGCGAGCTTGCCCAGCAGATCGACGAGGTCGCGAGCAAAATCGCCGACGTCACCGGCCATGTTGCCGTGACCGTCGTGGGCGGCGTGAGCTACAAGCCCCAGACCGCTGCCCTCAAGTACGGTTGCGACATCCTGGTCGCAACGCCGGGCCGTCTGGTCGATCTGATCGAGCAGGGTGCCTGCCACCTGGGCGAGGTCAAAGTGCTGGTACTCGACGAGGCCGACCGCATGCTCGACATGGGCTTTTTGCCCGCCGTCCGCCGCATTGTGCGCGAGACGCCGGCCGAGCGCCAGACGCTGCTGTTCTCGGCGACGCTCGACGAGGAGGCCGTGGGCGAGATCACCGACCTGGTGAGCGACCCGGCTCGCGTGGAGATCGCGCCCGCCACGTCGACCGCCGACACCGTCGACCAGTTTGTGTTCCCGGTGTCCATAGAGGCCAAGAACAACCTGCTGCCCGAGTTCCTCAAGAAGGAGGGTCCGGAGCGCACTATCGTCTTTATGCGCACCAAGCACCGCGCCGACAGCTGCTGCCGTCGTCTGGAGCGTAAGGGCATCAAGGCCGCCGCGATTCACGGCAACCGCAGCCAGGCCCAGCGCGAGCGTGCCCTTTCGGCCTTCCGCGACGGCACCGTCGACGTGCTGGTGGCAACCGACGTGCTCGCCCGCGGCATCGACATTAGCGACGTGCGCTACGTTGTGAATTTTGACGTGCCGGCCGAGCCGACTGACTATATCCACCGCATTGGCCGTACGGGCCGCGCCGGCGAGCTGGGCTGGGCCATCACGTTTGTGACCGAGCAGGACGTCGATGAGTTCTACGAGATTGAGAAGCTCATGGACAAGACCGCCGACATCTACGAGCCCGACGACCTGCACGTGGGTCCCAATCCGCCTGCGGTTGATCCCGAGCGCGACCCTGCGGCCTTTAAGGTGAAGAAGAAGACCAAGCGCGGCAAGTCCAAGAGCAAGAAGAAGCTTGAGCAGGCACGTCGCGACGGCAAACGCAACGGCGACGATTACGGCGATGTGGCCGGTCGTTCTAACCGCGGCCGAGACGAGCGTCGCGGCGACGGCGAGCGTCCGAGCCGTCCCAAGCGCGGCGGCAAGACCCGCGTGCGCGAGGGTGTTCAGGCTCGCGTGGACGAGGCCGTGGAGAGCGTTGCCCGCGAGGTGGCTGCCGAGGAGCGCGGCGGTGCTGGTGCCGTCGAGCAGGTCCCGCGAGGCAACCGTGCCGAGCGCCGTGCCAAGCAGTTCCAGGGCGAGGCGCACCGCCGTCGTCGTGAGGACGAGGACCGTGGTGGTCGTCGTCGTGTTGAGCGCGAAGACGAGGGCCGTGGTTCGCGCGGCGGCAAGCGCGGCTCGGGCGACCGTCGTCGTTCCGGTCGTGATGACGAGCGCAGTGGCCGAGACGAGCGTCGCGGCGGCGAGGGCGCTCGTGGTAACGGCGGCCGCGGCGGTGCTGGTCGTTCTAACGAGTCGCGCGATCGTCGTGACCCGCGTGCCAGCCGCGATCGTCGCGATGACTGGCGCAACTACGACGATACCCGCGAAGAGCGTCGCGGCGGCTACCGTGGTGGTCGCGGCGGCAACCAGGCCGGTTCCCGTGGCGGTCGTGCCGGCGGTCGCGATAACCGTGGCAGCTATGGCAATAGTCGTGGTGGCAAGCGCGGTAGCAGCTCCCGTCGCCCCGGTGACGGCGGCGGCAAGCGCAAATAACGCACGCATCGCCCGCTAGAGCGAGGTGAACCAAGGGCCCCGAGCAACTACGCTCGGGGCCCTTTTTGTTTGCCGTATCCGATCGCTAGTTCAAATGTGATTTCCTCGGGAATGCATCTAGAGGATGCCGTGGGCCTGTTTCCTACCATGCGGCAATGGGTCCCATGGGGTGCGCCGTGCATTTTTTGGAGTATTCTGCAGTTCGAGTTGTCTGCATATGATTTGACGTCGCCAACGGTGGCCTTCGGATATCCCTAGCGAGCGTTCTGAGTCAGATTTCGTCGTTTTCCGGAGCAGGGGCGCGTCATTCTCGCCATGTCGGGACTTAAAAGGATGCGGCGCCCTACAGTTTTGCCCATCCGCGGCGGTGCTGGCGCGGTCACGTTGCAGAATACTCCGTTTTTTGCACGGGCCAGGATGGGGTACCTCAGGAGAACGCGGCGGTATCCCGTAAATATATACAATCTGTACCGTAATTTATACAAAACGAAGAGGCAGACAGCGTAGGGTGGGTGCATTGGGGTGCCTGGCGCACCGAAACGGGGAGCTCTCCCCATGCGCCGTATACTCTGTCTGAATGTGAAAACGGCTTGACGCGTTGCCAGGCGTAGGGAGAGGGTGCCTCGATGAGCGTATTCGAAATTGTGTTTAGTCCGACGGGTGGAACGCGGAAGGTGTCTGGCCTTGTGGCCGGGGCGCTGGACAATAATACCGTTACCGTCGATCTGACCGATAGCGGGCTAGATCTCAGCGCTGTCTCGATGACTGAGGACGACGTGGCCGTAATCTCTGTGCCGGCGTATGCCGGTAGAATTCCGGCTGTGGTGGCTGACCGGTTGGGCATGGTGCGCGGCAACGGGGCTCGGGCTGTTTTGGTTTGTGTATACGGAAACCGCGCGTTTGAGGACACGCTCGTAGAGCTGGAGGACGTTGCGAAGCATGCGGGATTCCGGGTAATCGCGGCAGTTGCAGCCATTGCAGAACATTCCATTGCGTGACAGTTTGCTGCCGGTCGTCCGGATGTGCAGGATGCGGCGCAGCTCGCAGAGTTTGCGCAGCAAATTCAGCAAAAGCTGTTGGCTGAGGATACATCCGAGCCCTCTATTCCCGGCAATCGTCCTTACAAACAAGCCAGAGGTCACCGCATGGCACCTGAGGCAACAGAGGATTGCGTCTCCTGCGGTGCATGCGCCGCGGCGTGCCCCGTTTGTGCTATCGACAAGGGTGACCCCAAACGAGCAGCTGGCGAGGCGTGCATCTCCTGCATGCGCTGCATTGCCGTATGCCCGCGAGGCGCTCGTAAGCTTGATCCCAACAAGCTATCCGCTGTTTCCCAGATGCTGAGCAAGGTTTGCGTCGTGCGGAAGGAATGCGAGCTCTTTGTCTAGCGCATACGAAATTGGTGCAATGGGGCCAGGTTAATCTGCACCAACCTGGTGCAAACAAACCTGTCCCCAATGCACCAGAGTGAGGAGTGTCCCCGAGTGCCGGCAGAAAAGGAACGTCCCCAAGTGCTGCCTAAATACCGTTTATCGAAGAAAAAATACCGCTCACCGGTCATAATGACTATTCTGGCTTTGGGCTTGTCTAAAATAACTCCCGTAAAAAGAAATGCGGAAGGTTACCGAGTCCCTCGGACGTGGGCCTAACCAAAGTCTTTGAACGAGTGTGTCTCTATGGATGCATTCGCTTGATTTTGGTTGGGCTATATTTATGAAGGGACATGCCACCATGGGTTTCTTTTCTCGCCTGATGGGCGGTTCGGATGAGCAGAAGACTGCAGCTTCCGAGTTCGAAATCCTCGCTCCCGTTTCCGGCGAGCTTGTTCATCTAGAAAATACCAATGACCCCGCTTTTAGCAGCCGTGCCGTGGGCGATGGCGTTGCCGTGGTTCCCCAAGAGGGAACGGTGTGCGCTCCTGTTTCCGGCACCGTCGCGGCGTTGTTTCCGACTGAGCACGCGCTGGGCATCATGTCCGACGACAGCTCTGCTCAGGTGATGCTGCATATCGGAATCGACACTGTTAAACTTGAGGGCAAGGGCTTCCATGCGCTTGTTGCCCAGGGTGACCATGTCGACGCGGGCCAGCCCCTCGTCGAGGTCGATTTCGACGCGGTCCGCGCCGCCGGCTTCGATCCCACGGTCTTCGTTATCGTGTGCGAGCGTTCGGAGAACTCGACTCTTCGTGAGCACGCTTCCGGCCCTGTTGCTGTTAAAGAGCCTGTCGTCTGGCTTTCCGAGTAAATTCTTGTGGTGGGTACCGTGGTTATCAAGCGAGTTTTCAACAACAACGTCGCAATGGTCACTTCGGACGATGGCTCCGAGCTCATTGTCATCGGTCGAGGCCTCTGCTTTGGCCGTCATGCCGGCGACGCTATCGATGAAGCATCGGTCGAAAAGACCTATGCGCTGCAGGAGGGCACTTCTCAGGATTCGCGTACGATTGACCGCTTGGCACATCTTTTGGAGTCCATCCCCACCGTCAACCTCGTGATTGCCGAGGACATTGTTCAGATGCTCCGTCGAGAGCTCAATGTTGATATCAACGACAAGATTCTCATTGCTCTCGCAGACCATATCAGTCTTGCTTTGGAGCGCGAGCGTAAGGGCGTCCCCTGCGAGAATCCGTTGCTGCTCGAGATCCAGCAGTTCTATCGCAAGGAGTATGCGCTTGCGGGCCGTGCGCTGCAGATTATCAAGGAGTATATGGGCATCCAGATGAGCGAAGAAGAGCAGGGTTTTATTACGCTGCATATCGTCAACGCCACCATGCCGCAGCGCTCTGACCGTCTGATTGTTTCGGTCCAGCTTGTTCGCGACGTGCTCGCGATTGTTTCCGAGCACTATGCCACGACCCTTGACGTCACCTCGTTGCCGTACGAGCGTTTCGTTCGCCATCTGCAGTTTTTTGCGCAGCGGGCGCTCGATCCCGCGGCGGGGCAGGTCAATGGCGACGCGCTGTTCCGTATCGATGAAACGGCGTATCCGAGGGCGTTCTCGTGTGCGGAGTCAATTGCCGACCACTTAGCGTCTACCTATAACGTTGTCGTTACCGATGCCGAGAAGAGTTATCTCGCATATCACATTGTTAACCTGCTTGGAGAACCTGGTCTCTAGGCATAACGTGCCCACACATCGATTGATATAAGGCAAGGCTCACGGTCTTGTCCAGGGCACATCTGTCTTAATTTGCGGAAAAGGAAGGGGAGTACCGCTATGACCGCAAAAAAGAAGTTCAATTTCAAAGCGCCGTTGGAGGTGTTCGCGAAGTCAATCGTTCAGCCGATGATGTATCTCTCGGTTGCCGGCATTCTGCTCATCGTGGGCATTATTCTGACCAACAAGACCATCTGCGCCGTGATCCCTGTGCTGGGCTCCGGTCCGTTCCAGCTTGTGGGCGCCGTTGTCTATCAGTCGCTGATGTTTATCATCAACAACCTCTCGATTCTGTTCTGCGTGGGCATCGCCGGCGCCATGGCAAAGAAGAACAAGGGCCATGCTTCGCTGATCGCCCTGATGTCGTTCTTCCTGTTCCTGCAGGCTAACAACATCGTGCTCAACGCCACCGGCTCTCTTGCCGAAGCGAGCGGCATGCTCGGCCTTACCGGAACCGGCCAGAGCACCGTTATGGGCATTCAGGTGCTCGATACCGGCGTGTTTGGCGGCATCATTCTTGGTTGCATCACCGGTGCCGTGTTCAACAAGTACTCGAACAAGCAGTTCCCCATTGCCCTTTCGATGTTCTCGGGCGTTCGTTTTCCGTTCCTGATCATGATCATCATTTCCTGGATCATGGGTGCTGGCTTCTGCATCGTTTGGCCTCCGGTTCAGGGTGCCATCTCCTCCGTTGCCGGCATCATTAAGGAGTCGGGCAACATCGGTCTGTTTATCTACGGCATGCTCAACAAGCTGCTCGTTCCTACCGGTCTGCATCACCTCATCTACACCCCGTTCCAGTTCTCCGATGTGGGCGGCACCCTGACGCTGGGCGATCAGGTTATCGCCGGCGCCTATCCCATCCGTGTCGCCGAGATGGCAATGACGGGCCAGCCCTTCTCCGATAGCACCTACTTCAACAGCTACACCTTCAACAACCTGTGGCCCTACATCGGTATCGGTCTCGCCTTTATCTTCACCGCTTACAAGGGGAACAAGGATAAGACCAAGGCCGTTATCATCCCGCTGATCATCACCGCCGTGCTCTCCTGTGTCACCGAGCCCATGGACTTCCTCTTTGTCTTTGCCGCTCCCGTGCTCTTTGTCGTTCACTCGGTTCTTTCCGGTATCTTCCTGGTCCTGCTCAAGGTCCTCTCCGTGCCCGCTTCGACTGCAGGCGGCATCATCAACATCGTGGTCTCCAACCTGGTCCTCGGTGTCGATAAGACCAACTGGCCGGTTATGCTGGTGCTTGGAGTCGTCAACGCCGCTCTGTACTTCTTCCTCTTCACCTTCCTTATTAAGAAGCTCAACCTCCACACGCCTGGTCGCGAGGAAGAGTCCGAGCTCGCCGAGTCCGTTGCCGAGGGCGAGGCCGCCGCGTCTGTCGCGGTGAAGCAGGGCGCTGTTGCCGCGGCTCCCGCAGAGGGCGTCGATGCAGGCATCGCCGACCTGGTCGCAGGTCTTGGTGGCAAGGACAACATCGAGGAGCTCGAGAACTGCTTTACGCGTCTCCGCGTGAACGTTAAGAACCCGGACCTCATCAATGAGGACCTCATCAACCACGTGCCCAACAGCGGCATCAACCGCAACGGCAATAATATCCAGATCATCTTTGGCATGAAGGTCGCCGAGATGCGTGACAAGGTCGAAAACGCAATTGAGAAGGAGCAGTAAACAATGATCATTACTCTGTGTGGTGGCGGATCCACCTTTACCCCCGGCATCGTCAAATCCATCGCCCTGCGCAAGGACGAGCTCGACGTTGACGAGATTCGTCTGTACGACATCAACGAGGAGCGCCAGCGCAAGATCGGCGTGCTCGTGGACTGGATTTTGCACGAGGACCTCGGCCTGGACATCAAGCTCATGGTGACCACCGACAAGGAGACTGCCTTTACGGACGCGAGCTTCGTGTTTGCCCAGATGCGCGTGGGCGGCTATGCCATGCGCGAGCAGGACGAGAAGATTCCGCTGCGTCACGGCTGCGTGGGCCAGGAGACCTGCGGCTGCGGCGGCCTTGCCTACGGCATGCGCACCATCTTCCCCATGGTCGAGCTGATCGATGACGTTGAGAAGTACGCTAAGAAGGACTACTGGATTCTCAACTACTCCAACCCTGCTGCCATCGTGTCCGAGGGCTGCCGCGTGCTGCGTCCCAACGCTCGCATCATCAACATCTGCGACATGCCGATCGCGATCATCGACGTGGTTTGCGCCGCACTCGATATCGACAAGAAGGATGTCGAGTACGATTACTTTGGCCTCAACCACTTTGGTTGGTTCACCTCGATCCGCCACAAGGGCGAGGAGGTGCTCCCGCAGCTGCGCGAGTACATCAAGGAGCATGAGATTCTGCTGCCCGACTCCTACCTCAAGGGCATGGGCTCGCTCATGGCAAAGAAGCCCGAGGAGGCCACTGACGAGCACCCCGAGCAGAACCGCCACACCAAGGGCAGCTGGTACTACGTCTGGAAGGGCGAGTACGAGATCATGGAGTGCTTCCCGGAGTACCTGCCCAACACGTATCTGAACTACTACCTGCAGCAGAAGGAGTTCGTCGAGCATTCCAACCCCGAGCGCACCCGTGCTAACGAGGTTGAGGAGACGCGTGAGAAGAACCTCTTCGACGGCATCGACCACTACGAGAAGACGGGCGAGATCGACGAGAGCACGTTCTATGCGGGCAGCCACGGCGACTGGATTGCCGATTTGGCTATCGCTCTGAAGAACGACACCAAGCAGCGCTTCCTGGTCATTTGCGAGAACAAGGGCGCTATCCCCAACATGCCCTACGACGCTATGGTCGAGCTGCCTGCCTACATTGGCAAGAATGGCCCCGAGGTCATCAGCCGCGACAACATTCCTCTGTTCCAGCAGGGCCTCATGATGCAGCAGCTGAACTCCGAGAAGCTCGTGGTCGAGGCTACGATCGAGGGTTCTTACGAGAAGGCGCTCAAGGCCTTTACGCTGAACAAGACCGTGCCTTCGATGAAGGTCGCCAAGGAGGTTCTCGACGACATGATCGAGGCCAACAAGGGTTACTGGCCCGAGCTTAAGTAAAAGCAACAGGGTCGCTGGCCGCATACCTGGAGCAATGCCCCGTCCACGTGATTGCGTGGGCGGGGCATTGTCATTTGGTAACGCGTTTTACCAAATATGGCATTTATCTGCGGTAATGTTCTATTTCACCGCCGAGGGTGACATTTCATACCGCCTGCCGAACTGCGTGGAGACCTAACAACTTTTTAGGTCAGTGTTGTGCGTGTAGCAACTTCGCCCGGCCTCGCCTCCGGGCTGCCATGTGAGAGGGGATCTTATGGCTCGACTGCACGTAATGGAACGCAGCCACGCTCAGGCCGTCATGGACGACCTGCACGATGCGCTCGGACGTCGTCTGGCGGTGAGTTCGCTCGCCCCGTGCCCCGTTGAGTTTACGGCAGCGCTCGTCAATCTGTGCTCCACCCAGAGCTGCGGCAAGTGCACGCCCTGCCGCGTGGGCCTGAGCGCGCTGAGCGACCTGCTCGCCGATGTGCTCGAAGGGCGCGCCGATGAGTCCACGCTCAACTTGATTGAGCGCACCGCCCGCACCATCTATCTTTCGAGCGATTGCGCCATCGGCTACGAAGCTGGCGCCATGGCACTCACGGCCATTCGCGGCTTCCGCGACGATTTTGAGCATCACATCCGCGAGCGCTCCTGCGGCTTTGACCGCGAGGCCCGCGTCCCGTGCGTTTCGGGCTGCCCGGCGCACGTCGACATTCCCGGGTACATTTCGCTGGTCGAGGCCGGCCGCTATGCCGACGCCGTCAAGGTCATCCGCAAGAACAATCCGCTGCCGCTCGTCTGCGGCCTGGTGTGCGAGCATCCCTGCGAGATGCACTGCCGCCGTGGCATGGTCGACGACCCCATGAACATCCTCGCCCTCAAGCGTTTTGCCGTCGAGCACGGTGAGCTCAACGACCACAAGCCGCATGTAGTGGACAACACCGGCAAGCGCGTCGCCGTGATCGGCGGCGGCCCGGCCGGCCTTTCCTGCGCCTACTACCTGGCCGTGATGGGCCATAAGGTGACCATCTTTGAGCAGCGCCACCACCTGGGCGGCATGCTGCGCTATGGCATCCCCAGCTATCGTCTGCCGCGCGAGCGCCTGCAGGCCGAGATCGACTGGATTTTGAGCGCCGGCATCGACGTTGAGCTCGATCACTCCGTCAACGGCGAGGAGCTTGCCCGCCTGCGCGACGAGTTCGATGCCGTCTACCTGGCCATTGGCGCCCACAGCGATAAGAAGCTCGGCCTTCCGGGCGAAGAGGCGCCCGGCGTGGAGTCGGCCGTCAAGATGCTGCGCGCCATCGGTGACGACGAGCTGCCCGACCTGAGCGGCCAGCGCGTGTGCGTCATCGGCGGCGGCAACGTGGCCATGGACGTGGCGCGCTCTGCCGTGCGCTGCGGTGCCGAAAAGGTGAGCATTGTCTACCGCCGCCGCATCTGCGATATGACGGCTCAGGACGCCGAGATTGCCGGTGCCCAGGCCGAGGGCTGCGAGGTTCTGGAGCTGACGGCGCCGCTCGCCATCGAGACGGGCGAGGACGGTCGCGTGAGCGGCCTGCGCGTGCAGCCGCAGATTATCGGCGAGCCCCGTCGCGGTCGTCCGGCCCCGCGTGCCGCCGCCACGCCCGAGCGCGTCATTCCCTGCGAGCGCGTGTTCGTGGCCATTGGCCAGGACATCGATTCCAAGCCGTTTGAGGACATGGGCATCGTCTGCAAGTGGGGTCGCGTCGTCACCGATTCGGATGGCGCCGTGCCCAACTTCGACGGCCTCTTTAGCGGCGGCGACTGCCAGACCGGTCCCGCCACCGTCATCCGGGCCATCAACGCCGGCCGCGTTGCTTCGGCAAATATCGACCGCTACCTGGGCTTCGACCACAAGATCAAGCTCGACGTTGAGCTGCCGACCGTGCAGTTTAAGGGCAAGCACGAGTGCGGCCGCTGCGAGCTGGGCGAGCGCGAGGCCGGCGAGCGCATCCGCGATTGGAATCTGGTCGAGCAGGGCCTTACCGAGGAAGAGGCACGCCAGGAGGCAAGCCGCTGCCTGCGTTGCGACCACTTTGGCTTTGGCGCGTTCCGCGGAGGGAGGAACCTGGAATGGTAGAGCCCAACAAAACCACTGTCAGCGACAACACCGAAAGCGGAGCACTCAACATGGTCAAGCTCACGATCGATAACTGCGAGGTCGTGGTGCCCGAGCACACCACGATCCTGGATGCGGCCAAGTCCGTCGGCATCCAGATTCCCACCCTGTGCTATCTGCGCGATCTGAACGAGATCGGCGGCTGCCGTGTGTGCGTGGTCGAGGTTGAGGGCTGCGACCAGCTGGTTGCCGCCTGCAACAACTACGTACTCGACGGCATGGTGGTCCACACCAACAGCCCCAAGGCCCGCGAGGCGCGTCGCACCAACGTGCAGCTGCTGCTGTCCCAGCACGACTCGCGCTGTACGAGCTGCGTGCGCAGTGGTAACTGCAACCTGCAGACCATCGCCAACGACCTGGGCATCTTCTATCTGCCGTACGAGCAGCACCTGGCGCGCGAGGGCTGGGACTTCGACTTTCCCATCATCCGCGACAACGACAAGTGCATCAAATGTATGCGCTGCATCAAGGTGTGCGAGAGCGTGCAGGGCTTAGGGATTTGGGACCTGACCAACCGCGCCACGCATACCGCCGTGGGCACCCGCGGGCGTGCGCCGATCGGCAAGACCGATTGCGTCGCGTGCGGTCAATGCATCACGCATTGCCCGACAGGCGCGCTGCGCGAGCGCGATGACACCGAGGCCGTGTTCGACGCTCTCGCTGATCCCGACAAGATCGTGTTGGTGCAGATCGCGCCGGCCGTGCGTAGCGCTTGGGGCGAGGAGCTCGGCATTCCGCGCGAGGAGGCCACCGTCGAGCGCCTGGCCTGCGCACTGCGCCGTGTGGGCTTTGAGTACGTGTTCGATACTGATTTCTCGGCCGACCTCACCATTATGGAGGAGGGCTCCGAGCTGCTCGAGCGCCTGGGTAAGGCCGCCAAGGGCGAGGGCGACAGCCGCGGCTGGCCCATGTTCACGAGCTGCTGCCCGGGCTGGGTACGCTTTGTGAAGGCGCGCTATCCGGAGTTTGTTGACAGCCTGTCCACGTCCAAGTCGCCGCAGCAGATGTTTGGCGCTGTCGCCAAGACTTATTACGCCAAGGTTCTGGGCGTGGAGCCCGAGCGCCTGTTTGTGGTGTCCGTGATGCCGTGCACGGCCAAAAAGGCCGAGTGTGCGCTGTCGAGCATGGTGGGCGAGGACGGCGCGCCCGACGTGGACGTTGCGCTGACGGTGCGCGAGATGGTACGCATGATCCGCGCAAGCCACGTGAGCGTCGGCACGCTGGTCGAGGAGCCGCTCGATACGCCGCTGGGCTTTGGCACGGGCGCGGGTGTGATCTTTGGCGCCACGGGCGGCGTGATGGAGGCCGCCGTGCGCTCGGCATATTACCTGGTGACGGGCGAGAACCCCGACGCCGACTTCTTTACCGACGTGCGCGGCCTGGACGGCTGGAAGGAAGCCGTGGCCGATATCGATGGCACCAAGGTGCGCGTCGCCGTGGCACACGGGCTGGGAAACGCTGCCCGTCTGCTCGACGCGATTCGCGACGGCCGCGTGAGTTATGACTTCGTTGAGGTTATGGCATGCCCGGGCGGCTGCGTCGGTGGCGGCGGTCAGCCCATCCATGACGGCTGTGAGCTGGCAGCCGAGCGCGGCCAGGTACTGTGGGGCCTCGATGCGAACGCCAAGATTCGCTTCTCGCACGAGAATCCCGATGTCCAGGCGTGCTATCGCGAGTTCTTGGGTGCGCCGCTGTCGCCGCTGGCCGAGGGATTGCTGCATACCGACCATCACGCATGGACGATGCCTAACGAGGGGACGTGCTAGCGATGCGCGCGTTTGATTTTGAAATGTCGCGCCGGGGATTTGCCTCGGCGCTTGCCGCGGGCGCGTTGTCGCTTGCGCTGGTTGGCTGTGGCGGCGGAGCTGCGGGGGCGAGGTCTTCTGCGGGTTCGGCTGCTGGGTCTGCGGCGAGTGGCGCTGCCGCTGAGTCGGTCGAGGTGCGCGTTGCCTCGCTCAAGGGACCGACGTCGATCGGTCTGGTGCAGTTTATGGACCAGGCTGCCGATGGCGAGACGGACAATGAGTTCGACTTTGCGATCAGCGCCGCGGCCGATGAGATTGTGCCCAAGGTCATTCAGGGCGATATCGACATTGCCCTGGTGCCGGCCAACTTGGCGAGCGTGCTCTACAACAAGACCGAGGGTGCGGTGCAGGTCATCGACATCAACACGCTGGGCGTGCTGAACGTTGTGACGGGCGACGCAGGCGTGGCCTCGTTTGGCGATCTGGCGGGTCGTACCGTCTACATGACGGGCAAGGGCACCACGCCGGAGTACGTCATGAACTACCTGCTGGAGCGCGCGGGCCTGACCGGTCAAGTGACGCTCGAGTTTAAGAGCGAACCCACCGAGGTGCTGTCGGCCCTGCTTGCCGACCCGTCCGCCGTGGGCGTGCTGCCGGAGCCATTCAAGACCGCTGCCATCGCCAAGAGCGAGGGCAAGCTGTCGGCACCGGTGAGCCTGACCGATGTGTGGGACGAGCTCGCGGGTGACACGGGCTCCCGTTTGCTGACGGGCGTGACCGTGGTGCGCCGTGCCTTTGCCGAGGAGCATCCCGAGGCCGTTGCGGAGTTCTTGAGCTGCCATGCGGCGAGCGTTAAGGCTGTCAATGCGGCGCCGGCAGACTGGGCGCAGGCCGTGGTCGATGCCGGCATCGTGGACAACGCCAAGATCGCCGAGAAGGCGATTCCCGGGTGCATGCTTGTCTGCCAGACGGGCAAGGATATGAAGGCGGCGCTCTGTGGGTACCTGCAGGCGCTGGCCGATGCGGACGCGAGCGCCGTGGGCGGTAAGCTCCCGGCCGATGATTTCTACTACATGGAGTAGCCCGTGCGTGCGTTTGCTCGACAAATGACAGAGCGTATGAAGGCGGTGTCGGCAGCAGGTGCCGTCGCCGCCTTTTGGCTTGCTGTGTGGGTGCTGGTGGCGGCGCTGGTGGCGCAGCCGCTGATTTTGCCGGGGCCGGGTGCTGTTGCCTTGGCGCTGCTGCGCCTGATATGCGATGCCGGCACGTGGGCGATTCTGGCGGGCTCGGGCGCGCGGATACTGGGCGGGCTGGCGCTTGCCGCGGTATGCGGCGGTTTGTTGGCCGGGATTTCTGTACGGTCGCGGGCGTTTGCCCGCTTGGTGGCGCCGGCGCTTTCGTTTGTTAAGGCGACGCCGGTTGCCTGCGTGGTGGTCCTGCTGCTTATTTGGTTGGGGTCGGCACGTGTGAGCATCGCGGCGGTCTTTTTGATGGCGCTGCCGGGCGTATATTTCTCACTGGTCGAAGGCTTGTCGCAGGTGGATAAGCCACTGGAGCAGATGTTCCGTCTGCATGGCGTGCGCGGCTGGCGACTGTTTTGCGCCCATACCTGGCGCGAAGTCCTGCCGTTTGTGCTTTCGTGTGCGCGTGCCGTGATCGGCATGAGCTGGAAGGCCGGTGTGGCAGCCGAGCTGATCGGCATGGCGGTGGGCACCGTGGGTGAGCGCATCTATCAGGCGAAGCTTTTGATTGAGACGGCTGATCTGCTGGCGTGGACCGTGCTGGTCGTTGCCGCCTCATGGGCGTGCGAGCGCGTGCTGGTGTGGCTGCTGCGGGTTTCGGGGCCCGTGGCGTGGGGTGCGGCCGTGCGGGCGCATGGGCATGGGCTGCGCGGGCGTGCGAGGGCTGCGGGCGATGGCGCTGCAGCGGAGCTTGCGCTTGCCGTGGGCGATCGCGCGCCCTGGGCGCCGGCGCTCGACGGGCTGGTGCTCAACGTGCCCGCGGGTGGGCGTATCTGTGTGATGGGCGCCTCGGGTGCGGGTAAGTCGACGCTCCTTGCCCTTGCGGCAGGGGAGTGCGCACCGTGCTCGATGGTGTTTCAGGATGCACGCTTGGTCGAGTCCGCCTCGGCGCTGGATAACGTGCTGGTGTGCGCCGATGCACGCGTGGACGCCTCGAGTGCTGCGGCCCTGTTGCGCTTGCTGGTGCCGGGGGTCGATGTGCATGCTCGCGTGGCCGAGCTTTCGGGCGGGCAGCGCCGTCGTGTCGAGATCGCTCGAGCCCTGCTGTGTCCGGGCGGCGCGGTGATTCTTGACGAGCCCTTTACCGGTTTAGATACCGCTGCGCGCGACGCATGCGCCGAGGTCGTGCTCGACTTGCTCGACGGCCGCATGCTCCTGCTTGCCACGCACGATGTCGCCGACGCTCAGGCCCTCGATATCTCGGATATCATCACGCTCTAAATACTAACTCAGCAACAAAATGATCCGTTTTCCTTCGTCCCCATGGGGTCGGGTGTGGTATTCTATCTGCGGGGTAATACTTAGGAATACCAAGTAATACCAACGCCGTAGAAACAAACTCCAGATGCGGGCCAATCGGGTTGCCTTCACAGCCCGTCGCCCAGCCGCGTGGCCCGCATCTATCCGCACTACCGTCGTTTCAAAAAGGAAGCGCCATGGCAGAACACATGACCCCCGTAGTCGCGAAGGTCTTGCCCGAGGAGAAGGCAGCCTTCGCGGCGGCAACCCAGCTCGTGGGCACCACGCCGTCCAACGCCATCCGCATGTTTATCGCCGCGTTCAATCGCTGCGGCACCTTCCCGTTTGACATCTCGCCCAACGGGGCTTTTGGCACTGCGCCCGATTCTCATCAATAATGACTGTCCCAAACTGCCGGCATTTGGGGACGTTCCTTTTCTGCCGGCAGTTAAGGAACGTCCCTAAGTGCCGGGTTTTGAGGAGGTTGGCATGCTCAATGCGATGATTTGGGCGCTTGCCTGTTTTGGCGTCGTCGCTGCCGATATCGCCCTGAGCGTGGTTTTGTTCTCCGCTCTGGGCGTCGCATCGGTGTTCATGGGCTTTTCGATTGACGGCCTCGATATTCAATTGCTTCAGGCTGTCGCGCAGACGGCATCGTTTTTAATGGCGCTGCTGTGGTGGCGTTATCTGTGGCCGCGTTCGTTTATGGCACGCCGGCAATGCGCGCATCCGCTCGGCGGGGGAGCGCGTGGGGCGTGGAAGCGCATCGCCTGCGTTATCGTGATCGGCCTTGCCCTGCAGGTGGTCGTTGGCTACGTGACCGACGCCGTGCTGTCGCTGTTGCCCGAGGCTGCGGCCGACTACAGCGAGCTTGTCGAGGAAACAGGCATGGGCGACACCAGCTATCTCGCCGTCCTGACTACGGTGCTCGGCGCCCCATTTTGTGAAGAGCTGCTGGTACGCGGCATTATTTTTGAGTTTTCGCTTCGAGCGTTTAATCCGCAGTGCCGCCCACTTTGGAAGCGCCGGCGTCGTGCGGGTGCGCAGGACGGCGCCATGGTGCCCTGGGCGGCCCCGAGCACGTGGGGTATCACCGCGGCGATTGTGCTGCAGGCGGCAATCTTCGGTTTTATGCACATGAATTGGGTGCAAGGTTGCTACGCGGGTGCCGCTGGCCTCATCTTTGGTTGGGTGCTCGTGACGACCGGAAAGCTCCGCTACACGATCCTGCTGCACTTCGCCTTTAATGCCGGGTCGTATCTCATGACGTTGCTCTGGTTTGTGAACACGCCGTTCGACGTGGCAATTACGGTCGCCATCGCCGGCGTCATCCTCGTTGAGGCAATGCGGTCGCTGCGCCGCGCGTGTGGGATGGATGCAGCGAGCGCACCGCTGCCCTAGTTGCGACGCCCGCCGCCGTTGGCGCCCTGTCGCCCCTGGGCCGCGCGATTGCGCCCGGCGGTGTTCTGCGCACGCGACATGCCACCGTGCCCCTTGCTGCCTTTGGGTCCCTTGCCAGCGCCGCCAACGCCACCGTGGGCCTTGCCGCCCTTCTTGCCGGTGCCATGCCCCCCGCCGGCAGATGTCTCGCCCGGGCGCGGCGGCACGGGGCGAATCAGGCAATGCTTGGTGTAGCCAATCAGATCGCGGCGGCCGGCTTTTTCCAGCGCCTCACGCACGAGCTTGTAGTTCTCGGGCTTGCGGTATTGGATGAGCGCACGCTGCATGGCCTTCTCGTGTGGGTCGCGTGCCACGTAGATCGGCTTCATGGTGCGTGGGTCCACGCCGGTGTAGTACATGCAGGTCGACATGGTGGACGGCGTGGGGTAGAAGTCCTGCACCTGCTCGGGCATGTAGCCCATGTCGCGCACGGCCTCGGCAAGGTCCACGGCTTCCTTCATCGTTGAACCGGGGTGGCTCGAGATTAGGTACGGCACCACATACTGCTTGAGTCCGTATTCGCGGTTCAGGCGTTCAAATTTACGGCAGAACGCGTCGTAGACGGCGCGGCTCGGCTTGCCCATCACGGAGAGCACCGCGTCGCTCACGTGCTCGGGCGCTACGCGTAGCTGGCCCGAGACATGGTGTTCCAGCAGCTCGCGCAAAAACTCGTCCGAGGCGTCGGCCATGGTGTAGTCAAAGCGGATGCCGCTGCGCACGAAGACCTTCTTGACGCCTGGCAGCTGGCGCAGGTCGCGCAACAGCTGCGTGTAGCCGCTCTCGTCGACCACCATGTTCTTGCACACGCTCGGCCACAGGCAGCGCTTGTTCTTGCACACGCCGTGCTTGAGCTGTTTGTCGCAGGCAGGACGGCTAAAGTTGGCCGTCGGTCCGCCCACGTCGTTGATGTAGCCCTTAAACTCGGGGTCGCGCGTGAGTAGCTCGGCCTCGCGCATAATCGAATCGTGGCTACGCATCTGCAGCACGCGGCCCTGGTGGAAGGTCAGCGCGCAAAACGAGCACTCACCAAAGCAGCCGCGGTTAGAGCTGATGGAAAACTTGATCTCGGCAAAGGCCGGCACGCCGCCTGCCGCGTCGTAATCGGGATGCCAATCGCGTGCGTAGGGGAGTTCGGCAACCTCGTCCATCTCATCGGTGGTGAGCGTCGCCGACGGCGGGTTCTGCACCACATAGACGCTGTTGGGGTAGGGCTCTACCAGGCGGTGTCCGGTGATGGGATCCATGTTCTGCTGCTGCACATTAAAGCTGCGCGCGTAGTTGAGCTTGTCGGCGGCAAGGTCGTCCCAGCTGGGCAGCAGGTCGTAGTCGTAGACCTCGTCGAGCGAGTTGGTACGGTAGACGGTGCCGTTGATATAGGTGATTTGGTCGACGGGCAGGCCCGCGTCGAGCGCGTCGGCGATCTCGACGATCGCGTGCTCGCCCATGCCGTAGATGAGGATGTCGGCGCCCGAGTCGAGCAGCACCGAGCGCTTGAGCTTATCCTGCCAGTAGTCGTAGTGGGCCAGACGACGCAGGCTCGCCTCGATGCCGCCGATGATGATGGGCGCGTCCTTGAACGTTTGGCGGATGAGGTTGCCGTAGACCGTGACGGCGCGGTTGGGGCGGTGCCCCTCTTTACCGCCAGGGGTGTAGGCATCGGTGTGGCGACGATGCTTGGTCACCGAGTAGTGATTGACCATGGAGTCCATGTTGCCGGCGGAGACCAGAAAGCCCAGGCGCGGCTCGCCGAGCACGGTGATACTGGCGGGATCGGTCCAGTCGGGCTGACAGATAATGCCCACTTTGTAGCCGTGTGCGTCGAGCACGCGGCTGACGATGGCCATGCCAAAGCTGGGATGGTCCACGTAGGCGTCGCCGCAGATGTAGACGAAGTCGCACTGGTCCCAGCCACGCGCATCCATGTCGGCGCGGCTGACGGGGAGGAACTTGTCGCGGCCCGGACGCCAGGGGCGGACGGGTGTCGCCTTGACGGTTGTGGCCTGTGCCTTACCGCCGCGCTTTTGCTGCTGGCCCTGTTTGCCCTGCTGACTGCGCTGGTTGTTCTGAGCGTGCTGAGGCTTTTTTGCCACGATCCCTCCCGGTGTTTGTATGCTGCACGTAATTGTAACCAGTCTTTTTAGGACGGGGCTAAAAAGACTGGTGGAGTACACGAGGTCTCGGGTGTCGGTGCCGCGCCCGCCGTTTGTTTCCAGACTGTGTATCTGCGCGTTGGAGAACCCGTCTCGCGCGTACGCCATGTTGTCAATGGGTTACAGTATGAACGGCGGCTATGTTTCCGCCAACGCACGAGAGAGTCGTCAACAAGGAGGATGCACGACGATGCAGCGTGCCAAACAGATATCGGAATCCATTGAGCTGGGCATCATCTTGGCGCTCGCCGGTGGCTTTATGGATGTGTATTCGTACATTGGGCGCGACCATGTTTTCGCCAACGCGCAGACGGGTAACATCCTGCTGGTGGGCGTGAGCATCTCGGAGGGCAATTGGGCACTTGCGGGGCGTTACTTCTTCCCTGTGGTTTCGTTTGCTGTGGGCATTATGCTTGCCGACCTGGTACACGAGCGTTTTGGCAGCGTGATCCACTGGCGTCAGGTGACGGTGTTCTTTGAAGCCGTCATCTTGCTGGGCGTGAGTTTTATTCCCGGTGGCGATTTCAACCTGCTCGCCAACTGCCTTACTTCGTTTGCCTGCGGTATGCAGGTCGAGAGCTTCCGCAAGATTCATGGACACGGCATCGCCACGACCATGTGTATCGGCAACCTCCGTAATGCCTTGCAAAACGTGGACGACTACATCATTACCCACAAGCGCGGCTTTTTGGAAAACGGCCTGCTGTACTTTGGCGTGATCTTTACCTTTGTGTTTGGCGCCGTGTTGGGCAACTGGTGTATTGAGCGCATGGGCCTGCACGCCATCGTCGTGGCGAGCGTGCTGCTGTTTGTCGCGTTTGCCATCATGTTTATCGACCGCGAGCGCGACTTGCGTTTTCGCTGGAAGGTTGCGGCCGAGGCTTGGAAAGAGGGCTGCCGAAAGTAACCGAATGCGGCAAAGAGACAGCCCCTTTGCCGCATTATTTTTCATCTCTATGTAGTACAGCTTCAGGAGCCAGAAAAAAACTATCTAGCTCCTGAATGTTGTTACGAACTGCTTTTTGCAATTTATTCGAGATGCTCTTCAATCCGAGCCCTCAGAAGGGCAATGGCTGTGGGTATTCCAATTGCGGCGGCTAATTCGGCTTTATCCAAAACCTGTATGTTAAAGCACGATTGTTTATCACATTGAAGGACGTTAACTGAAGATAGCTTCACTTCCCGTTGACTGAATATATCGTAATCTCCAAATAGGAAGTTACCTTTTATTGTGTAATTCGGTATGTTCGTTACGCACTTCATCTCAAGTCTGTTTAGGCCATAATCGAACACCGCAACTTCCTTGTGTTCGATGATGAGCGCAACCCTGGGCATGTTACTAAAACCACCGTCGACGACAGTAAAGAGCTTTTCATTTGCATCGTCATAAACGGTGTATTTAAGACTCAATAGCTGTCCTAGTGGACCCGTGAACCCATGTCTTTTGATGTTGAGGTTGTCTCCCGCTGGGTTGACGAGAGCCAGAGCATGCGGATAAGGGTTACCTTCAATTGAGATTCGATATTCGTTTGTAGCCGTCTTGCTCGATTTAGGACCAGTAGCCTTCACGCGTCATCGCCTCGATTGAATTGGAACCGTCTTCTGCTTCGTGCGGAGAATTACGCTGTATGTTGCAGTACATGCAGCTGCAATAACCGCATGGGCAATTTCTAACAAAATGAATGACACTATTTGCTGCATGCATATTAATTACTATAAAGTATCCTTTTATAAACGTATTGTCAAACATATATTGCTAAAACAGAAACAATTTATAGACTGAGTTGGTCGTATTCTTTGGGCAATTGCTCCTATAATCTAGCCTTCGCTGCAGTCGGGAGGGAAGGACTGGGGCTCCGTTATTATGTTGAAACGCTTTAACACTTTTGACGTTCTCATGCATTTTTTGTTTCAAAAGCGTTAGGATGGGACTCATAGCGTGGGGCGTAATGGGCGCCCCGCACACGATGGGAGGCTATCAATGGCTAATCGTTTCGTTCTCAACACCATTTCTTATCATGGTTCTGGCGCCATCAAGGAGATCCCCGGCGAGCTCCAGCGTCGTGGCTACAAGAAGATCTTCGTCTGCTCCGACCCCGATCTGGTCAAGTTTGGCGTTACCGCCAAGGTAACCGACGAGCTCGACGCCGCCGGTATTGCTTGGAGCCTCTACTCCGAGATTAAGCCCAACCCCACCATCCAGAACGTCAAGGACGGCGTCGAGGCCTTTAAGGCCGCCGAGGCTGACGCTATCGTGACCATCGGTGGTGGCTCCTCCATGGACACCGCCAAGGCTATCGGCATCATCATCAACAACCCCGAGTTCGCCGATGTCCGCAGCCTCGAGGGCGTTGCTCCGACTAAGAACCACGCTGTGTTCACCATCGCCGTGCCGACGACCGCCGGTACCGCTGCCGAGGTGACCATCAACTACGTTATCACCGACCCCGAGAAGGTCCGCAAGTTCGTGTGCGTCGATACCAACGACGCCCCCGAGGTCGCCGTCGTCGACCCCGACATGATGGCTTCCATGCCCGCCGGCCTGACCGCTTCCACCGGCATGGACGCTCTGACCCACGCTATCGAGGGCTACACCACCAAGGGCGCTTGGGAGCTCTCCGACATGTTCCACTTTGAGGCTATTAAGCTGATCAGCGAGAACCTGCGCGACTCCGTTGCCGAGGCCAAGTCCGGTCAGCCCGGCTCCGGCCGCGAGGGCATGGCTCTTGGCCAGTATGTCGCCGGCATGGGCTTCTCCAATGTCGGCCTGGGCATCGACCACGCCATGGCTCACACCCTGTCCGCTCACTACGACACCCCGCACGGCGTCGCTTGCGCCATGCTGCTGCCGATCGCTATGGAGTTCAACAAGCCGGTTTGCGCCGAGCGCCTGGCCAAGGTTGCCGTTGCCATGGGTGTTGACACCACGGGCATGAGCACCGACGAGGCTGCCGACGCCGCCATCGCCGCCGTCAAGCAGCTCTCCGCCGACGTGAACATCCCGCATGTCTGCGAGGCCATGAAGGCCGACGAGATCGAGGTCCTGGCCAAGGACGCCATGGCTGACGCCTGCTTCCCGGGCAACCCGCGCGAGGCGACGCTCGACGACGTCATCGAGCTCTTCAAGAAGATCTGCCCGGCTGCTTAACCTGGTTCGGCGGGCCCCGCCCGTTAGCCCCAGAATCGTCCTCGGACATGTCGGAGGCCCCGCTGCGCACTACGTGCGGCGGGGCCTCCTTCTGTCCTGCGGAAAGATTCTGGGGCTAACGGGCGGGGCCCGCCGGCTCGTTGTCGTGGCGGGGGC
>NZ_QRLS01000009.1:29130-97252 GCF_003472325.1 Collinsella sp. AM12-1
GGCCCGCCGGCTCGTTGTCGTGGCGGGCGCTGTTCGGAAGAGCTCGATGGGTCATCTCGCTGGGTAAATATTTGTGCGTGATGGTATCGTTGTTGGGGCTTTTACTGATTACGGGATGTTGACTTTGGAGTTGTGGATGGTGTCCCAAATGGATTCTACGCTTGGTTTTATTACTGACCAGCTTAAGACGCTGACTTCTATTGCCTCGCCTACGGGCTATACCCGTGCGGCTACTGACTATCTAATGGAAACGTTGCGCGATATGGGCTTTGGCCCCGAGCGCTCCAATAAGGGCAACGTGTTGGTTGAGCTTGGTGGTGAGGGCGAGCCGCTTGTCCTGGCGAGCCATGTCGATACCCTGGGCGCTATGGTGCGCTCCATCAAGGACAATGGTCGCCTGCGTCCCACGACGCTCGGCGGGCATCAGTGGTCTACGGCCGATGGCGAGAACTGCACCGTTTATACGCGCGATGGCAATAACTACACGGGTGTGGTCCTCAATACCGAGCCTTCGGCGCATGTGACCGATGAGCCGGTCAAAACCATCGAGAAGAACATGGAGATCTTGCTCGACGAGAATGTCGACAGTAAGGACGACGTGCTTGAGCTGGGTATTCAGACGGGCGATATCATCGCTATGGATCCGCGTACCACGGTGACGGAGAGCGGCTACATTAAGAGTCGCTTCCTGGATGACAAACTGTCGGCGTCGATTCTACTGGGTCTGGCCCGCGCCGTTGCTGACGGCGAGGTGACCCTTTCGCGCAAGGTTTCGCTGCTCTTTACGGTGTACGAGGAGGTCGGCCACGGCGGTGCCTTTGTGCCGGCTGACACGCGCGAGATGATCAGCGTGGACATGGGCTGCGTGGGTGACGACCTGGGCTGCACCGAGCGCATGGTTTCGATTTGCGCTAAGGATTCGGGTGGCCCCTACAACTACGACCTGGTAACCACGCTGTCCAACATCGCGCGCGAGCTCGAGCTCGATTACGCCATCGACGTGTACCCGCATTACGGCTCGGACGTCGAGGCCACGCTCTCGGCCGGCTACGACATTCGCCATGGTCTGATCGGCCCCGGCGTGTACGCGAGCCACAACTACGAGCGCAGCCACATCGACGGCGTGCGCAATACCTACGAGCTGGTTCGTGCCTACGTTCAGCGCTAGACGCATCGACAATGCTCATCGAGCCTGCCGCCCCGGTTGTTGCAGCGATGCCAGCCGGGGCGTCCTCTATAACTTGCGGTGGCGGGGAGCTGTTATTTGATGGCTGACGTAACGGTGCCGCCGCCCAGGACGATGTCGCCGCGGTAGACGACGACTGCCTGGCCGGGGGCGATGGCTCGCTGTGGCTCGTCAAAAGTTAGCAGCATTTGCCCGTCTTCGCCACGTGTAAGGGTTGCTGCCTGGTCCTTTTGACGGTAGCGGTACTTGGCGCCCACGCGGATGCCGCCGGCATCCAGCTCGGCCTCCATGCGGTCGGCAGGGGCGCTCCAGATCCAGTCGTTGGCCGTGAGCGCCGTGGCCGTCAGGTCCTCTGCCTCGCCCAGATGTACGGTGTTGTTGACGGCGTCGACACCCGTTACGTACACGGGATGCGCCATCGCGACGCCCAGGCCCTTGCGCTGGCCGATGGTGTAGCGCAGCGCGCCGTTGTGGCGCCCGACCACGCTGCCGTCGCGCCACGCAATGTCGCCCGGTGCAGCGGGATGTTCGCAACGGCGCTCGATATAGCCCGCGTAGTCACCGTCTGGAATAAAGCAGATGTCCTCGCTTTCGGCCTTCTGGGCGTTGGTAAAGCCCTGCTCGGCGGCTATGCGGCGCACGTCGCGCTCTTTGTCTAGGCCTGCCAGCGGAAAGATCGTGTGCGCCAGGCGCTCCTGCGTGAGCGAATACAAAAAGTAACTCTGGTCCTTTTTGGGGTCCTCGCCGCGATGCAGCTGCCAGGTGCCGTCGGGCGCCTGGCTCGTTTTGGCATAGTGGCCTGTGGCGATGTAGTCGCAGCCCATATCCAGCGCCGCATCCAGCAACGCGCCAAACTTAATATGGCGGTTGCAGATGATGCACGGATTGGGCGTCAGCCCCTCCTGGTAGGCGTTCATAAAACGCTCGACAACGTTGCGGTCGAAGGTTTGCTGCAAGTCGAGCACGTGATGGGGTATCCCCAGGCGCTCGGCGACGGCCTTTGCATCGGCGATGTCGCGGTCGACCTTACTCATGCCCGTGGTGGGATCGGGCGCGGGGCAGGTGAGGCGCATGGTGGCACCGACACATTCGTAACCCTGACTTTTGAGCAGATACGCGGTCACGCTGGAATCGACGCCGCCGCTCATGGCGACGAGCACGCGCTTGTTGTGCATGGGGAGGTTCTCCTTGGTGGCATGTGGCCAAAAAAGAAAAGCGGCGCGGGAGGCTGGTTCCGCGCCGCAGACATTGTAGCAAGTTCGGGCGTCCTGTGGGACACCCTGTTGGGATGAGCTCAGGCTGCCAGAAGAGAGGGGAGACCGGCGTGCCTTGGACTCGTTCTAAGAACGAGAGCTCTAGTCCTGGAAGAGTGCCGTGGACAGGTAGCGCTCGCCGGTGTCGGCGAGCAGCGCCACGATGGTCTTGCCCTCGTTCTCGGGGCGCTTGGCCAGCTGCAGTGCGGCCCACACGGCGGCGCCGGACGAAATGCCCACGAGCACGCCCTCCTTGTGGCCCACGGCGCGGCCGGTGGCAAAGGCGTCGTCGTTCTCGACGGGGATGATCTCGTCGTAGACCTGGGTGTCGAGGACGTCGGGCACAAAGCCGGCACCGATACCCTGGATCTTGTGCGGGCCGGCCTGGCCCTTAGAGAGCACCGGGGAGGTGGCGGGCTCGACGGCGACGACCTGAATCTCGGGGTTTTGCTCCTTGAGGAACTCGCCCACGCCGGTCACGGTGCCGCCGGTGCCGACGCCGGCGACGAAGATGTCGACCTTGCCGTCGGTGTCGTCCCAGATCTCGGGGCCGGTCGTGGCCTTGTGAATGGCCGGGTTCGCGGGGTTCACAAACTGGCCGGCGATGATGCTGTTGGGGGTCTCCTTCTGCAACTCTTCGGCCTTGGCGATAGCGCCCTTCATGCCTTTGGAGCCGTCGGTGAGCACGAGCTGCGCACCGTATGCCTGCATCAGCTTGCGGCGCTCGACGGACATGGTCTCGGGCATGGTGATGATCACCTTGTAGCCGCGGGCGGCCGCCACCGAGGCGATGCCGACGCCGGTGTTGCCGCTCGTGGGCTCGATGATGGTGTAGTCGCCGCCACGCACGAGCTTGCCTGCCTTCTCGGCCTCGTCAATCATGTTCTTGGCGACGCGGTCTTTAACGGATCCGGCGGGGTTGAAGTATTCCAGCTTGACGAGCACGCGGGCCTTGAGGTCCTCATCGGCCTCAAAGTGGGTGAGCTCCAGAAGCGGAGTGTGGCCGATAAGCTGATCAATGGATGTGTACACATTGCTCATGGTGAACCTCCAAAGTGTTCAAATGACTGGATACCGTGTGGTTTTACGGTGTGTGTAGCAACGAAACCCACAAACCTTATGGGTTGTTCGTTTTGCTGTTGGCAAGCATAGTAGGCACTAAAGCCTAGTAATGCAATAGGAAATAGAAGATTATTACGAGTCGATTAACCATCTTGACGGGAATAGGTATTTTCAAAACCAATTTTTCGGCTAGAATTTCTACGAATTAAAAGACCGAAAGGCAGCAATATATATGTTGGTTTCCACAAAGGGCAGATATGCCCTGCGCGTTATGGTCGACTTGGCCGAGCATCAGGCGGCAGGCCGCATTCCCCTCAAAGAGATCGCCGCGCGTCAGGGGATTTCGGAGAAATATTTGGAGAACATTTTGGCTACGCTCGTGCGCGCCAATATGCTCTCGGGCATGCGCGGCAAGGGCGGCGGCTACGTGCTCACGCGCCCGCCCGAGCAGTACACGGTGGGCGAGATCCTGCGCCTGACCGAGGGTAGCCTAGCACCGGTCGCATGCCTGGACGGCGACTGCAAAGGTTGCTCGCGATCTGATGAGTGTCCTACACTCGATGTTTGGAAGAACCTGGACAAGCTCATCAACGACTACCTCGACGGCGTGACACTCGATACGCTCGTTGCCCCCAACGAGGGCTACGACTACGTCATCTAGCCCCACCTGCTATTGGGGGACGGGGCAGAAATGGTAGATTTTCTTGTCCTCTGAGGCTTGGCAAATGACAAGGCCGCCCATCGTTGCGATGGACGGCCTTCGTTTTGGCGTGTTGTGGCGGCCCGTATCCGGTCGCTTTAGTTCCTGGCGATGCTGTCGAGAATGCTGCGCATGATGGATACCAGGATGCTGCCCATAAACGCCGATCCAAAGCTGGCGATGGAGATACCCGCGCCCAGCAGATTGACCGACAGGTAGCTGGCCAGCTCGAGCATAAAGCTGTTGACCACAAGCTGAAAAATACCAAGCGTGATAATAGTGAGTGGCAGCGAGATGACCGTCAGGAACGGCTTAACGAGCGAGTCGACGATGTTGAGGAACAGTCCCACGAAGGCAAAGCAGACCCAGGCGTCGGCCATGCCGAAGGGCTGAATGCCGGGGACGAGAAACGTTGCGATCGCGATGGCGATTGAGGTCAAAAGCCAGTTGAGCATAAAGCGCATGGTGTGAATCCTTTCTTGCGCATGGCGTGGTGAGGGAGCGTGAGAGGCACATGCCTTTGCAACTCGGACAGATGCTCGGGCACGGCTCTGTTTGGGCGCCCATTGTCTCAGATATTCGTGGAGCTTGCGTGCGCATTCGGTTTCAAAACGGCGTTCGTCCTAGAAAACGCGCCGCTGGCAGAGAGTTTTGTCGCTTTAGTTTGGTGGTGTGCTAAACTGCTACGGGCAAAAGCCACAGGCGTTGCCCTATTGCATAGAACGGGCGAACGATGCCCGATGTCAGTATCAACTTCGATGCCTTTTGGCGGGTTTGGCGGTGATCGATGAATATCGAGAACATGTTTGACAAGCCTGATGTCAAGCAGCTGGTCCACGCATTTAGCCTTTTGGACGACGAGAAAGATATCCAAGCGTTTTTGACCGATATCTGCACGCCGCGCGAGATTTGCGATCTATCGCAGCGTCTGCAGGTCGCGCGTTATCTGGACGAGGGCGAGCCCTATGTTGAGGTTCAGGCGCGTACCGGCGCTTCGTCCACCACGGTGAGCCGTGTGTCCAAGGCGCTCAACGGCGAGTACGGTGGCTACCGCAAAATCCTCATTAAGCTGGAGGATGGCGAGTAGGCCGCGCCAAAAACGAATTGTGCAAAACCGCTCCTCCGGGGGCGGTTTTTTGATCCCTTAAGGACGGAGGAAAACGGATCACCGGGTTAGACTGACCCCTTCGGTGATCCGTTTTCCTCCGTCCCCAAGGGATCAAATCTGTTGGCGTGGGGCAAATCTGTCCGCGTGGGCGGGTAGGATGGATACATTGATTATTGCGAACAGTTTGAGCGGAGGACCATGCCTGTTCGAATCTATACCACCAATGCCGGCACGGATTTGAGCGATGCCGAGTCGGCGTTGCTTGCCGACCTTATTGCCCGCCATGGACGTGCCGTGCTTCTGGCGTCAACGTTTGCCGAGCTCGACCTGTGTCGCCATGATGCGGCGGAAGCCGGGATTTCGCTGGGTATTGACTACAAAACGCCTACATCGTGGCTTCGCTCGCTTTGGGAGCTTTTGGGCGACGGGCGCGGTTTCGTCGACAACCTGCAGCGTCAGATGCTGTTCTCGGACATGGTCACGCGTCTCGACGATGCCGACCTGCAGCCGCTTTCGCGCAGCCAGGGCACAGTGCGCATGCTTGCGCGCATGGCCCGCGACGTGTTGCCGGGCGTTGCGGGGACGACGGCCGAGCGATGCCGTGGCAACAATTGCCAGCCTGAGCCAAAAAGCGATGCCGAGGCTCGTGTGTTCGAGCTTTTGCGTGCCTACGCGGGTGGTTTGGACCGTCGAGATATGGTCGAGCCCTGCGAGGCGGCTGACATTATGGCCGATGCCCTGGCCGATAACCTGCCGGCGTGCACCCGCGCCGTATGCGTGCGCGGTATCACGTCGATTACGCACGGCCTGCTCGAGCTGCTGTCTGCCGTGGCGAACAATGGGGGGGAGGTCGTCGTACTGCTTGCCTGCGAGCAGGCGGCGATGCGCGAGGAGCTTGCCGCGGCATTTGATGCCCGCGGTGTGCTGTTCGAGGCCGCGCCGCTGAGGGAGGACGCCGTCGCGTCTGATGCCGCTTGCGGGACCGCCGCTCAGCCTGCCTTTATTGAGGTCGCCGGCCCCCATGCCCGTGCCCATGCTTATGCGGACGCCATCGATACGTTGGTGAAAACGCACAAGGAGTCCAAGGACGATAAAGCTACTGCAACGCCCGCTGACCCCGTGCGCGTGCTCGTTGTTTCTGCCCGGGCACCCCAGCTGTTCGGTGAGCTCGCCTCTCGTCTGGCGGCCCGTCATATCGCTGCCGAGACAGTTGAGTTCACGGCGTTTTCTCAATCCATTGCGGGCAGGCAGTTCACGGCGCTCGCCAACCTGATCGAGCGTATGAAGGCCGCCGACGAAGGGGCAGCTTCTAAGACTGAGTGGTGGCCCGCGCCGGAGCTTACCGACTGGATTTACAGTCCGCTTTCGGGCGCTGATGCCGTCAATGCCCGTACCTTCGATAAGAATATGCGTCTCTCGCGCAGCAAGACTACCGCGGGCGTTAAGAGCCTGCTGCAGAGCGTCCAAGGCCAGGTGAGGGGCGCGCGCAAGGCGGCGAGCGACGAGAACTGGTTTAAGAACGTGCCGTGCGTGGTCTCGGACGTGTTCCAGGCGCTGTGGCGTGACAAGCCCGTGACGGCGCTCAAGGCCATGCTTGCCGTTGCCGAGGCACTGCCCGATCGCGCGCTTGGTGGTCTCGACGGCCAGGCCCGTCGCCAGGCGGAGGTGGCCCTGCTGCGCCACGCGATCGACATCCTTATGAACGATGCTCGCGCGCTCGACGTGTCGCAGGCCGCGACCGTGCCCGTGCTCGATGGCATTCGCACCAAGGTGGACAAGCGTAGCACCGCCTACGATTACGAGACCTACGAGGTTGACCGTGCGCCACGTGCCCAGGTTCGCTTTACTTCGCTTGCCGATGCGGCGGCCCTGCGCCCCGATAGCTACGATGCCGTGCTGTTTGCCGACGTCGACCTGGACAGTTATCCGCTCTCACATGAGGAGGGCCCGCTGGCAACGCTGACGGCGAGCCTCGGTCGCGAGGGCGTGACGCTTGAGCCTGCGGCCTTGCTGCGCGCACGCTTTGGCCGCGCGATACAAGCGTCGCGTGGTCCGGTTACGCTCGCCCGTGTGACCCACGATCGTCAGGCGCGCGAGTGCTATCCGGCGGCCGTGTGGACCGAGTTGCGGGCGCATGCCGAGGCCGCTAACGATGCTAAGGCCGCTGACGCCGACAAGGCCGCTGACGCCGACAAGGCCGCTGACGACGCTAAGGCCGTTGGCGCCGACAAGGCGAAGTGTGTGGGTGAGGGCGATATCGTAAGGGACTTCGATCCCGCGGCAGGCGAAGGTCTTAGGCGCGAGCGCGTGACCTGCGAAGCTCCTCAGCACCTGAGCGATGAAGCCATTCCGTATTTGGTCCTGCGTCGTCGCGATGGCGAGGGCGAGGATGCGCCGCTGGTGCCGCGCCTGACGTCTGCCTCGCAGATCGAGGCCTATTCGACCTGCCCGCTATGCTGGTTCGTCTCGTACCGCGTGAAGCCCCAGTCGATCGACGCTGGCTTTGGCAATATGGAGAAGGGCAACTTTGTCCACGACGTGCTGGAACACTTGCATGCCCGTCTGCCCCAGGAGGGCATGGAGCGCGTGACACCCATGAATCTGCCACGCGCGAAGGAGCTGCTGCGCGAGGTCTTTGACGAGACCTTGGCCGAGCATGCGGGCAAGCGCGGTACCGAGGGCCCGCTCGTGCCGCTCTCCCCGGTGGAGGAGCGCCAGGTGGCCGAGATTTTGCCGCAGCTGGAGGGCGTTCTTGCCTACGAGTCCGAGGCGCTCGCGCCCTTCGCGCCGCGCTACCTGGAGTTTGCGTTCAACGAGCTCCAGGTCGAGTATGCCGGCTGGCCGCTCGGCGGGCGCATCGACCGCGTGGATGTGGATGCCGAGAATCGCGCCGTGGTAATCGACTACAAGCATCGCACGGGCGTTGAGGAGTTTAAACTCGCCGACCCCACGGTGCGCGACGAGGAATCGGGCGAGGCCGCCATCGACGACCCGCGGTGGCTGCCGCCCCATACCCAGACGCTTATCTATGCGCAGGCCATGCGCCGGGCGCTGGATCTGGATGCCCGTGCGGCGCTCTATTTTTCGACCAAGGGCGGCAAACCGGCGCTGCGCGGCGCCGCGAGTGCCGAGCTGCTCGAGGAAGAGCGCGGCGACGGCCGCATCCCGGGGCTTAAGAAGGGCTTTCCCGGCGAGGGTGGCAGCATGGACTTCGACGCCCTGCTCGATCGCGTGGAGGCCGGCATCGCCGAGCGCCTGCACGAACTCGAGGCAGGCGACGTTGCCGCCGTCGACCCGACGTCGGCTCAGGCCGCGCATGCGCGCTGCTCGTATAACCACGAAGGAACGTTTGTAAGAAGGGACGTGTAGACCATGGATCTTTCGACTTTGATGCCGCAACAGCTGCAGATCGTCAAAACGCTCGACCGTCCGCTGTTTGTCTCGGCGGGTGCCGGTTCGGGCAAGACCTTTACCCTCACGCGCCGCATCGTCTACGCGCTCTCGCCCGAATCCGGTCCGTTCGTTGAGCATCTGGACCAGGTGCTCGCCATTACCTTTACCAAAGACGCCGCGGCCGAGATCCGTGACCGTGTGCGCCGCACGCTCATCGACGAGGGCATGGACGAGGAAGCCCTGACCGTCGACGATGCGTGGATCTCGACCATTCACGGCATGTGCTCGCGTATCCTGCGCGCACATGCGTTGGAGCTGGGCATCGATCCCGAGTTCACGGTGCTCACCGATACCGACGAGCTTATGGACCAGGCTGTTGAGCATGTGCTGGCCCGCGCGACGGCGCCCGATGCCGCCCCCGAGCTCGCCGCTTCGCTTAAGGCCCTCTACGCTTGGTATCCCATGGCGGGCGAGGGTGGGCCGTTTGGCGCCGGTACCACCATTAAAGGGCTGGTGCGTGAGCTGCTGGAGCTCTCGAGCCAGCTGCCGGGCGGTATGGACGACGTGTGCGTGGCGCGCGGCCAGGCCGATACCTCGGCACTCGCCGATGCCTATCGTGCGGCGCTGGGCGCAAGCAAGGCCGCGACCGAGAAAGCGCAGGTGGCACTCGATGCCATCGACGCGTTTGAGGCGAGCGGCAAAACCATGGAGGATGCGGCGCGACTCATGATGTCGTGCAGCATGCCTCGGGCGAGCAAGGCGTTTTCTAAGGAGCAGGTGGAGCTACTCAAGGCCGAGGCTGCCGATGCGTTTATCAATATCGTGCTGGCCTGCGGTGGTCCCGCGCTCGATGCGCTGGCGGGGCTTGCTCGTGCTGTGGAGGCGGAATACCGCGCGCTCAAGGCTGACCAGTCCGCGCTTGATAACAACGACCTGCTGCGCATGGCGTACGAGGCGCTGCGCGATTATCCCGCCATCCGAGCGGCCTATGAGGGTCGCTTTAAGATGGTCATGATCGATGAGTTCCAGGATACCGACCAGATGCAGGTCGATTTGATCCGTCACCTGACGGGCGCGGGGGAGCGCGCACTGTGCACCGTAGGCGATGCGCAGCAGTCGATCTACCGCTTCCGTGGTGCCGAGGTCGAGGTATTCCGTCGCCAGGAGCGCAAGGTGGGTTCGACGACGGCGTCCGAGACGGTCGCCACGTCCGATGCCCCCGCCGGCGAGCTCGTCAAGCTTGTACGCAACTTCCGCAGCCACGACGAGGTGCTGCGCTATGTGGCGCGCGTCTTTGACGGCGACACCGGTGGTTTGATGCAGGGGTTCTTGGATCTTGAACCGAGCGACGAACGCGAGGACAAGCTCAAGGCGAAGGCATCGCGCCGCCAGGCGATTTTCGTTGCCGGTGGCAGTACGCAGGAGCGAACGCAGGCGAAAGCTCGTGCGATTGCGGAGCGATTCCAAGCACTCGTTAAAGCGGGCCAGCCCCAGGGCAGCATGGTCCTGCTGCTGGGCCGCATGACCAACGCCGATGTCTATGCGCAGGCCTTCCGCGACCAGGGGCTCGACTGCGTGATCGCAGGCGGCTCGGTCTTTGCCCAGGCAGCCGAGGTGCAGACGGTGCGTGCCCTGGTGTGCGCGCTTGCTAACCCGGCCGATACGGCGCAGGGTCTTATGCCGCTGCTGGCCTCGCCGATGTTTGCGCTCGGCGCTCAGGAGTTCCTGGCGCTGGCGACCAAGCTGGACGACCAGACGGGGGAAACCTCGCGCCGCAACATCGACGTGGGCATCATGAGCGATTCCGATGTGCCGGGTTTGCAAGACTTGCCGCTCGTGACGCGCGCCCGCGAGGTGCTGCGGTATGCGCTCCGTCGCGTGGGCCGCGATTCGTTCGCCGCCATCGCGCGCGACGTGGTCAACGCCTCCGGCTGGTTTGTACGTCTGGCACAGCGTGGTCCCGAGGGCAAGGCCATTGCCGCCAACGTGCTCAAGGCGCTCGACGCCGTGGCCGAGGCAGAGGCCGAGCTCGGCAACTCGCCGCGCTCCATTGCGCTCGCCTTCGACCGCTTCTTGGCGGGCAAGGAGGCCCCGGGCGCGCTCAACGAGGAGGGCGACGGCGCGGTACGCATCATGACGGTGCATGCGTCCAAGGGTCTGGAGTATCCGGTCGTAGCGGTTGCCGAGTGTTTTGGCGTGCGTAAGTCCTCGGGTGCGGCACAGATGGGTCGCGTCGAGGGCGGAGCGCAGATCGTGGCGCTGCCGGCACGCTTCGACGGCGTTAAGCTCGCCGACGGAACCTTTGTGAAGGGCGACGACGTCAAAAAGCAGTTTGAGCATGCGTTTAAGGGCAAGGGCACGTCGTTGTGGCTGCCGCCAGAGCTCATGGAGGACGTCTGTGCGACGGGCTCTCCCGCCGAGGCATTTGCCCGCCTGCGCGACGACGACCTGCAGCTTTCGCTCGAGGAGCGGGCCCGCTTGCTCTATGTTGCCATGACGCGTGCGCGAGAGCTGGTGATCTTGGCGATGGATGCCGGCGTGAGCCGCGGCAAGCTGTGCGCGCCGACCTTCGACGTCGAGACCGATCTGACCTATGACGTGCTGCGTCGTATTCTGCCTACCGACGCTCTGGACATGCCGCAGCTCGATGCCGACCGCCTGGTGTTCGACAACTCCCAGCCGGGCGACTACGAGCTCATTTCGCTCGCGGACTTTTCCTTTGGCGAGCAGGCGTTTGAGGCCAACGCTTCACTGGATGCCGAGGGCAGGCTTGTTCGCGGCGATGTCGATACAGATACTGCCGACGATTCGGCCAGTACAATCGTCCCCGGTCCTGCCGACCCCGAACCCGATGCGTTCGAGCTCGTGCATCCCCAAGCGGTGGGCGTACGCATGGGCATCTGCCCGTATCCGGTGCGCGATTCGTACAGCTACTCGTCAATTGCCGCGGCGCTGCATGCCGAGTCCGAGGACCGTGCCACCGAGGCGCATGTGCCCATGGACGAGGCTGGCGATGATGCGGAGTCTGATGGTTCCGAGATGGCGGATGCAGACGTGGCCGCTGTCGAGCCCGCCGGCAATCCCATGGCGCTGGGCTCGGCCTTCCACGCCGCCTGCCAGTGGCTGATCGAGATGGGTGCCGATGCGCTGCCCGCCGAGCGTGCCGACGCCCTGGCTCGCCTGTGGCGCCTGACGCCGGAACAGCGCGAACGCTTCGACGTTGCCCTGGATCGCTGGCTCAAGTCGGCGGTCCGTGCCGAGCTGCTTGCCTGGCCGTGCGTTCGCGCCGAGGTGCCGTTCTTTTCGCTGGGCTGCGAGGACGAGGACATCGCTCGCTACGGTGCATATGCCGAGGGCGCCATCGATGCTTTGGCGACGAACCCGGCGGATTCGTCACGCGCGCTGGTCATCGACTACAAGACGGGCGGCACACCGGACGAGACGCCGGAACAGCTGCAGGAGAAGCACGCCCTGCAGGCGCGCGTTTACGCTGATGTTCTGCACAAGGCGGGCTTTGAGGCCGTGACCGTCAAGTTCGTCCGCGTGGAGCAAGTCGACCCCGCCAACCCGTGCGAGCCTCAGGTGGTCACCTACAGCCTCTAGCCCTCAATAACTTGCGGTGGAATACGGACTGTTTTGGCCAAAAAAGCCGCCAAACAGTCCGCATTTCACCGCAACTGCGTGAGGAGCCGTGTGGGTTTGGCTAGGTTCGGGTGCCGTCCGCGCCGTGCGGTAAAATCGTTCAGTCAGAACACGAACCCGCATCGGAGCTCATCACATGGCATTCGTCCATCTGCACAATCACACTGTTTTCTCCATGCTCGACGGCGCAACCCGTATCCAGGATATGGTCAACCGTGCCGTTGAGCTTGGCATGCCTGCCGTGGCCATTACCGATCACGGCTACATGTATGGCGTGCCCGACTTGGCGCTGGCCTGCGACGCCGTTAACCACAACACGCCCGAGTACAAAACCTGGAGCCACGACAAGGCCTTCTTGGAAAAGGACCGCCGCGACGAGCTGGTGGAGCCCGACCCCGAGGAAAACCCGCGCGAGCATGCCCAGTACGTTAAGGACATGGCTATGTGGGACGAGAAGGGCAATATCGACGAGCTCAAGCCGCCCCTGGTCATCAAGCCCATCTTTGGCTGCGAGGTCTACTTTACGCCGGACGAGACCCTTGCCCGCGACCATAAGCCCGAGCTCTACCACATGATCCTCCTGGCCAAGGACCAGGAGGGCTACGTCAACCTGATGCAGACGGTTTCCGAGGCCGCCGTGCAGGGCTTTTACTACAAGCCCCGCGTGACGCTCGACAACCTGCGCCGCCATGCCAAGGGCATGATCTGCACGAGCGCCTGCATCGCGGGCATCATTCCCAAATACATCGACCGCGGTGACATGGAGGGCGCCATCAAGTGGGCCGAGACCTTCCGCGATACCTTCGAACCCGGCGACTTTTATATCGAGATCCAGGAACACGGCATCACCACCGACAACGGCCTGACCGATGAGCAGATGGACCGCACGCTCATCGACATCGCCAAGCAGGTAGGCGTCAAGGTCATCGCCACCAACGACTTCCACTACCTGCGCCGCGAGGACGCTCCCGTGCAGGACGTCATCATGTGCATCGGCATGAACGCCAAGGTCGACGACCCCAACCGCATGCGCATGACTGGCTCGGAGTTTTACATGAAGACCGAGGAGGAGATGCGGGCGATGTTCCCGCATTGCCCCGAGGCCTGCGACAACACGCTCGAGATCGCCGACAAGTGCTACGTCGAGCTGGACTGGGACTCCATCATCCTGCCGCGCTTCCCGTTGCTCGACCCCGGCGAGACGCACGAGAGTCAGTTCCGCCGCGAGTGCGAGAAGGGCCTGCGCCAGCACTACGGTGACGACTGGGCCACGCGCGAGATCGGTGGCGTCAACATCAAAGAGCGCTTTGAGTACGAATACAAAGTCATCTGCGACAAGGGCTTTGCCGCCTACTTTTTGATTGTTGCCGAGTACGTGCAATGGGCCAAAGACAACGGCATCGGCGTCGGCCCCGGCCGTGGCTCGGCTGCCGGCGCTATCGTCGCCTACGCCATGAACATCACCGCGTTCGATCCGCTCGAGAACGGCCTGATGTTCGAGAGGTTCCTGTCCCCGCAGCGTACCGAGATGCCCGATATCGATATGGACTTCGACGATGAGCGGCGCCTCGAGGTCGTGGAGCACGTTCGCCAGCTCTACGGCCCCGAGAAGGTCACCCACGTCATCACCTACTCGACCATTAAGGCCAAGCAGGCCATCAACGACGCCGCTCGCGTCCTGGACTACCCGGTCTACATGGGCCAGCGTCTGTCCAAGATGGTCTCGAGCGACCCCAAGGTCAAGCTCAAGCAGGTGCTCGAAAAGCAACCCGGCAAAGAGGACCTGTTTAACCCCGATTTTGCCGAGGCATATAAAAAGGACGACGACGCCCGCCGCATCATCGACACGGCGCTCTCAATCGAGGGCCTCACCCGTGGCGAGGGCGTGCACGCGTGCGCCGTTCTGATCTGCCGCGACCCCGTCAACGAGCACGTGCCCACCAAGCTCGACACCAAGGGCGGCGTCGAGATTACCCAGTACGAGGGCCATACCGTTGCCGACATGGGCCTGCTCAAGATGGACTTCTTGGGCCTGCGCACGCTGACTGTTATCTCCAAGGCCAAGGCAAACATCAAAAAGAACTTCGGCATCGACATCAAAGAGGAAGAGATTCCCTTTGACGACCCCGAGATCTTTAAGCTCATGGGTTCCGGCCACACCGCCGGCGTCTTCCAGGTCGAGTCCGCCGGCATGACGGCCACGATCAAGAACATGAAGCCCACCGAGTACAAGCACGTCGTGGCATTGATCGCTCTGTACCGCCCGGGCCCGCTGGGCGCCGGCATGGTCTCGTCTTACATCAACCGTATGAACGGCAAGGAGCCGGCGGTCTCCTACGACGACCGCCTGGACGACATCCTGGGCGAAACCTACGGCACCATGGTCTACCAGGAGCAGGTTATGCTCATCTCCGTCGAGATGTGCGGCTTCTCCAAGGGCGAATCGGACTCGCGTATCCGTAAGCCCGTGGCTAAGAAAAAGATCAAGCTGCTCACGTCGACGGTGCTTCACTGGGAGGATGGCTCGGACGAGACCACCTACGACCACTGGATGAACGGCGCTATCAAAAATAACTACACGCGCGAGGTCGCCCAGAAGATTTGGGACGATGTTCTCGAGTTCGCGTCCTACGCCTTCAACAAGTCGCACTCCGCCGGCTATGCCATTCTGGTTATGCAGACGGCGTGGCTCAAGGCGCACTATCCGCACGAGTACATGGCGGCCGTTCTGACGTCCTATACGGGCAAGACCGACAAGATCGTGCACTACGTCTCGGCATGCCGTCACGACGGCATCCCCGTGCTGTCGCCAGATGTCAACGAGTCCGGTACCGAGTTCACGGCTACCAAGGAGGGCGTGCGCTTTGGTCTGGCCGGCATCCGCGGCGTGGGCACCGGCGTGGCGCAGGCGATTATCGCCGAGCGCGAGGCGGGCGGCCCGTTTAAGACGCTGCACGACTTTGTCGAGCGCGTGGACTCGAGCCAGGCCAACCGCCGCGTGATCGAATCGCTCATCAAGGCAGGCGCCTTCGACTCCACGGGGTATCCGCGTCGCCAGATGATGCACTTTGTGGATAAGAACAACCCCGAGAACATCATCGATGCCGCGGTGAAGCGCCAGAAGGATCGCGCGAGCGGCCAGACGTCGTTCTTCGACATGTTTGGCGACGTTGAGGGCTCGGGCTTTGAGGTGAGCGTGCCCGATCCGGATGGCCAGGAATGGGACCGCCACCTTAAGCTGAGCCAGGAGAAGGAAGTTCTGGGCATCTATGTCTCGGACCACCCGCTGCGCCCGTTTGAGTATGCACTAGCCAAGGCGCGCGACTTCTCGTTCTCGCAGATCGACACCGGCTACGAGGTTCAGAATCCTACGGGCGGCACCATCAACCAGGAGATTCCCGAGGGCAAGGCGCTGTGGTGGGCCGGTATGGTCTCGAGCGTGTCCAAGCGCGTGACCAAAAACGGTGACCCCATGGGCATCGTGCAGCTCGAGGACATGGAAGGCGAGGCCACCGTCGTCGTGTTCCCCAAGACCTATAAAGAGGCCGAGGGGTACCTGTACGGCGAGGTCGATCCCGAGACCGGCGCGCAGCTGTCCGATGCCTTTGTGCGCATTAAGGGCAAGCTCGAGCGCTCGGACCGCGGCGACCAGATCATCGCGCAGGAGATCGTGCCGCTCGAGCTTAACGAGGAGAACAACAAGCCCAAGGTGTTTGAGGTCATGGTGCCCAACAGCCGCTTTAGCCAGGGCAATATGGCGCGTCTTGCCACGGTGCTTACCGCCAACCCGGGCGGCGATCGCGTGGAGATCTTTATCGAGCAGGTGGACGGGCGCGTGCTACGTGCCGAGGTGCCGGCCAAGGTCAACGCGCGCTCGATTCCGCTGCTGGCCGAGGCCAAGGCCATTGTGGGTAACCAGGGTCGCGTGACGGTGATCTAAGCTACCCCGGGTGAGATTGGAGGAAGTGATGGCGCAGGGGACGTTTGTGCAGGCGCTTCGCAAAGAGGCGGCGTTGAGCGGCACCTTTATGAAGGGCCGCTCGCTCATGCTCAACGGCGCCGTGCTGTCGATTGAGGACAGCGGCTCGCGCTTCTCCAAAAACGTGACGGTTGAGGGCTCGGTGCGCGGCTCGCGCGGCGACCTGTACAAGACGCACGTGGCGCTCGATATGGACGAGCACGAGGTGGTCGACTACGACTGCGACTGCCCCGCCGCATACCGCTATCCCGGTATGTGCAAGCACGCCATCGCCACAGCGCTGGCGTACCTGGACACCAGCGGCATTGAGCCTGTTGAGGGGCTGCGCACGCCGGTTCGCACGTTTACGGCGCAGCCGAAACAGCCCGCGCGTGCCGCGTCCGCCGCGCCGGCCGTCAACCCCAACTTTCCCTTCCCGGCGCCCGTCCCCACGAGCCCGAGCCTTGTGGCGGCGCTTTCCGATCTTTCGGACGCGCGCATGGATGAGCTGGCGAGCATGCGCCGCAAACTTGCCGGTGCCGTTGATCCCGACGCCCCCAAAGCGGCGTTGGAGCCCTCGTTGGTGCCGTACTACAATCCGCTGTTCGCTGACCGCTTTAGCTGGGCGCTCGAGTTCCGCATTCGCTGTGGATCGGTCTCCTACGTGGTCAAGGACATCGACGGCATGGCCGATGCCTACGTGCGCGGCGGCACGTTCTCCTATGGCAAGAAGCTCACGTTTGTCCATTCACCTGAGGCCTTTGACGAAACATCGGCAAAGCTGCTCAACCTTGTTGTGACGACAGTTGCCTATCTCGATGACATCACAAGCTCGCGTTCGGCGTCGTACGACTTTGCCCGCAGCGGTTTTGTTGCCGAGCGTCAGTTGCCGCTGTCCGAGCATAGCATCGTATATGTGCTGGACCTGCTGCGCGGCCAGACCATCTCCTTTGAGCCCGCCTGGTCGCGGGGGACGACGACGCGTCGCACCTACGACGTGGCGGTTGAGCCGTCTCCGCAAGGGGAGGACGAGGCGTCCGCTAAGCGCCCACCACTTCTTGCCGCCAAAATCGCGCCGGCGGCTGGTGGTAGCTATGACCTGCGCCTGCCCGCCGATATGTACTGCTTTGCGTCGGGCGATGCCGCCTACTTGGTTGACACGCGCCGCGCGCGCCGTACCGACGCTGCATTTGCTCAGCATGCCGCACCTTTTTTGTCGCGCTTGCTGCCGTGCCGCACGCCCGCCCATATTGCCGCCGAGCAGGTGGGTGAGTTCTGCCGTATGGCGCTGCCCATTTTGCGCGACTATACCGACCTCACCGCGCCCGCCGCGCTCGATACCGTGGCGCCCGAGCCGAGCTTTGCCATGGCAATCGGCGTCGACGATGGGCTCGTGACCTGCAAGATTACGGTTACCTACGGCGACTGGTCGGCGGATCTCTTTAGCCTGGGCGCTCCGGGCAGTCCCTTTGAAGAGCAGCGCCCCGGCGTGCCGCCCCGCGACGAGGTGGCGGAGTTTCGCGTTATGGATACGGCGGCCCTGTACTTCGATTTCTACGAGGGCGGTCTGGCGTTTGAGGAGCGCGATGATGAGAGCTTGTTCTGCCTGCTGACCGAGGGCCTGTCCGCCCTGTCCGAACTGGGTGAGGTCATGCTCAGCGACCGTCTGCGCCAGATCTCGGTCCGCCCCGCGCCCAAGCTCTCGGTTCGTGCGACCGTTAAGAGCAATCTGCTCGATGTCGAGCTGGGCGCGAGCGGGCTTTCGGCCGCGGACCTTGCCGTCTATCTCGATTCGTACAAGCGCCATCAAACGTTTGCGCGCCTTACGTCCGGCGACATCATTCGCCTGGACGAGGGGGCGCGCGCCGCGTTTGGCCTTGCCGAGGACCTGGGTGTCGATGCCGTCGACCTGCTCGACGGCGTGTCGCTTCCCGCGTCGAGCACCCTGTTCGTCGACAGCATGCTCGCACGCACGCCGGCGCTCGAGGCCGATCGCGACGCTGCGTTCCGCCGTACCGTCGAGCGCCTGGACACGCTCGGCAAGATGGACTTTACGGTGCCGGCATCGCTCAAGGCAACGATGCGCGGCTACCAGGTCGACGGATACCAGTGGCTCGGCTCGCTCGAACACCTGGGCCTTGGCGGCATCTTGGCCGACGACATGGGCCTGGGCAAAACGCTCCAGATGATTGCGCATATTCTGGCGCGCGTGGAGGCGGGGGACACCAAGCCCACGCTCGTGGTATGCCCGGCCTCACTCGTGTACAACTGGACTGCCGAGCTGGAGCGCTTTGCCCCGTCGCTCGATGTGTGCGCCATTGTGGGCGCCAAGGCTCAACGCCGCGTGCAGATCGCCGGCGTGGCCGAGCATAGCGTGGTCGTGACGTCGTATGACCTTATGCGGCGCGATATCGACGAGTACGTCGAGCAGGATTTTGCCCGCGTGGTGCTCGATGAGGCACAGTACATTAAAAATCCGCTCACGCAGGTGGCGCGCGCTGCCAAGCGCCTGCCTGCCGGCGTGCGCTTTGCCCTGACGGGCACGCCCATCGAAAACCGCCTGTCCGAGCTCTGGAGCATCTTCGACTTTTTGATGCCGGGCCTTTTGGGGACACGCGAGTCGTTTGCCAAGCGCTTTGAGAGCCCCGTCGAGCATGCCGAGGGCGATAGCGCCGCTCGCCTGCAGGCGCTCGTGTCGCCGTTTGTGCTGCGCCGTGTTAAGGAAGACGTGGTGGCCGACCTGCCCGAGAAGATCGAAGACACCGTCATGGCACAGCTTACCGGCGAGCAACGCAAGCTCTACCTGGCCAACCAGGACCGCATCGCCCAGCAGGTGCAGCACCGCGAGGCTGGGGAGTTTAAGAAAGACAAGCTCAAGGTGCTCGCCGAGCTCACCAAGCTGCGCCAGATCTGCTGCGACCCGCGTCTACACTACGAGGATTACAAGGCGGGGAGCGCCAAGCTCGATACGTGTATGGAGCTCGTGCACGGCGCACTCGACGGCGGGCATCGCATCCTGTTGTTCAGCCAGTTTACGGGTATGCTCGATATCATCGGTAAGCGCTTGGCCAAGGAGGACATCGCCTTCCTTAAGCTCACGGGCGCTTCGTCTAAGGAGAGCCGCGCCAAGATGGTCGCGCAGTTCCAAGCGGGCGAGGTTCCGGTCTTTTTGATTTCGCTCAAGGCGGGCGGCGTGGGCCTTAACCTGACGGCGGCCGACGTGGTCATCCACTACGACCCGTGGTGGAACGTGGCAGCGCAGGACCAGGCGACCGACCGCGCGCACCGTATTGGCCAGCAACATACCGTGACCGTGTACAAGCTCATCGCCAAGGACACGATCGAGGAGCGCATTATGCAGATGCAGGAGTCCAAGCGCGACCTGGTCAACAGCGTGCTCGGCGGCGACGGCATCTCGTCGGCGCTGTTTACCCGCGAAGATGTTCTGGCGCTGCTGGGCGGCGACGGGCGCTAACCCGCTCGGGTGGGGCCGCCAGGGCGGATAGCGCACGCTGCCCCATCGTCCCCGCCCGTTATGTGTTCGTTTGCAATGCCGTGGATGGTTTGTCTGCCTTTGGGCATAAGAACCATCAAGAACATTGGCACGTCAGCAAAGGAGAACATCATGGCGAAATTCTTTAAGGACCCCGACGGTAAGCTCATTGCCGCCCTTGGCAACGACGTTGCAACCCCTGCCGGTTGCACGGAACTGACCGCAAACACTGAGGACGCGGCGCACGAGAAGCACGTGCCTGTTGTCGAGACCGAGCGCGACGGTCACGTGATTCGCGCACGCGTTGGCTCGGTCGAGCACCCCAGCCTGCCCGAGCACTATATCGAGTGGATCGCCCTTGAGGCCGAGGGCCGCTTAGAGGTCCATTACCTTGAGCCCGGCATGAAGCCCGCGACGTTTTTTGCCGGCGGTTCCAAGACCGGTACCGTCTATGCCTACTGCAACCTGCACGGGCTGTGGTCCGCGACGTTCTAGGAGCGCGCCCCCGCTCGGGGTATCATAGCTAGCATATGCACATGCGAGCGCCGACTGCATCATGCGGCCGGCGCTTTTACTACGATTTCGATGGTTTACGACGGAAAGGGCTGAGCCATGAAGCTCGCGCTTGCACAGATCGATATGCGCCTGGGTGATATTGAGGGCATTTGCGGCCGCATCGAGGACCAGGCTCGTCTGGCCCACGAGCGCGGGGCGCGCGTGCTGTGCGTTCCGGCTCCGCTCTTTATGGGCGCCATGCCCGGTGGCCTGGTGGGCGCTGCCGACTTTGAGCACGACATGCTTGCCGGCTTGACTGGTGTCGCCGAGCGCATCCAGGAGCTTGACATGATCTGCATCGTGCCCGCGGCGGTTTCGTTTGAGGGTCAGCCGCTGCTCGACTACATGATGCTCAAGGACGGTCATGTGGTGCCGGCGCGTTCGAGCATTGCCCTGCAGCGTGGCGAGAACAACGACACGCGTTGGGCGCCGCCGGTGTTCGACGTGGACGGCGTGCGCATCGCCGTGATTTTTGACTTGGACCGCGAACTCGAGATGTTGCCGACCGGTGTTGACCTCATTGCGTATTTCCAATTCAATGCGTTTGACATGACCGACCGCGAGACTGCCGCCATTGCCGCCGTTCGCAGCGGCGCCTACCGCAAGATCGCATCCAAGCGCAGCGTGTGGTTTGCCTGTATGGCGCCGGTCGGTGCCTATGACGAGTCGGTGTATACCGGCGGTTCGTTTGTGCTCGACGACTGCGGTCGCGTGGTGGCCCAAGCGCCGTGTTTTGAGGAGAGCCTGCTGGTTCAGGAGATTCAGCGCGGCGTGATGCTCGATGCCCTGGAAGATCACGAACTGCCCGAGTTCCGTTCCGAGGAGTGGCTGTGGCAGGCGCTGGTGCTCGCCGTGCGCGACAACGCCCGGGCCCACGGTGCGTCGCGCGCCGTGGTGGCACTCGAGGGCGACTTGCCGTCGTCCCTGCTGGCGGCGCTGGCCGTCGACGCTCTGGGCCCACGTAATGTGATTGGCCTGGTGCTGGGGCGCAACCGCATCTTTACGCCGGCGCAGGAGGAGGCCGAGGCTGCTCGCTGTGCCGCCGTTCGCGCCATTGCCGAGCGCCTGCATATTCGCACGGTTGAGCGCGATGCGCCGGATGCCGCGCGCGTGCTCGACCGCGATGTGTCGGCGGGCGACGCCGAGCGCCTGCGCTCTCGCACGCTGGGCCTCATGCTGGAGGATACGGCGCTCGAGCTGGGTGCGATGGCGTTGAGTCCGCTGTCCAAAACCGAGTACGCGCTGGCGGCGCCGGCGCTTTGCGGCGGCTACCAGGGCGATTACGCGCCCTTTGGCGATGTGTACCTGTCGACGCTTGAGTTTGTGGCGCGTGTGCGCAACCGCGCGTCTGCCGTGGTGCCCCAAGAGCTCGTGACGCTCAACGCGGTAGAGGATTGCATGGATCGCGTGCTGTCGCAGGCGCTCGCGACGCTCGCCGGCCCGGTTGATATGCTCGATCGCGCGGCGCAGCTGCTTGGCGGGCTTGAGCCGGGCGAGGTCGATGGTGCGCTCGAGTCGCACGTGGACCGCAACCGTCCCTTTGACGACATCCCGATGGCCGCTGCCAAGCCTGAGGCCTGCTCGCTGCTGCTGATGCTCGTTCGACAGGGTGAGGCTGCCCGCCGCATGTTGCCGACGGCGCCGATCGTTTCGTCCCGTTCGTTTGCCGAGCGCTCCTGGCCGTACATGCTCGCGTGGTCCGACCTGGGGCTTAACGGCAAGGAGCGTATGACGGTCGATTCGCTGGCGCGCGCCGAGGTGCGCCGTTTTGCTGACGAGGATACGAGTGAGCGCGTGCGAAACGAGATGATGGGCGTGCTGGGCGAGCTACTGGGTATTTCGCCCGAACAAATGGAGGAGTTGCGCTCTGAAGACGGTCAGCGTCGTTTACACGAGGGAATGAAAAAGTTCGAGGGCGAGGTTCAGGACGCCATCGATAAGATGATGGGCGGCCAGGGTGGCCCGCAGGGTGGGCCCCAGGGTGGCCCGATGCCGCATCCGCCGGTTGATCCCCGACAGTTCCCATTCTTCTCGCAGAACTAAACTGGGGATGGGATTCGCTCTCAACCCCGATACTTCAACTAAGCATCTTGACCCCGTTGTGTTATTCTAGAACAGACGTTCGTGAGTAGTGCGCGGGGCCTTGCCTTGCGCTTGGTAAAAGACGAGGGGAGGTTGGCTTGGTTATTTTGGGCATCGACCCCGGTTTGGCTCATACGGGTTGGGGGATTATCGAGGAGCGGCGTGGCGAGGTTCGCTGCCGTGCCTATGGCTGCATCGAGACCAGCGCAGGCAGTCCGCTCGCGGTGCGCCTGTCGCATATCGCCCGCGACCTCAAGGGTGTCGTGGAGCGCTATCGACCCGATACCGCTGCTATCGAGAGCATTTACTTTGGCGCCAACGTTCGCTCGGCCATCCCTACGGCGCATGCCCGTGGCGCCGCGCTCGTGGCGCTTTCGGAATGCGCGCTCGAGATTGGCGAGTATACGCCTATGCAGATTAAGCAGGCTGTTGTGGGCACCGGCGCTGCGGACAAACGGCAGGTCGCGTATATGGTTCGTACGCTCACGCAGCTCGATCACGACCCGCATCCCGACCATGCCGCCGATGCCCTGGCCTGCGCCATCTGCCACGTTAACCTCAGCCGCACCCGGGCGCTTACCGGCGGCGAGTTCTATCAACAGAGAGGAACCGGATACTGATGATCTCCCAGCTCCACGGAACGCTTGTCGAGGCCACGATGAGCTCTGCTGTCGTCGATGTGTCGGGCGTTGGCTTTGAGCTCGGCATCTCGGGCAGCACTGCGGCCACGTTGCCGACGCCCGGCGGTGAGGTTCGCCTCTATACCCGTATGCAGGTGCGCGAGGACGCCATGACGCTCTTTGGCTTTGCTTCCAAGGACGAGCGCACGATGTTCGATCGGCTCGTGTCCGTGTCGGGTGTCGGTCCGCGCCTGGCGCTTGCCGTGCTCTCCACCTATACCGTGGGCCAGCTGTATTCTCTGGTGATGGCCGAGGACGACAAAGGCATGGCTAAGGTGCCCGGTGTGGGCAAAAAGACCGCCCAGCGCCTCATCCTGGAGCTCAAGAGTACCTTTGCCAAGGACAAGGGCTTTGTTCCGGTCGGCGTAATTCCCGGTCAGGTTGCGATGCCGGTTCCCGCCGCCGCTCCCTCGGCGATCGATGACGCCCGTGCGGCGCTCCTTTCCATGGGCTTTAGTCCGCAAGAGACCGAGGTTGCCCTGAGCGGGTATGATGGGCAGGATATGCGTGTCGAGGACCTGCTCGGCGCGGCGCTTAAGCGACTCGGAATGGATGCGTGATGTGGGAAGCCGATGACTCTCAGGACCTGTGGGCGACGCCCGGCAGCTCGCCGGCGGCATCCATGGCGCACGGTGAGCGCATGGTGGGCTCGGAGTTGACGCCCGAAGACCTCGATGTCGACCGTACCCTGCGTCCCCAGCGCCTGGACGACTACTGCGGTCAGGAGCATATCAAGCAGAGCCTGCGCGTGCTCATCGAGGCGGCGCAGAGTCGTGGCGAGACGCTCGACCACGTGATCTTCTCGGGCCCTCCGGGTCTAGGCAAGACCACGCTGGCTACGGTTATCGCCAACGAGCTGGGCGCTCAGATCAAGACGACGAGTGGTCCGGCCATTGCGCGTACCGGTGACCTGGCGGCTATCCTTACCAACCTGCAGCCGGGTGACGTGCTGTTTATCGACGAGATCCATCGTCTTAACCGTTCGGTCGAGGAAGTCCTGTATCCCGCGATGGAGGACTTTGCGCTCGATATCGTGATCGGCAAAGGCCCGGCCGCACGTTCGATTCGCCTGGATATCCCCAAGTTTACGCTGGTGGCGGCAACGACCCGCTCGGGTATGCTGACCGGCCCGCTGCGCGACCGCTTTGGCATTTCGTATCGCCTGGACTACTACACGGTCGAGGAGCTTGCCCAGATCGTGACGCGCTCGGCGACCATTCTGGGCGTGACGATCGACCATCCGAGCGCGCTCGAGATCGGCTCGCGTTCGCGTGGTACGCCGCGTCTCGCCAACCGTCTGCTCAAGCGTGTGCGCGACTATGCGCAGGTGCGCGGCGACGGCCCCATCGAGCTCGATATCTGCCGTCAGGCACTCGAGTTCTTCGAGATTGATGAACTTGGTCTGGACTGGATGGACATTCGTATCTTGGAGACGCTTGCCAAGACGTTCTCCGGCCGTGCCGTGGGCCTGACGACCCTTGCCAGCGCGGTGGGCGAGGACCCGGGTACGCTCGAGGATGTCTATGAGCCCTACCTGCTGCAGTGCGGCTTGATGATTCGCACGCCCCAGGGCCGCCAGGCAACGCTTCGCACCTTTGAGCACTTGGGCATCGAGCCAGCCGTTTAGAGGCGGGTTTGTTTTGGCTGGTCTGTAGGCTATCGCTGGGCATCGGGTAAACATATCGCCATTCATCGGTTACGGGTGTTTTACTATTGCGCGCCCGTGCTATGCTGAATTGGTCTTTTTCTCATCCGGTAACGAAAGGACCGCCCATGCCTACTGACATCGAAATCGCACGTTCCGTCACGCCGCTGCCTATTACCGAGGTGGCTAAGAACGCCGGCGTCGACGTAAAGCACCTGATTCCGTACGGCTTCGACAAGGCTAAGGTCGACTATTCACTGCTCAACGAGCCGACTGACCACCAGGCCAAGCTCGTCCTCGTGACCGCCGTCAACCCCACGCCCGCCGGCGAGGGCAAGACCACCACGACCATCGGTCTGGCCGATGGCCTGCGCCGTCGCGGCGTCAAGAGCGCCGTGGCCCTGCGCGAGCCTTCGCTCGGCCCCGTTTTTGGCGTCAAGGGCGGCGCCGCCGGTGGCGGTTGGGCCCAGGTCATCCCCATGGAGGATATCAACCTGCACTTTACCGGCGACTTCCACGCTATCGGTGCCGCCAATAATCTGCTGGCCGCTATGCTCGACAACCATATTCAGCAGGGCAACCAGCTCGGTATCGATGTTAAGCGCATCACCTGGAAGCGCGTCGTCGACATGAACGACCGTCAGCTGCGCCACGTTATCGACGGCATTGGCGGCAAGGCCCAGGGCGTGCCGCGCGAGGATGGCTTCGACATTACTGTTGCTTCCGAGGTCATGGCGATCTTGTGCTTGTCCACGAGCATCAACGACCTCAAGGAGCGCCTGGGCGAGATCGTCGTCGGCTACAGCTTTGCCGGCGAGCCCGTCCGCGCCCGCGACCTCAAGGCTCAGGGCGCCATGGCTGCGCTGCTTAAGGATGCGCTCAAGCCCAACCTGGTGCAGACGCTCGAGGGTACGCCCGCGTTTGTCCACGGCGGCCCCTTCGCCAATATCGCCCACGGCTGCAACTCCATCATGGCCACGCGCATGGCTATGCGCTTTGGCGATGTCGCCATTACCGAGGCAGGCTTTGGCGCCGATCTGGGTGCTGAGAAGTTCCTCGACATCAAGTGCCGCATGACGGGCGTTCGTCCCAGCGCCGTCGTGATTGTCGCCACCGCCCGTGCGCTTAAGTACAACGGCGGCGTTGCCAAGGCCGACCTCAACGACGAGAACCTCGATGCCCTCAAGGCCGGCATGCCTAACCTGCTGCGCCATGTTGACAATATCCAGAACGTCTATGGTCTTCCCTGCGTGGTCGCCATCAACCGCTTCCCGACGGACACCGAGGCCGAGCTTGCGCTCATCGAGTCCGAGTGCCAGCAGCTCGGCGTCAACGTTAAGCTTTCCGAGGTCTGGGCCAAGGGCGGCGAGGGCGCGCTCGACCTGGCCGATGAGGTCATGCGCCTGATTGAGCAGCCGAGCGAGCTCAAGTTTGCCTACGAGGACGGCGCCGATGTGGCCGATGCCCTCGAGGCCGTCGCCACCAAGGTTTACCGCGCCGATGGTGTCGACTTTACTCCGGCTGCCAAGCGTCAGCTCGCCGAGCTGCGCGAGAACGGCTTTGGCAACCTGCCGGTGTGCGTCGCCAAGACGCAGTACAGCTTTAGCGACAACGCCAAGGCGCTGGGCGCTCCCGAGGGCTTCCGCATCACCGTGCGCGAGCTCAAGGTTTCCGCCGGTGCCCACTTTGTGGTTGCGTTGACTGGCAGCGTTCTGACCATGCCGGGTCTGCCCAAGGTTCCCGCGGCCGAAAACATCGACGTCGACAACGACGGCAACATTACCGGCCTGTTCTAAGCCTGCTGCCCATAGCTGCTTGTCCGCCCCGCCGTGCCCACAAGGCCCGGCGGGGCTTTTGTTTTCTAGCCGCGCTTGTCTTGTAGATATGGACGGGCTCTGTCCGTCACGGGCTTTTGCGCGGGTAGAATGCATGGATAACTTGATGCTTACGGGCGACGGAAAGGAATCGTTGCATGGATCAGGACAAGACAACCGTGATGGGCGGCTACGGTTCCGCGCAGGCTGGCGATAGCGCCGATGCGACCCGCGTTGTTCCCAACCCCGGTTATACCGACCCCGCCGCGACGCAGCCTTCTGCCGAGCCAACCCGGGTTATGGGCTATGGCGACACAGCGCGGGATTCTTATGCCGTATCTTCGCAAGGCCCCTATGGCAACGCAGCTCCGGACCCGTTTGATTACGCGCCGCAGGATTCTTATGCCGCCTCGACGCCGAATCCCTATGATGACCTGCCGCAAAATCCCATTCCGCAGCCTCAGCAGACGACGTATATGCCTCGCACGGCGCAGTCTCGCTACGAGTCGCGCGAGCCGTATCGCGAGTACCCCAAGTCGATTCCGCAATATGGCGAGGACGAGGAGAAGAAGCCGTCGCGTTCGTCGAGCGTGATCAAGAAGATCCTCATCGTGCTGGCGATCTTCTTTGCGCTGTCGGTTGTGTTTGCCATTGTGTCGGGCATGCTCAACAAGCGAGGGAGTTCAACGGCTGATACCGCTGCCGAGCAAACCGAGTCCGCCTCGTCTAGCACCGTCGATCTGAGCGATATCCCGGGGCAGTACTGGTCCAACGCCAAGAAACTTCTCAAGTCGCGCGGCGCCAATCTTTCGAATGCCGTGGTCCTGACTGATGATGGCTCAACGCCCGTCATCGATGCCAACTGGGTCGTTACTTCTGCTTACTATAACGACAGCGGCAACCTCGAAATTCAACTCACGCACAAGAATAGCTCGGGCAACTCGCCCGACGGCCAAAGCGGTACCGACAGCTCGAGTTCCAATACGCTGGAGGACTTGAGCAACAAGGCACAGGAGTTGGGAGACAAGGCGCAAGAGCTGGGCGATACGGCACAAAACCTGGGCGACACCGCGCAGAACTTGGGCGACATGGCGACGGGTGCCTGGAATGCACTGCAAAACGGCATCTCGGGCGCGCAGGGAAACTAGCTGTTAAGCGGGCTACAGCTGCTCGGCCGGACGGTCGGGCGAGCTAAAGCCCGAGTCAAACGTAACGACGCATGAGGCATTGGGTCGGCGCTCGTGCACGATGCGCGTGACGAGCTCCAACAGCTCCTCGTCGGATATGTCAAAGTCGTCGGGACGCACCAGGTCAAACGAAACGAACCCGTCGTGCTCGTGCAGGTCGTGGATGGAAAGCGCGGGGTCGATCTGCGCTACGCCGCGCTTGACCCAGCCGCGCAGGTCATCACCGGTTGTTGCGATGGGGTCGCAGTGCAGCGTAATGCCAATGCCCATCTGGCGTTTGATATCGTGCTCGATGGTGTCCAGAATCTCGTGGTGCTCAAAGGCATCACCCTCGCCGGGCATTTCCACGTGTGCGCTGGCAAACTGACGGCCGGGGCCGTAGTCGTGTACCATGAGGTCGTGCGTGCCCAGGACCTGGGGGTACGACATGATCCTGTCGCGGATTTCCTGGACGAGCTTGGGGTCGGGCGCTTGCCCCAGCAGCGGGCTGATGGCGTCGCGCACCAGGCCCATGCCGCTGATGCAAATGAAGACGCCCACGCCCAGGCCCGCCCAGCCGTCGAGGTCAAAGCCGGTCGTTTGCGAAATAAGCGCCGCTGCTAAGACCGAGCCCGAGGTGATGACATCGTTTTTGGAGTCCTGCGCCGTGGCGATGAGCGTCTCCGAGTCGATGCGGTCGCCCAGCGTGCGGTTAAACGCGGCCATCCAGAGCTTAACGAGCATGGACGCAGCCAGTGCCGCAAGGGAAACGAGCGTGTAGGCGGTGGGGGAGGGCTTGATGATCTTGGTAACGGACTCGAGCACCAGGTTGATGCCGACGGCACAAACGAGGACGGCGACAAACAGGCCGGCGAGGTATTCGTAGCGGCCGTGGCCATAGGGGTGGCCTTCGTCTGCCGGGCGGCTGGCAAGGCGGAATCCGAGCAGGCTCACGATGTTGCTCGAGGCGTCGGAGAGGTTGTTGAAGGCGTCGGCGATGAGCGAGACGGAGCCGGCGAGCAGGCCCGCGATGCCCTTGGCTAGGCACAGGGCAATGTTGAGGCCAATGCAGATAAGGCTTGCGGCAAAGCCCGCGTTGGTGCGACAAGTTGTATCGACCGGCTCGTCCTCACTGCCGGGAACAAGCGTATGTACCAGCCGATTTACAAATAGCATGGCAATCGTCCTCACAATCATGGTTAAGGGGATAGTGTAGCTCGCATGGGCGCACCGTGCGCCGATGCTCAGAAAATGCAGCAATGGTCTGCTGGTGCTAACGAGTGGGGCTTCTTGTCCGACCGGGTGCTCCATTTTGGGCCACATGGGTATGGGCATGTGCCTGCCCGCCCGACATACTTAATGTCGACAGCCCCTGCGCAAAGGAGGACGTATCCATGGACGAGATGTTTGCCATTAAATGCCAAAACTGCGGCGGCCCTATGTACTCACACCAGGCTAAACGCAGCTTTGAGTGCGCCTATTGCGGCACGGTCGTTCCGTGGCAGGCCGATGCGGGGGAGCCCAAGAGCGCCCTGGGCATTCGCCATACGCCACTGACGGTTGTCGATGGACTGCTTAAGCTCACCTATGTGTCGCAGCTCGAGCGCCCGGAGGACCCGGACTGGTATTTCTTCAATTCGTACTGGCGCAACCAGTCGGTTCTGGAGCATCTGCTGTGGGAGGACCGCGGCACGGCTCAAGAGTTCCAAGAGGCAGCGCACGTGAGCATTCCCTGCCCCTTCTGCGGTGCGTCCTTTGAGGGGTCATCGACCCAGCGCGTGTTTGAGTGCCCGTCCTGCGGTAATACGATCGGCGTTGCCGACCTGCTCAAACCCGGTACCTTTAGCAAGCGCCTGACTATGGGCGTTGGTGCGGAGTATGTACCTGAGCAGGGTATTCCCTGCGAAATCTCGCCGCAGCAGGCACGTGCCAACGCGCTGCAGCTGGTGCGCCAGTACCCCGACGCCTTTGCCGGGCACGACGTGGAAGACGCGATTCAAAATGACATGATGCTCTTCTACTTCCCCATGGCGCTCGCGGATCTACGCATGATGGCGTCCTTCCCGGGCAAGGGGCTGAGCAAGGAGACCCTGGTGTACTACGAGGTGCTCGACTGGGCGTATTCCAGGGCAAACTACCTGGACGTTCGCCTTATGGGGATTTTGGAGCCGTGGGACTTTGCCAAGGTTGGGCCGTTTGACCCGGCCATGCAGGAAGGTGACTTCCGCGTTGTCTCCGTCGATGCATCTACCAAGGACCAGGTGGTCATTGATAAGCTGGCGCTCGACATTGCCGGCAACGATGCCGAGGCGGTGCTGGGGCTCAATAAAAAGAGCATCCGCACCTGGGCGCGCAAGGCCCGCAAGCACAAGGATGGTTTGCTGATGGTGCCGGTCTACTTTGTCGATCGTCCGGCGACAGACAGCCGCGATGGCGAGCAGGTGCGCATTGCCGTAAACGGCCAGACGGGCCGCGCGGCCGCGGTGGTGTTTAGCGACAAGCGCGAGACGCATGTGGTGGCGCCACTCAACCCGAGCCTGCATCTGTCCGGTGAAAGCACTGTGCATGCCACGCCCATCGAGGTCAAATACGTTAAATCACCCTTCCTATATCAGATCGTGCGCCGTGGAGGCGGCGAGCAACCGCGCCAGGTTACAGCCGCCGTCGAGGGTTCCTACCGAGAAGAGAAGCCCAAGCGCCGTGGTCTTCTGGGTGCGCTATTTGGGAAGTAGGGAGTAGTGCCGGGGTGTCGGGCTGCATCACAAGGTCATTAGATGAATTTAAAAGTGCTGGGAACGTGCTAACATTGCCGATAGCCTTAATCTTGCAAAAGCGGAGGTCGGATTATGGGTTTTGCCGATCAGCAGCTTCAGATTCAGATACCGTATTCTCCTGACGACACGTTTAATGCCTTGAAGGCAGCTATGGAAAAGCTACCTAAAGTAAAAGTTGATAGCGCATCGCCCACAACAAGAACAGTTGCAGCCGAGATTGGTATGAGCCTTTGGTCCTGGGGTGAAAATGTCAGTATTTCGGTTGTTCCAGTTGAAGGTGGATCTGGCGTTACTGTCAACTCGTCATCTAAGGTCAGGACAAACGTACTAAACGGGGGCAAAAATGCAAAGAATATTGCCGAGATAGTCGATGCCCTATCGAAGGAGCTCGAGCAGTATCCGCAGGTTTCACAGACTATTGAGACGCTGGTGGATAGTGGTGATGTAGTTGCAAGGCCCGAGAGACTTGCAGCGCTGCGTGATAGTGGAGTACTTACCGAGGAAGAGTTTGCTGCAGAAAAGGCGAAAATCCTTTCGTAGTTAGACACGATGGTTGGATTTGCATTCTGGTATTGAACTTGTTTATACCAGGCTGAAAACATCGTGTGGAATAAAAGTGCGCAGTAGCCTCGCCTTATACAGCAATAGGGACCTCTTTGGGGCGTCCCGCCTTTGGTGCGTCGGCGAGTCGTGCCTCGATGGAAGCTTTGGACACCATTCGCTTGGTGCCATCCTTCCATGAATCCAACAGTTCAGCATTTATCAGTTGCGATACTCTTGCCGAGCTAACGCCAAGCATGCGCGCGGCATCCGCTGCGGTGACGGCGGGGGTATCGTTGAGTTCGCAACTGACGGCCACGGCGATAATTTTGCCACCGTGCTGCGGCTCGTGGCCAAAGTCCGGCGCAGGCAGGTCGACGCCACCCATAAGGTGATCGTCGACCATACATGCGAGAAAATCAGCGGCGCTTTCGACGGCGTCGTTTAGGTCGGAGCCGAACGTCCCACCTCCGCCCAGCGAGCCACATGGCACAGCGTCGACGACGCCGTCCGAATCAAAGACTCGAATTCCCATGTCACCTAGCGCCTTCGTGCGGGATTCCCGAAGTGACTAAAATGTGACCATAGAGGCAGTTTTAGCGAACCCCATGGGAGTGACACGCATGGACAACAACACCTTGCTGTTTCAGGACAAGGGTTCGGGTAGGTTTAAAGACGTCAAGATCTACCCTAACCGTATCGAGGTGCTCAAGAAGGGCGCTTTCGGCGGCAAGCACACCGAGATTGTCTACCTTAAGGACATCACGGGCGTCAATAGAATCAAAGGCCGCGATGTTTTTCTGCGTAACAGGCTGTTGACTGCTTGCGTCTTTAGCCTGAGCAGCCGTGCGAAGGCCCAGGAGTTTGTTAACGTGCTGAATATGGTGATGTAGCCTATGGCGGCGTTCGGGCCAAGGTAAAAATTGGGGGCACAGAACGGTGTCCTGCGCCCCTCGTCGGGTCGATGTGTCCAAAAGGGTCGGCTTGCCTATTCGCTAGCGCCTTCGCTGTCTTCGCGATCGTTGGCAAGCATTGCCGCGCCGGCGACCGTTGTCGCCACGGCGGCAGCGGCGAGCCCGGCGACGATGCCAGAGCCGTCGCCCGTGCCGGCGAGCTTCTCGCCCGATTCCTTGCTCTTGTTGCCCTTGCCGTTCTTGTTGGCGCTGCCCGCGTTGGTGCCGGTGCCGGTGTTGCCTGCACCGTCCGCGTTGCCCGAAGTCGTCACAGTAAAGCTTGCGGCTCCGTCGGTGGCGAGCGTGTAGTTTTGCGCCGCGTCGCCCAACAGGCCTTTCGCACGCACCCAATACGTCCCCGCGGCAAATGCCTCATCCTCGGCCATTGCCGTGCCCGGAGCGCCGTTTGCATCGTGCATAAACTCGAGCTGGGCGGTGCAGGCATCGCCTTCGAGCTTGCCGTCGAGCGGCGCCGCGATCTTTGCGCGCACGTCCTCGCCGGCCTTAAGGCCCTCGAGCCCTTCAAAGTGGGGCGTCAATGCGCGCGGGTCGATATCGATGGGCACGGAACCCTGCAGTTCCGTAACGGTCTCGTTGCCCAGGGCGTCGACATCCACGTATTCGATAGCAAACGTGTTGCCCGAAGCTGCCACGTTGAGTACGTTACTGCTGTCGACAAGGCGGAAACGACCCTCGCCAACGGTCTTTCCATCCCGGAGTGAGGCATCGCTCAACGAGTCGCCGTATGTCATGCGCATACGGGTCGGGAGGTAGTACGAAACGGTCCGCTTGTGCTTCGCATCGTAATTGCGCTGGTAGATGCTTCGGGCCAGTGCCGCATCAACAAAGTCGGACGCAATGATGCCAATGTGCTTGAGGCAGTCCTCCTTTGTGCTCTCATTTCCGGTGCTGTTTATATACTGGCTCTTGTATAGATGCTCGTTGACCACTCGTGCTGCGGTAAAAGGATTGCTTCCTTGCTTGTAGTTCGTGCAGCTGGTGTAGTTGATACACCAGCTGTGCTCCAGGACCTTTACCTTGGCCCCGTCATTGTCCTCGACGTCCACCATGATGCGGGCGAGCTTGGTTGTCTCCTGCAGCGCCATATCGACCCAGCCGATTTTGTCGGTTCCTGTGCATTCGTAATGGTCCTGGGCGTATACCTTGGTGCAATAGGGCTCTTCGTCACCCGTTTTCCCCACGGCTTCAAAGCCCCGCTCGTCTCGAACGAGACACATGGAGGTGCTGTCGGTGTGTGCTGCGATTTTGTCGTCCCATTGGGTGAGGTCGAGGCCCCATGTGTGGCTGCTTACGCTGTTGCCGGCGAGCCCAAACCGACGCAGCAGGACGATCTTTCCGCGCACCTCGCCCAGCGTGGGGATGCGACTCGATGTGTAGAACAGGTCGGGGTTCTCATCCAAAACCTTGCCAAAGGCCGTCGTGAGGCTTTCGTTGGTAGCCTCGCCATTGCCCCGCGACACGAGCATGATGAGCGCTTCTGTCGGGTTTTCGCTCAAAAACGTATTGAAGTACCCGATGACATCGGAGAGATGCATAAAGTTCCCGTCTTTTTTGAGCAGGTAACAAGCTCCGTGGTCGATGCCGGGGTCGCCGTTCTCGTCGTTCTTTCCAAGTCGGATATCAAAGTAGCGAATGCCTTCGAGCAACTGCGTGGGGATGTAATCCTGCTGGCATTTTGCTTGGGAGGATTGGGGCTCGGTGTCATTGTCCACGCTGCAGGTGCCCGAATCGTGCGTGCCCGGGATGCTCAGTTCGTCGAGGAACTTGCTGTTGTCGACGTATTTCATCCAACAGGGCCCGTCGACGTAGCTGCTGTACGTGATCCAGTCGAGGCTGCTAACCGTGGCATCGTTCTTTTTCATATCGTAACCGATAAGTTCGAGCTCCCACGGAATGCTCTTACTCTTATGGCAGATCTTATTGTTGTCCTGGTCTTTGCCGTCCGATTCTATTGCCAGGTACTTAATGTCTTTTTTCTCGGTTTCTTTCTCGACCGTGCGGTCTCGGATGATATAGGTTCCGTTTGACTGGCGTTTAAACGCAAAAGCGCGGCTGGGCTTGTCGTCATACTCGCCACTCCATACGTGGATGACCTTTCCATCTTTGTCCGAGTCGCCGTCGACCGACCAAATGCTGTAGCCCGTCTTTTTATGCTCTTCGAAATTGAGTAAGGTGCGGATGGCATACCAATTTGTATTATCTGCATCGGTCACTACGTGTTCAAGGATGAGTTTGCTGGACGTGCCGTCATTAAACAGGTGGCAGACGTTGCCGCGAACGTTGCCGTCTTGGTTGACGCTCGCGGTGCGAAAATAGCCCGCGGGGCGAAGGCGAATGATGAACTTGTCGAGGGTGGCCGCCGGTGTGGGCGTGTCTTCTGCAAATGCCGCGCGCACGGGAAGGCCCAGCGCCGCGGTTTCGGGCAGGCTTGCAAATGGCGACAATGCTGCGAGTCCTAGGCCCAGCGTAAATGCTCGACGACTGATGGCGTGGTGTTCGGTCATAACTCCTCCATTCGCGGGGTGCGGTTATGCGCTCGTTTTGGTCACTATACTGCCCGGATGTCTAAACGTGTTGGCTTAATTGTCTGCGCGGTGCTATTAATCGGCGGGCGGACGCGTTGGGGCGCTTGTCTATTTGTGTTGCTACCGCGCTGGGGGTGGTTTTGCCGTCCGGCACCCTCGCGTTCGCCGGCTATCGGCATAAGAAAGGGAGGGCCGGCGAGCCGATCCTCCCTTAGTACGAAACGCTGGGGCACCGCCGCTTGTTGGCGCTGCGCTCGTGTTTTTCGTTGCGCTCGCGAGTCGCTTAGCGCTTAATCTCGATATCGTCGAGCTTAACATCCATGGCCTCGGTCTTGGCCTTGGCGATATCATCGGCAAATTCCAGAGACTTCATCATGGTTTCGACGGCATCCTTGTGCTCCTCGACGTTGTCGATGCGCACGTAGACGCTGCCGCCGCCTGCTTCGGTGAAGTACTCAGTCGTCACGCCGCCCGAGTGTGTATAGGAAGCGTTGCGCCAAGTCTTGCCGTTGTACTTGACGGGGTCATTCTCGGTCCACTCAAAGCTGGCATTCCACTTTGCCTCGTAGTCGAACAGCTCGTCGGCGTTCTTGTCAGGATCGAAGACGGGGATGAAGCGATCGCTGGCGTGCTCGCTCTCGGTGAACTTAAACTGGGCCCTGTCGGCGGTATCGCCTGCGACGTCGGTGACCTCGACGCCCTCGGGGACCTCGACCTTAAACCAGATGAAGTCGGTCCTCATATCCACGGCTGGCTTTTCCGCACCGCCACCGCTGCCGGTAGCTCCACCGCTTCCGCCACAGCCCACCAGGGCAACTGCGGCAAAGAGACTCATGCAGAGGGTGAGAATCGCAAAGGCCTTCTTTTTCATGGTCGTGTCCTCCTCGATCTGTAACCGCCCATGGATTACCTGCCTTTACTGTACGCGCGGACGGCTCGCTAGGGTGGGCCATGTGTCCCATTCTGGGTGCCGGATTTGCGCCGTTAAGTGGCAATATGCGCGGGCGCAAAAGAGGGGAGGGCCGGTGCCGACGCCTATCGTTCGTCATAGAAATCCGCGATGGCCAGGTGTGCTGACGCTTATGTGCTTATGGGCTAGACTTAGCATCATTACGTGTTTGATGCGGTTGGCCGGCGGTTGCCGCCCGACCGATCTATATGACTTGAAGGTGCATGCGTATGAGCCAAGAGATGATGGACAAGACCTGTCGCGGGTTTGCCGAGGCGCTGGCCGCGCGCGAGCCGGTTCCCGGCGGTGGCAGCGCGAGCGCCTTTGTGGGCGCGCTGGGCGCCTCGCTGTGTGGAATGGTTGCCCGCTACGGTGCGACCAATCCCGCGCTTGCTGATCGTGCGGATGACCTGACGCGCGCGTTTGCCCAGGCTGATGAGCTGGCCCAGGAGCTTGTCGAGTTGGTTTCCGAGGACGTTCGTGCCTACAGGCGGGTGTCCGCGGCGCACGGTATTCCGCGTGACGATCCGGCTCGAGCGACCGCGATTCAGGATGCGCTGCATGTGGCAGCCATGCCGCCGTATCGCATTATGGATGCCTGCGGGCGCGCACTGGCGCTGCTCGAGGACATGGCCGATAAGGGTTCGCGTCAGCTGCTGTCCGATGTGGCGTGCGGCGCCGTGTTCTGCCGTGCCGCTATGCAGGGCGCGAGTTTGACGCTCTTTGCGAACACCACGTCTATGAAGGATCGCGCTCGTGCTGAGGAGCTCGAGACGGCGTGTGATGAGTTGCTCGACACATGGTTGCCGCGCGCCGATGCGCTGGCGCGCCGCGCCTCCGACGCTGCAAGGAAGAGGGGATAGCCATGGCTGAACTGCTGAAGGGTGCTCCCGTTGCTCGCGCTTTGACCGTGGAACATGCTGCTCGCTGCGCAGCCCTGCGCGAGCGCGGCGTTGTTCCGACGCTGGCCATCGTGCGTGTGGGCGAGCGCGAGGACGACCTGTCCTACGAGCGCGGCGCCCTCAAGCGCTGCGAAAAGGTTGGCATTGAGGCTCGCCGCATTTTGCTTCCCGCCGATGTTTTGCAGGACGAGTTGTTGGCCGCCATCGAGGACATCAATGCCGACCCCGCTGTTCATGGCTGCCTGATGTTTCGTCCGTTGCCCGCTGGGCTTGACGAGGATGCGGTTGCCGCGGCACTCGATCCCGCCAAGGATGTTGACTCCATGACGCCGGCCTCGCTGCTTACCACGCTTTCGGGGCGAGGCGAGGGCTTTGCTCCCTGCACGGCCGAGGCTGTGTTGGCGTTGCTGGACCATTACGACGTTGAGCTGGATGGGGCCAAGGTCGCGGTCGTCGGTCGATCGCTGGTGATTGGCCGTCCCGTTGCCGCCATGCTTACGGCTCGCAATGCCACGGTAACGACGTGCCATACGCATACGCGTGACTTGACTGCCGAGTGCCGTGCGGCTGATATTATGGTTGCGGCCGTTGGACGCGCGCGCACGATTGGCGCGGATGCGGTTCGCGATGGCCAGACGATTATCGATGTTGGCATTAATTGGGACGAGGCCGCTGGCAAGCTGGTCGGGGACGTTGATTTTGATGCTGCAGAGCCGGTTGTTGGTGCCATTACTCCCGTGCCGGGCGGCGTGGGGGCTGTGACCACCGCGATTCTCGCCAAGCACGTGATTGAGGCGGCGGAGCGCGCATCGAAATAGGCGTTTTTGACCACAGAGGTTGCCGAGGTCGCGGTTTCGCCCTTTTTGTGCCGAAGCGATACACTGTTGCCGTTTGATTTCTTCGCTCAAGGAGGATGCGCATGCCGTGCACAACGATTTTGGTTGGTAAGAACGCGAGTTACGACGGCTCGACGCTGGTTGCCCGCAATGAGGACTCGTCCAATGGAGTATTTGAGCCCAAGCGCATGCGCGTAGTACATCCCGACGAGCAGCCGCGTGTCTACACGAGCTTCCTGAGCCACCTGACCGTTGAGCTGCCCGACAATCCCATGCGTTACACAAGCGTCCCCGACGTTGTCCCGGGCCATGGCATTTGGGCCGAGGCCGGTTTCAACGAGCTCAATGTGGGCATGTCCGCAACCGAGACGCTCACCACCAACGAGCGCGTTCGCGGCGCCGACCCGCTCGTCGACTACGTGCCCGCCAAGGGCAACGAGGACGAGGACGGCTATGTTCCGGCGCAGCCCGGCGGTCTGGGCGAGGAGGACATGGTGACCCTGGTGCTGCCATATGCCAAATCCGCCCGCGACGGCGTACGCATTCTGGGTGACCTGCTCGAGCGTTATGGCACCTACGAGAACAACGGCATCGCCTTTAGCGACGTGGACGAGATCTGGTGGCTCGAGACCATCGGCGGCCACCACTGGATCGCCAAGCGCGTGCCCGATGACGCCTATGTGACCATGCCCAACCAGCTGGGTATCGACAGCTTTGACCTGGATGACGCCGAGGGCGCCCAGGCCGACCACATGTGCTCCGCCGACCTGCGTGCCTGGATGGCCGAGTGGCATCTGGACCTGACGCTGGGCGTCGATGGCGACGGCCCGGCTGCGATCTTTAACCCGCGCGAGGCCTTTGGCTCGCACAGCGACAGCGACCATGTCTACAACACGCCGCGCGCCTGGTACATGCAGCGCTGCCTCAACCCCAGCGATGTGTGGGACGGTTCCGAGGCCGACTACACGCCCGAGAGCGACGATATCCCCTGGAGCCGCGTGCCCGAGCGCAAGGTGACCATCGAGGACATCAAGTACGTGCTTTCGAGCCACTACCAGGGCACGGAGTACGACTGCTACGGCAGCAAGGGCACGCCCGCCACGCGCGGTGCCTATCGCCCCATCGGCATCAACCGTAACAGCCAGCTCGCCGTGCTGCAGCTGCGCCCCTATGCGCAGCCGGCCTACCGCGCCGTGCAGTGGATGGCCTTTGGTTCCAACTCGTTTAACGCGCTGGTTCCGCTGTACGCCAACGTCGAGACCATGCCCGAGTACTATGCCGATACGCAGGCTCGCGTGACGTCCGAAAACTTCTACTGGGCCAACCGCCTGATCGGAGCGCTGGCCGACGTCCGCTTCCATGAGTGCGGCCGCGCTGTGGAGGACTACCAGGAGAAGGTCGGTGGCATGGGCCACAAGCAGATCCATGACGTCGACGCTGCCGTAGCCGCGCTGCCCGAGGCCGAGGTGCCTGCCGAGCTTGCACGCGCCAACGAGGAGTTTGCCGAGCTCGCGCGCGTGGAGACCGATGCCCTGTTGGGCAAGGTGCTCTACACCACGAGCTGCGCCATGAAGAACTCTTTCGCGATGAACGACAACGTGAGATAGGGATTTCCCGTCGATCGAATAGCGCTTAAACGCTTTGTCGCTTTCACTCAATCTTGGGTACAAGAACGCCAATGCAGTTGTTTGTGATTGGAGACAACCATGGTTATGAAACTCGATCAGCTTGTTAACGGCGCCATCAACGTGGGCTTTGGCGCTGCCGCCGTTGCTGTCGAAGGCGGCAAGAAGGTCCTCGACGACCTTAACACCAAAGGCGAGCAGGTCCGCAAGGACACCGCCACCCCCGATATCGCCCGCAGCGTGTCCGACATGTTCGAGCAGGCCGGTGGCACCATCTCCGATCTGACCGAGCGCTTGGGCATGCAGGGCGAGACCGCGGCCCAGCGCGTGCTCGACGAGCTCATCCTGGCCCGCGTCCGCGTCATGACCGCCCCCGAGCGCACGGCCTTCCTGGCCCATGTGCGCGACATCGTCGATTCGGTCGAGGACAACGTGACCTCGGTGCCCGTCGAGTCCGTTGAGCCCGACGATGCGAAGGATACCGAAGAGGCCGAGTAGCAGCGCAGATGGCAGATTCCACCACCGATTACAACAATCTAGATCCCTTGGGTGACGAGGCGGCGGTTGTCGATGAGGTCGATGCCGTCGTCTCGGGCGCTCGCAAGAAGCCGCGCGCTGTCGATATGGTCCCCGAGGAGCCCGACGCGATGGCGCCGGACGAGGAATACCAGCTCACGCCGGCGGGTCGCCGCGAGCGCATCGGACAGATTGTTCGCCTGGTCAAAAAGTACCGCGTGTGGGATAACCTCACGCCGGTTCGTTTGCGCCGCCTGCTCGAGGAACTCGGCCCCATGTTCGTCAAGATGGGGCAGATTCTGGCCAACCGGTCCGAGATTCTGCCGCAACGCTTTTGCGACGAGCTGCGTCGTCTGCGCTCCGACGTGGAGCCGGTGCCGTACGAGGTCGTACTCAGTTGTCTGGAAGAAGAATACGGCCTGCGCCTGGGGGAGATGTTCGATGCGATCGACCCCAATCCGCTTGGTAGCGCATCGCTTGCGCAGGTGCACCGCGCACGTCTGGTGACGGGCGAGGACGTGGCCGTCAAGGTGCAGCGCCCCGGTGCGCAGCAGGTTATGGCACAGGACATCGATATCATCCGCTCGGTGGTGCGTATCGTTTCCAAGTTCGTCAACACCGATCAATTCGTTGACCTGCACGGTGTAGTCGAGGAGTTGTGGACCTCGTTTCGCGAGGAGACCAACTTTTTGGCCGAGGCCAAAAACCTCAACGACTTCTACGAGTTCCATAAGAGCGTTCATGGCGTGACGTGCCCTAAATCCTATCTGGACCTGTGCACCGAGCACGTGGTGGTTATGGACTACGTCGACGGCATTTCGATCGCCGATCCTGAACGCTTGGTGGCCGAGGGCTATGACTTGGAAAAGATCGGTGCCGCAATCGTCGAGGACTACTCGACGCAGGTGCTCGACGATGGCTTTTTCCATGCCGACCCGCATGCGGGAAACATCATCCTCAAGGATGGCATCGTCTACTTTATTGACCTGGGCATGGTCGGACGCATGTCGAGCCACGATCGCGGTATCGTAAAGGACATGATTTTCGCCGTGGCCGAGGGTGACGTGCCCAAGCTCAAGGATTCGCTCATGCGCTTCGCCGTGACGCGTGGCGACTCGGCTGAGCTCGATCATTCGGCCTTTTTGTCCGATTTGGACTTTATCGTTGCCGACTTTGCCGGGCTCGACCTTAAAGACCTGGATATCGGCGAGTTTTTGACCTCGCTGCTCAATCTGGCGCGCAAAAATGACGTTGAGCTGCCGAGCGTGGTGACGATGTTCGCCCGCGGCATGGTGACGCTCGAGGGCCTGTTGACCGAGTACATGCCCAACGTCAACATGATCCAGATCATCCAGACGCACATCAAAAACGAGAAGAGCACCTATGCCCGCATGCGTGATATGGGACGCGATCTGGCCGCGAGCAGCTATCGCGCGGCAAAAGGCTCGCTCGAGGCGGCCGAGTATTTGGGCTTGGCTTCGCGTATGCTCACGCGCGGCCAGCTTAAGGTGAACACGCAGATCATGAGCAGCGATAAGGCGCTGCGACAGCTGGGCGGAATTATCGACCGCATGTCGATGGCTATCGTGATCGCCGGTCTGTTTATCGGTTCGTCGGTGGTGTACTACGCGCGCATCGAGCCGGTTGTCCTCGGCATTCCGGTCATCGGCTTCTTTGGCTACGTGAGCGCGCTGGTGCTGGCGCTTATGCTGGGCCGCAATATCTGGCTCAACAGCCACGGCGGCAAGCACTAGAGGCTGCGACCGTCACCGCATTTTCCTATCGCAAACAATAGCTTTTACCTTGGGCTTCGCCTGCGTGCGAGGCCCTTTTGCGTGATACCATTTTGACGGTAATAATCGATGGCCTAGATGGTGGTGCGGAGACGCACGAATGCGCGGTTTTCCTGCGCGTTTGGGAGAATCGGGGTGCAAGTCCCCGGCTGTACCAGTAACCGTAATTCCTCTTGGCTCGGGATGTTCGCGTCGCAGATCGGACGGCGCGCCCGAGTCGTTAAGGTTAAGTCGGATCGCCTCCCATCTTGCGTGCGGCTGCGGCGTATGCCGCCGGTGTGCATAGGGCTCTGGAGGGAAGGAGGACCCCGATGGGGGAACTCGAGCGCAACATGCGCGATGACGTGGGGCAGCCTCAAGGCAACGCTCCAAGTACAGACAATGGGGGACAAATGGATATGTTTGTGGACGAGCGCCAGCGCGTCTCGCATCGCCGAGGCGCAATTGCGCGCGGCGTAGCCAAGCGCGGCCTGGTGGCATTCCTGGCCTTCGCGATGGCCTTTGGCACCACGCCGGCTCAGCTGTGGGCCGAGGGCGCCGAGGGCATTGCCGAGGCTGTGGCTCAGGCTGCGACGCCGAGTGAGGACGCAGCGCTTGCGGGCGGTGCCGCCGAGCAGAGCGGCGCCGAGGTTTCAGATTCTGGGAGCGCGCCCGCAGCTAGTGCCGCCACAACAGGGGCGGCAGCTGGCGACGAAGGCTCGGCGACGGGGGAGAACCCTGCCGCGAGTGAGCAGTCTTCGACGGTAGCCGCTGGCCAAGCAGGATCTGCCGCCGCGACTGCCGTCCAGACAGAGAACCCGACAGAAACCGGCGATGTCGCCAAGAAGCAAGTCGAGGTCTCGTTCTCGATTATCGGCATCGATGCCGACGGCAAGGCTCAGACCTGGGTGGCACCTACGCAACTCAAGCTCGACGAGGGCGCGACGGCTGCGGACGCCTTCGTTAAGCTGCAGCAGAAGGTGGGCTTCAAGGCGAAATACGATCCGAACACGGCATACGGTTTTTACCTCGAAAGCATCACGTCCCCGAGCGATGGCCGCACGCTTGCCTTCGATCCGGCGACTTATGCCTACTGGCAGCTGTTTGTTGACGGCGCGTCTTCCTCGGTTGGCGCGAGCGGCGTCAAGCTCACCCAGGGGCAGAAGATTGAGTTTGCCTATACGGCTGGTAGCTCGTCCCCTGTCGTTAAGGACCAGGTTGCCGCAAATGTGACCGTCATTGGTCGCGATGCCCAGGGCAAGACTCAGACTTGGGTCGATAACGCGCAGTATGTGGTGACGTCCGGCTCGAACGCACTTGACCTTACGAAGGTCGCGCTCGAGGCGAATGACATCGATGCCGTTGTTGCGGGCTCCTTCATTCTGAGCCTTAAGTACAACGGCGTTGAGCTGGGTAAGCCGCTCGATTATTCGACCTATTGGCAGCTGTTCATCAACGGCAAGTCGAGCGACTACACGGCAGACAATGTCACCATTCATGCTGGCGATACCGTTACGTGGTTCTACGGTGGCTGGGGCGACCAGTTGCCGTCCGATTCCGTCCATGCTTCCGTTCAGGTCCTCGGTAAGGACAAGGACGGCAAGCAGCAGGTTTGGGCTTCGACGGGCCAGACGAGTCTCAAGGCGGGTTCTACTGCCAAGGATCTCCTTGAGCAGACCGGCCTTACTCTCGATGCTGGCGAATCGTCTTGGGGCTGGTTCCTCAACGGCATTACTTCGCCGCTTGACGGTAAGACCTATAAGTATGATCCTGCGACCCGCAGTTATTGGCAATTCTATGTAAATGGCAAGTCCGCCACGGTCGGTGCCGGCAACTACGAGCTCCAAGAGGGCGACGCCGTCACCTTTATGTATGGTGCTGACGCCGATGCCCTCCCCGGTCAGGTTCTTGGGTCTGTCGATGTTGTCGGCCCCGATGTCAACGGCAACAATACTTGCTGGGGCTCGGCAAGCAGTGTTTCTTTGCCCGAAGGCTCTACTGCCCAGAACCTTATTGAGACGGTCCTGAAGGCCAAGGGCGTTACGTACAACGGCTCCCAGAGTGGTGAGTACTGGTTCCTCAATTCCATCAACTCGCCGTTCGATCACAAGCCGTATGCCTGGGATGCTGCGACCAATAAATCTTGGCACCTGTATATCAATGGAGAGCCCTCCTTACTCTGCGCCAACCAGATTACGCTCAAGAGCGGCGATAAGGTTACGCTTGCCTATACCACCGACGATTCGCCCATGCCCGATCCCGACAAGATTGTCGTGGACCCGAGTGCGACGACTCCTGATTGGGATGCCGAGTGGGCCGGCTACGGCAACAGCGGCAACGGTACGTCCGTTACGGACGCCAAGACGCCTGCGCAGGCCGCCGGTCTTAAGTGGGCCTTCGATTGGAAGGCCGAGTCTGGTCAGCAGTATGCCAACTGCAGCGAGCCTGTCATTGCTAACGGTTTTGTGTACATCGCGACCGAGAACGAGCTCATTAAGATCGATTCGTCCACGGGCAAAAAGGTTGCCTCTGCGCCGCTTGCCTCCAAGGTGAGCTATACCTCTCGTCCGATCTATACCAATGGCCTTATCATCGTTCCGCTCAACGGCGGTGCGGTCCAGGCGATTACTGCAGACAAGCTGATCTGCAAGTGGCTGACGCCTGGTTTGACGGACTTGACGCAGAGCTCCTGCACCGTCGTTTCGGACGGCGAGTACGTCTATGTAGGCTCGGTCGATATTTCGTATGACGAGAATTACAACGCGACCTACGGCAACGGCTCCCTGAAGCGTATCAAGATTGCCACGGGCGAAGTCTCTTGGCAGAACATTGACCCTTCCGAGGGCTATTATTGGACTGGCGCTGCGCTGACGGATAAGTACACCATTGTTCCTACGAGCGCGGGCACGCTTAAGTGCATTGATAAGACGACGGGCGATGTCGTTTCGGCCATGAAGCTCGGCGCTGTCGCAAATGCCGATTGCATTGCCGATCCGTCCAATGGTTCGACCTTCTATCAGATGACGCACGACGGAAAGCTCCATGTGATTTTGCTTTCGGCAAAGGGCGTGCTGAGTGAACAGAAGACGGTTGATCTGGGCCTTACGAATAATCTGAGCGCCCCTGCGGTGTCTGGTGACAATCTGATTGTCGGCGGACAGACGGCTACGGGCTCTGCTCTGGTTCTCTATAACCTGAAGACGGACAAGACCACGATGGTCGCTGCTGCCGACGGCAAGGCGCTGCCGGCTGGCCTCAACGGTATTGCTGCTACTCCGCTGGTGAGTGTTCAGGGCGGCAAGACCTATGTGTACTTCACCGTGAACAGCGCGGATAGCAAGGATTACGTCAACTACTCTGCTGGTGGTGGCGTGTATCGCTATACTCTCGGCGATGCAGAGGCGACGCAGATCTATGATGCGGCCGGCCATTACCAGTACTGTGACTCTCCGGTCATTGCCGATGCTTCTGGCAACCTGTACTACATCAATGATTCGGGTACTCTGTTCAAGCTGGGGGCTGTTGAGTCTTGGACGGTTGCCTTTAATTCCAACGGCGGGTCTGCTTGCGACACTAAGTTTGTTGCTACGGCCGACGGCAAGCTGGTCAAGCCGGCCGATCCGACGCGCGATGGCTACACTTTCGGTGGTTGGTATACCGATGAGGCTTGCACGCAGGCGTATGACTTCAGTACGCCAGTGACGGCCGATCTGACACTGTATGCCAAGTGGACCAAGAATGCCGTTAACCCTGGCGGCAATGGCGGTTCTGGCACTAATGGTGGCAACGGTGGCGCTGGCAACGGTTCCGGCGCTGGCGCTGGCACTGGCACGGGTTCCGGCTCCGGCTCTAAGGGCCAGCAGGCCGGCGGCGCTATCGCCCCGGGTCATAAGCCGACGACCAAGACGACGGTGTCGACCAAGACCGAGACCAAGGACAACAAGTCCGACAAGAAGGACACCGATAGGTCCGATAAGAAGGACGAGAAGAAGTCTGACAAGAAGGACAGCAAGTCCGACAAGAAGTCCGATTCCAAGTCCGATACGGGTGCTGCTTCCACGACCACTGCTAAGAAGTCCTCTAGTGCCTCCGAGCAGGAGGCTGGCACCAACCCGCTCGCCATTGTTGGCGTTGCCGCCGGCGTCATCGGTCTCGCCATCGTCGGCGTGTTCGTGTTCACCAAACGTCGGTAGGTGAGGGCTGTGTCCAATAAATCCAAGGACGCTGACCCCAAGCAACCAGATTCCTCGTTTATCCAGCTTGACGATGCAAAGCAACAGGGCGCCGCTTCGGCGGCGTCCGCCCTTCGTCGCAAGACGTTCCTCGGCGTCCTGACTGCCGCGTGCACCATTCTGATCGTCGTCTCGCTGGGTTTCGTCCATCCTTCCGAGAGCGGTGCCTGGTCCATCGACTGGATCATTCAGACCGTGACGGGGGAGAGCGTCGTCACCAAGGACACCAAGGTGTCTGGCTCGACTACGACTTCGGGCGAGGCCAGTTCCAAGGATTCCAAGTCATCGAATGACGCAAAAGATGAGTCCAAGCATTCTGATGAGTCCAAGTCCAAGGACGATTCCGAGTCTTCAAACAAGGAATCGGACAAGAACTCGGATAACAAGAAGTCCGAGGACCAGGACGGCAAGAAGTCTGGCGATAAATCCGCTGCCCAAAATACGGGAGCCGGTGATACTTCCAATGCGTCTGGCGGTGGCCAGTCGTCTGATGGAGCCTCATCCTCTAATGGTGGAAACGCCTCCTCGGGCGGCCAGAGCGGCTCGCAGGAGTCCAGCTACGTAACAGTGACGGTTTCGGTCACATCGAGCGCTGTGGGCAATCCTGTGTCTTCTGGTGGCACCTTTACCTTTAACGAAGGCGCTACCGTCTATGATGCCCTGTGCGCGCTGGGCCTTTCCGTTAACGCACATGGCTCGTCGTACGGCACGTATGTCTCCGCGATTGGTGGTTTGGCCGAGAAACAGCACGGTGGCACGAGCGGCTGGATGTACTCCGTCAACGGCACAACGCCCATGACGGCCTGCAGTAACTACGTTCTCTCCAATGGCGACAACGTGGTCTGGTATTACGTTACAGGCTAGGGACCTCGACATAGTGCGCCAGACGGGCGGTTCGGACAAACATCCGGGCCGCCCGTTTTTCATGCGAATGGGACTGGGTCGCCGGGTCTCTCGGCAAACAAAAAACCGGTTGGAACGGGAATTCCAACCGGTTTTACATTCAAGCAAATAGTGAATCGACTACGACCGTGCGCCCTCGAGGAAGAAGCGGCGGCAGAAGTAGTTGTACCAGGTGACGAGGAACGTGGCGATGGCCTTCATGGCCTGGTAGCCGATGCTCAAAAACGTGACGCCCACAAACATGTACAGGTCGTTGAGGCCCAGGCCGATCACCGACAGGATGGTGAAGATCGTGAACTCGCGCTTGCGGCTCATGCCCTCGCGGTGGTCGAACACGTACTTCATGCTGAGCCAGTAGTTGACCACGACGGACGTGATGAACGAAACCGTGGTGCTCATCAAGAAGTCGAGGTGAAACAGCTCGACGAGCGCAATGAGCATACCCCAGTCGATGCCAAAGGAGACAAGACCCACGACAGCGAACTTGAGGAACTGCTTGGTATGAGGTTGTGCCAGTGCCTTGCGCACGTAATCACATCCAATGCGTTGATGAATCGAGCAGAGGATACTTTAGAGCTTTTGCAAGGGAAACGTAAGGTCCTTGCCAAGAACTATACGAACTCGCCAAATTTTCAAGAGCTAATCCGCAAACGTTGAAAACTTGCCCGTAAACGAGCAATGCCCGCGAACAACACGGCGCTCGACGCGCGTCATCCGTGGGCATTGTAAAGCTGTAAGGTTGCGAGTTACTTGGTCTCGTCGCCTTCCAGGAAGATCTTTCGGGTCACAAAGTTGTAGACCATGACAAGCGCGGTGGCGCAGATCTTGGCGATATTGGCCTCGAGTCCCAGGCCGGCGTTGAGTGTCAACACGATACCGTCGTTGAGTGCCAGGCCGATCACGGACAGCACGACAAAGATAATGAACTCGCGGCGGCGGCTTATGCCTTCCTTGTGCGCAAACACGTATTTCATGCTTGCGAGGTAGTTAAAGATGAGTGAGATGATAAAGCCGCTGGTGTTGGCGATTAGGATGTTAAGGCCCAGACCGTAGTGGAGCAGATTCATAATGCCAAAGTCGATGACCGTGGCAATGACGCCGACGACGCCAAACTTCATGATCTGCGCAAGGAGCTTTTGCATGGTACCTGCCTTATGGTGGCGCCGGGGCGCCGCGGGGATGACAAACTCAGCAAGTTTAGCCAATCCCCGCGGGTGGGGCTAGACGCGCTCCTCGATAGCACCGTTTCTATATGCATCGAGCAGCTGGCGCAGATCCTGGATCTGGCTGCGGATCTTGGCGCCGGTATCGGTGTCGCTCACCATGCGGCGGCGGTCGGCCTCGTCAAAGCGGTTGGTCTCGCTTTCGATGTCCACGTTGCGCGTGAGTGCCTCGGCAACGGTGGTAAAGGCCTGGTGCGACTTGAGGCGGCATCCTCGCGAGCTCGAGATAAGCGTGTAGCCGGCGATGCCCGTCTTGGGATGGTAAGCGCGGCAGAATCCGCCATCGATGACCAGCAGCTTGCCCTCGGCGCGGATGGGCTGCTCGCCCTTGGTGGTTTTAACGGGCGTGTGGCCGTTGATGATGTGACCGGTCGGTGAGCATGCCATGGGCGCGACGCCAAACTCGCGCATGATGTCGTCGCAGACCGAGGGCGACTTGGTAAGCGTAAAGTACGGGTCCATCGGCTCGACCCAGGTGCTCTTGTCGGCGATATAGGCGCGCTCAAAGGTACGCACCAGGCGTCCGCTGGCGGGTGAGTTAAAGCCAATCCACAGGTACCACATCCAGTCGAGAGCGTCGCGGTCGCCCACGCGCCAGGCGCGGCGGGCGATGTGGTCGCAAAAATCGAGATAATCGCGGCCAGCGTGCCAGGTGCCCAGGCAGTTCATGCTGCTAAAGGTGCCGTCTTCGTTGAGCGGCACGCAGCCGTGGAACAGCAGGTTGCCGTTGGCGACCTTGTACATCGAGCCGTGGGAATAGAGGAAATCGATATGGCGATGCAGGTGATCGGCGGTGACAAACTCGGACACGAGCTTGTCGATGATGTGCTGCTCCTGAGACGTGAGCGTATAGGGGTCCGCCGGGTCGACGGTGGGGAAGTCGTTGGTCGTGAGCGGCCACACGCTGCCGTCGGCGAGCGTGACCGTGCCGGTGCCGTGATCGATCTTGTCGAGTAACAGACGGTCGGTCATGTCGAACTCGGGATGGCGCTGGATAATCTGGCCCTCGAGCTTAAAGAGCAGGACGTTGATGGCCTTGATCAGTGGGGTGATGGACTCACCGGCGGTGTAGGTGGCATCGGCAAAGGCGACAAGCTCACGCAGCGAGATGCCGTAGTCGTTCTCCAGGATCTCGTAGTTGTCGTAGCGTAGGTTGTTGCGCAGCACCGTTGCGATGCAGGCGGGCTCACCGGCCGCAGCGCCCATCCACAGCAGGTCGTGGTTGCCCCACTGGATGTCGAGTGAATGGTAGGTGAGCAGGCGGTCCATAATCTTGGCAGCGCCGCCGCCGCGGTCGAAGATGTCGCCCACCAGGTGCAGGTGGTCGACGGCCAGGCGCTTGATGAGCGAGGCGAGCGACTCGATAAAGTCGTCGGCGCTGGCGGTCTCCAGAATGGACTCCACGATGCGCTCGTGATAACGCACGCGATAGTTGTTCTCGTCCGGATGCGTGTGCAGCAGCTCGTCGATGATGTAGGCGTAATCGCGTGGGATGGCCTTACGCACCTTGGAGCGCGTATAGCGGCTCGAAAGCGAGCGGGCGACCATGATGAGCTGGTCAAGCATCGTCCTGTACCAGGTGGGCGAGTCTTCGCGCCGGCTGCGGACCAGGTCGATCTTCTCGCGCGGGTAGTAGATGAGCGTGCACAGCTCGCCCTTTTCGTCAAAGGAAAGCGTGTCGCCAAAAATCTCGTCGACATGTTCGCGCACGACGCCCGAGCAGTTGTTGAGGATGTGCATAAAGGCTTCGTACTCGCCATGCACGTCGCTCATAAAATGCTCGGTGCCTTTGGGTAGGTTGAGGATGGCCGAGAGGTTGATAATTTCGGTAAATGCGGATTGTTCGGTGGGGAACTGTCTCGACAGCAGGCGCAGATACTTGAAGTCTTGCGGATTGCGATCGAATGCGACCATGAAACACCTTCCGATAGGGCTGGTAAAACTGATAAACAGTGTCAAACGTTTATCAGTATGCGCCGCTTTTGTTTCGATTGGGGATGGGCGGCCGAATTGTTAGCCGAACGGTTTGCTAAATCGATTTAGTGGAGGTAGATATGGCGGTTGAGTGGAGACGAAGCGGGTGATTTTGCCCACGTTGGCCCATGGCGGGGGATGGGGATGTTCGTGATAAAGATATTGGATGCAAATGGTTCGCATTGGTAAATAGCGGACATTTGTATCGTATTTAGGCTTGCTGTGCGATAATTTGCGCAGCAATACTTAAGGAGCCTCATATGAGTGATTTTGTCCTGACCTGTGAATCTGCCGCCGATCGAACCCGTGAGTTCTTTGAATCGCGCAATATCCCCGTCGTGTGTTTTCATTACGAGATCGACGATGTTGTCTATACGGACGATCTGTATCAGTCGATTACGCCGGACGAGTTTTTTGCCCAGATATCCGCGGGCGCCATGCCCAAGACGTCTCAGGTGAGCGTGGGTGAGTACGAAGAGTTTTGGGAGCCGCTTGTTGCCGAGGGCAAAGACGTGCTGCACCTGACGTTGTCGTCGGGTATTTCGGGCACGTATGGATCGGCCTGCGTTGCGGCGCAGATGCTCGCGGATCGCTATCCCCAGGGCGGCAAGGTGCGCGTCATCGATTCGCTGGCAGCGTCTTCGGGCTTTGGCCTGCTGGCGGAATGTGCCGCCGACGTGCGCGATAGCGGGGCTTCACTCGACGAGACGGCCGCTTGGATCGAGGAGCATAAGCTCAACCTGCACCACTGGTTCTTCTCGACCGATCTGTCGAGCTACCTGCGCGGCGGTCGCATTTCGGCTGCGAGCGCGATCATCGGCACGGCGCTTAAGATTTGCCCACTTATGACGGTCGATTGCGAAGGTAAGCTGTCGCCACGTGAGAAGATTCGCACTAAGAAGCGCGCGATTTCCGAGATGGCTAAGACCATGATGGCACACGTGCAGGACGGTGCGGATTATTCGGGTAAGTGCATCATGTCGCACTCGGCGTGCCGCGAGGATGCCGAGGCAGTTGCGGCGCTGATTGAGGAACAGGTTCCGCAGCTTAAAGGCAAGATTGAGATCAATAACATCGGTACTCTGATTGGCTCGCATACCGGACCTGGTACGGTGGCGCTCTTCTTTATGGGCGACAAGCGCGTGGATTAATTTGCCCCATCACATCGCTGCATGATTGCTCAAACGAAAACGGCCCGCCTCACGTTTGTGGGGCGGGCCTTGCTGTTGGGGTTAGCGTTTCTTTCCTCGGAAGAAAAAGCCGTGCAGTGAGGGCTTGAGCCCGCGGTTGGCGCGACGCTCCTCGACGCGCTCGTGGATCGAAGCGACGCGCTCGATGACCTCGTCGGGAATCGGCACGTCGGGATTCATGTTCTCGACCTGGCTGACCTCGGCGGCGGAGACCTGGTCGATAATGGGCACATCGTCGTGCGAGATGACAGGTGTGGCGTCTTTCTTCATCTTGCGATAACGCTGCATCATGTCGGTCTGTAGCTGCTGTGCCGAAGGCGGCGTCCAGATGATGGCGTTGGCGCCGGCAGCGATGGTCTCGCGGATGCTCTCGGGCGTCTTGCCGCCCGGCGCGATGAGCGGCAGGTTGGGATAGTGCTCGCGCAGTTCACGCAGGACCTGCGGCGTGTTTTTGCCAGCGGCGATGTTAAGAATCTTGGCGCCGGCGCGCACCTTTGCGTGAGCATCGTCGTCGCAACGTACGACCGTGGCGATGACGGGGATGTCGGCGATGTTGGTGATGTGCTCGACCATCTCGGCGGTGGCGGGGGAGTTGACCACGCAGCCCGCCGCGCCCTGCATCTCGGAGACGGCTGCCATCTGAACGGAGCGCTTGCCGGTGGTGGTGCCACCGCCCACGCCTACGAAGACCGGGCACTCGGCGACGGTCAGCAGCGCCTGCGTAATGGCGGGCTGCGGCGTGAAGGGGTAAACGGCAAAGACGGCATCGGCGTTGGAGTTGCGGATGACCGCGACGTCGGTGGTGTAGATGAGCGATTTGATACGACGGCCGAAGAGCGTGAAGCCGCTGGCCTCCTCAATCTCGTCAGGCATGCGAAGGGCCGCCTTGCGCAGGCGCCCGTCGATGGGCAGCGGCTCCATGGGAAGCAGTCCGTTGGGGGTCACAGCTACCTGGGGTTCGGTGAACTCGTCTGCGAGCTCGACCTCGGAGAAATCGACCGAGGCGACAATGTCCTCGTGAACCTCGGCGGGCACATCGATGGGGGCTTGGTCGTTTGCCGCGGCAGGCGTGTCGAAAGAGCTGGTGCCGACGAAGGCGTCGACGCGCTCATTTAGATCGTTGAGGGTATCCATGGAAGCTCGATTCTATGTGATGACGGCCGGCGCGATGCAGCCGGAATTGCGAATGCTAAACCGTTTGACGAGTTGATTTTTCCCCGCCGCGTCCTCCGTTAGACCGAAGGGCGGCGAACGTGAAGGAGCTGTGGTGGCGGTGATCGGGGTGCTATCTTGAAAGTCCCGTTTAAAAGAGAGGTGACGCGGTATGGAATTTTCGGCAATGTTGGGCTCGATTGGCCTATGCGTGGGCGCAATCGTAGCCGCCGCGGTCATCTACTTTGTGGTCACGGCCATTAAGGGCAAAAGGGCCGAACGCAAGGAGCGCACGATGCTTAAACAGCATCGCGACCAGCAGGGCAAACGCGCACAGAGATAGCTTGTTGAGTTTTGGATCCGTGCGCTAGCTGCGTTTTCGGATCAGGGCAATGTAGAAGCCCTCAAAGTCGCGGCTAGGCGGAATGGTCAGCGTGCCGGGCATACCGTTGGCGACGGACGAGACGTGGCTGGCGGCGATGGCCTCGGTGAGGGCGTTGCACTCGATGCGTGGCTCTTCGCCAACTTCCTGAGCACGGCGCGTTTCACTTTCGCTCGGCGTGCCGTCGAGGGGGATAAGCTCGCAATCCATGTGCTTGTCGAGGGCCTCTTGCAGGGCGTCCTCGTTTTCCTGCGGCAAGATCGAACAAGTCGAATAGACGAGCGTGCCGCCCGGTTTAAGGGCTCCCATGGCGCGGTCCAGAAGTGCTCGCTGCGAGCGGGCACACTTGCTCAGCAGCTGCTCGGTCAGGCCGCGCAGGCTTTTCTCGTTGCCGCTGATGACGGTGCCCGTGCCGGTGCAGGGGGCGTCGAGCAGGATGCGGTCAAAGCGGAAGAACTCGTCGAGCTCGCGTGCGTCGATGCGCATGACGGGCACGTTTTTTGCGCCTTGGCGGTGGAGGTTGGCTTCGAGCTTCTCGGCGCGGGGAATGCTCATCTCGCAGGCGGTAAGGTGCGCCTGCCCCTGCGTGAGGGCGGCGATCTGCGTCGTCTTGCCACCGGGGGCTGCGCACATGTCCAGGATGTCCTCGCCTGCCTGTGCGCCCAGGACCAGCGGCGGCATCATGGACGACAGGCTCTGCAGGTAGATTTTGCCGTCGCGGTAGATGTCGAGATCCCACAGATCGGAAACCTGGGCCTCGGGCAGGATAAAGGCGTCCGGGTACCAGGCGACAGCGTTGTGGGCGATGCCGGCGGCATCGAGCGCCGCAGCGATGTCCTCGGCGGTTGCCTTGAGCGTGTTGGCGCGCAGCGTGACCGGGCGTGTGGCCGCGGCGCCGAAGCCCTCGATCATGAGCTCGGCATCGGCGGGCGCATAGGCGCCGGCGACCGTGTCGACCATAAAGCGCGGCAGGTCGGCGGCGCAAGGAAGGGCGGCAAGCTGGTCGGAAAGCTCGGTGGCGGCAAACTGCCTGAGCTTGAGCTCGGCCTTGACCTGCTTTTTCTGCTTACGACGACGCGGCTTGGACATCCGTCTTTCCTTCCCATTCCATTACATGTCGAGTGTTTAGTACTGGCTCTCGTGCTTGCTAAAGAAGTCGAAGCGCTGGGGCAGCGGCTTTACGCGGTGCTCGCCGGGCTTCTCGCCCAAGCTCTCCACAAACTCATCCGTGGAGGCGAAGATGTTATCCCAGCTAAAGAAGGCGACCGGGTCGATGTCGAAGTACTCGCAGATGAGCTCGCAGCCGGCAGGGACGATGCCGTGCATGAGCACGGTCACCACGCGCAGCTCGGTAAAGGCGTCGACGAGCGCCTGCGTCATTGCGGCGTTTGCCTCGTTACCCTCGAGCTTGTTGGCGGCCTTGGAAGCGTCGCTCCAGCGCTTGTTGGCGGCGCGCAGGTAGTCGTCGCACACGGCAAGCGCGCGGTGCGTCTCGAACTTGTACATAGCCTGCTCAAAGGCGAGAGCTGCCTGCTCGGCGGCTTCGACCACGGTGTCAGAAGCGGCACCGGCGGGGATGCAGCCGTTGCGGTAGGGGCTCTCGTCGCCTTCCTTGACGGCGACGCCGTAGAAGCAGCTGCGGGCCAGACGGTTGAACACGCCGGTCAGCAGCGCGCTCTCCTTAAGGGCCGGGTCGATAACGCGCTTGTCGTCGCAGGCGCGTACCTCGTTGCCGTCCTTGTCCTTGCCGGTCACACGCGTGTCGTATGCCTTGGGGCTAAAGCTCACCGGCTTTTCGGATAGGCCGAGCGACAGCCAGTGCGCGCGCATCTGCTCGCAGGTATAGTGGTTGAGCAGGTCGTCTGCCGGCGGGGGAGGCGTCTGCGAGGACGAGCTGGCCTTTTTGCCCATGTAGAGCAGGTGGTAGCAGGCGCTGACGGTGCTCTGCGTGAGGTCCCAGCCCAGGGCCTCCCACATGGCGGTCTGCGCGATGCAGTAGAAATAGATGTTGTCCTGACCGATGAACTGGTAAATCTGAGCGTCGTCAGAGCACCACCAGTCGCGCCAGTCGAGCGAGCTGTGCTGGTAGGTGGGTGCGGGCACCTGCGTGGAGTCGGCGGCGGGCTCGCCCATGAGGGCGGCATCCTGGGCGGCGACGCCCTCGGTCACGCCGGCGGCCTTGGCATCGCGCGCGAGCACGGTACGCGTATAGCTGATGGGCGCCCACAGGCTCTCGGGCCAGCACCAGCAGGTGACGTCGGAGACGCCATCGACCTCGGGCACCGGAACGCCCCAGTCGATGTTGCCGGTGATGCGGAAGGGCACGAGTGCCTTGCCGCTGCGGAAGCGCACGCCACCGTTGGCGAGCACCGCGTGGGCGTCGTCGCGCTCCTTCCAGCTGGGGAAGGTGACGGTAAAGCTGCTCTTGTTGCCCTCGGGCTCCAGCACGGTGTGCTCGGGGAGCTGGTCCTCGACGGCATCGAAGGCCTCGCGGAACTTGTTCTGGATGTAGAGCTGAGCCGGCAGCAGCCACTCCTCCATGGTCTTGGAGACCACGGAGCGAACCTGCGGGTTCTGGGCGAGCTTGGCGGTGTAGGTCTTCATAAAGTCGAGGTAGGCCGGCAGGTCAAAGTAGAGATTGTCGACCGGGCGCAGCTCGGGCACCTCGCCGGTGAGCTGGCTCTTGGGCGCGATGAGCTCCTCGGGCTCAAACTGGTGGCCCAGATCGCACTCGTCGGCATAAGCCTTCTCGGACTTGCAGCCCTGGATGGGGCAGCGGCCGATGACCTGGCGGCCGTTGAGGAACGTGCCGGCCTTGGCATCGTAGAACTGCAGCGTGGAGCGCTTGGAGATGGTGCCCTGCTCGTGCAGGCGCTCGATAATCTCGGCAGTCACCTCGTTGTGGATCTGGGCCGCCGGCTCAAGGCCCGAGCCGCCGTAGATGTCGCAGCTGATGTTGTAGTTGTTGAGGGTCGCGGCCTGGCGGGAGTGATTGGACTCGACATACTCGCCGATGGACTTGTCGTAGCCCTCGTTCTCCTTGAGCTTGCGGTAGCTCTCCATGATGGGCGAACCGTAGCAGTCGGTGCCCGAGGTGAAGATGACGTTTTCGCGGCCCAGGCGGTCGCGCAGGAAGCGGGCGAAGAAGTCGGCCGGGACAAAGACGCCGCCGACGTGGCCAAAGTGCAGACCCTTGTTGCCGTAGGGCTCGCCGGCGGTAACGATGGCGCGGCGCGGCCAGCTGGGACGGTCGTTCATGGAGTATTTGGATGCCATGGGACTCCTTCGCATATAGGTAAGAGCGCGGCCGGGCACGGGGTTCGGCGGCGCGGTGGTCAATTCGTGCATATCGTTCGACATTATCGCACATGCGGGCGGGTGCGTGGCAGGGGCGCTATCCTAAGATGCTATGAATGAGATTTCCAACATACATGCGTTTGAGGACGAGGATTTTCTACACGCTTGCTTCGTGTGGGGGATGGCCGTGATCGCGGTGTTTGCCGTGTGCCTGGTGCCGGTGTTTATGCTGTTGGGCGGGCCTGCGGACTTGGACGCGGCTGAGGCGGGCGGCTGGATGGCTGTCGTGGGCTGGATAGTCGGCTTGGCTGCGGTCTCAATGGCATCGTTTGCCGTGCACGAGCTGGTGCATGCGGTGTTTTTTAAGCTGCTGGCGCCTGCGGGCGCGCAGGTGACCTTTGGGGCGAATCGCGAGACGGCGATGATCTATGCCTGCGCCGAGGGCGTTGTGTATTCGCGCCGGCGGTACATGGCGGTTTGCCTGGCGCCGACGGTTGTTGTGACGACAGCATTTGCCCTGGGGTTTGCGTTCTCGGACTATCCGCTGCTGTGCTACCTGGCGGCTGGTCTGCACTTGTCGGGCTGTGTGGGTGATTGGTATTACGTGCGGACCATTCTGCGCGACCGCCGTATCGTCGCCTGCGAGGATACGTCCTTTGGCGTGCGCTTTTTCGCAAAGTAGTCTTTTTGGGACGGGGCTATTTTAGCTGCCATGATGTCGGGGTGAGTTTTCTGGGACGGGGATGTCGATGAAGTCGTTGTTGCTGCATGCGTGCTGTGCACCATGCTCGCTTGAGCCGGTTCGCCTGCTGCGCGAGGAGGGGTTTGAGCCCACGATTTGCTGGACCAATCCCAATATTCAACCGCGCGATGAATGGCGGCGGCGTCTGGACGAGCTGCGCCGGTGGTGTGCCGATGGCGACATCGAGCTCATCGAGGCGGGGGAGGACCGCGAGCGCTGGGAGGCCGGCGTGGCCCCGCTGGGTGCCGATCGGCCCCGTCGCTGTCGCTCGTGCTATGCCTTGCGCTTGGCCGAGGCATGCCGCGTTGCCCAGGAGCGCAGGTTTGAATATGTGGGTACGACGCTCGCCGTCTCGCCGTATCAGCTGTTCGACACCTGCAATGACGTGCTTGAGCGTTTGGCGGCCGCCCATGGGCTCACCCCGGTGATTCGCGATTTTCGCCCGTATTATCCCGAGGCTACGCGCCGTTCGCGCGAACTGGGCATGTATCGACAGAACTACTGCGGCTGCCGCTTTTCTGCTGTCGAGGCGGCCATGGACCGCGCCCGCATCCGCGACGAGCGCAAAGCCGCCAAAAAGTAGTTCGTTTGGGACGTCAGCCTGCTAGGATGTAGAGCGGACTTTAGCTATATAAGGAGTATCCGACGTGTCTATGCGTACCGATGATTTTGACTACAACCTTCCTGAGGAACTGATTGCCCAGGCTCCTGCCGAGCCGCGCGACTCCTGCCGCCTGCTGGTGGTGGATCGCAAAGGCTCCCAGGCGGGGAAGCCGCTGGAGCACGGCGGTACCGTTGAGCACCGCATCTTCCGCGACATCATCGACTATATCGAGCCGGGCGATGTGCTCGTCATCAACAAGACGCGTGTGATGCCGGCCCGCCTGATCGGTCGCAAAGCCGGCTCGGGTGGCGTGGTCGAGACGCTGCTGCTCAAGCGCCGTGAGGATGTTGACCCGCTGGGCCACGTTTGGGAGTGCCTGGTCAAGCCGGGTAAGCGCCTGAAGCCCGGTGCTCAGATTGAGTATCGCGCCGGTGGCGCCCATGCGCCCGAGGGGGCTCCCGTGGTGCTGACGGCCGAGGTCATCGACTTTGTCACTGATAGCCGCGGAGGCCGTCTGGTGCGCTTTGAGCCGGCCGGCTGCAATGCCGCCGGCGAGCCGCGCACGCTCGACGAGGCCATTCATGCTGCCGGTCACGTGCCGCTGCCGCCCTACATTACCGATTACGAGGGCGATCCCGAGAAGTACCAGACCGTCTACGCCATGAAGGAGGAGCACTCGGCTGCCGCTCCTACGGCGGGTCTGCACTTTACCCCCGAGCTCATGGCCGCTATCGAGGCCAAGGGCGCGAAGTTTGCCGCCGTCGAGCTCGAGGTGGGTATTGATACCTTCCGTCTGGTGGAGGAGGACGACCCCACGCAGCACGTCATGCACACCGAGCGCTACCACGTGTCACAGGAGGTTGTCGACGCCGTGCATAAGGCGAAGGCCGAGGGGCACCGCGTGATCGCCGTCGGCACCACCGCAGTACGCTCGCTCGAGAGCGCCTTTGACGCTGAGGCACCGGTGTCTGATCCGGCCGTGACGGCGCGCTATTTTGAGGGCCGCGAGGATGGGGCCGACACGCTCGGCCGCGGCGACATCGTGGTGCGCGAGAACGCGACGACGCAGCTCTACCTCATGCCCGGCTCGACCTATCACGTGGTCGACGCGCTGATCACGAACTTCCACGTGCCGCGCTCCACGCTCATGATGCTCGTGAGCGCACTTGCCACCCGCGACCAGATCATGGATGCCTATGCCGCCGCCATCGAGGAGCGCTACCGCTTCTTCAGCTTTGGCGACGCCATGCTCATTTTGTAGGTTACGGCGTTTTCCAAACGCCGTAACCGGCCGACGCTGCGCGGGCCGCATTTGGACAATCTGACGTTCAACTTCAAGGGCGCGACCAGAAGGTCAGCGCCCTTTCGTTTCACGTCACCTTGTCTCAAATGCGACCCGCTCGCTGTCGTTGCCAAAACACCGGCATTTCTTTGGTTGTCAAGAGGATGCCGCTCTAGCGGGTTTTCGCTGTCCGCGCCAAAACATCGGCGTCGCCTTTGTTGGCACTTGGGGACGTTCCTTATGTGCCGGCACCTGGGGACAGTCCTTGTAATCGTTGGGGAGTGGTTACTTGCTCGCGAACAGCCAGATCAAGATGATCACGAGAACTACGGCAACGATGCAGACGATGGCGCCGGTGAATTTGATGCGTGAGTCGCGGGTACGTTCGCGCACCGCGTCCTCGGTGGCCTCGAGCTGGGCGACTTCTCGCTCGGTCTCGGTGTGTTCGGCTTTGTCTCGGGCCAAGGATCCTGCAAGCGACTCAGTGATCTCTGGGTGGTCGTGCACTTCGGTCGCCTGTTCGATGATCGACTGCGCATGTGCGGCATCTGCTTGGGCGTTGGCGATGCTCTGCTCCTGGTCGCGGCGTGCCTTGTCCTCGGCAGTGATCTTCTCGCGCAGTTCGCGCTGACGAGTCGCGGCGGCTGTCTTCGCCGTCTGCAGCTCGTCGCGCGCGGCATCGGCTTCGGTCGTCACGGCTTGGTGCGCGCGTTTTGCGTCGGCGATAGGGGCTTGAGCCTGCTCGACGGCCTGCTCGGCTGCGGCAAGCGAGTGCTCAAGGTCGGCGGTGATACGCGGGACATCTTCTTCGGCTTTACGCAGGGCATCTGCCGTGTCGGAAATCTGCATCGAGAGCTCGCTGGTGCGCACCGTATAGTTGGCGGGATTTGCCGAGGGATTGCGTTGCAGCTCGGCATACTCATGACGCAGCGTCTCGAGCTGGGCGCGCGTGGCGTCGACGGTTTGTTGTGCGGCGGCAATGCCGGCGTCTCGCTCTGCCTTCACCTTGTCGCGGATGCGCTTGGAATCCTCAAGACGTCGAACGAGGCGGTTGCCGGTCTCGCGCGAGCTCGCCTCGCGGGCCTCCACGGCATCGAGCGCGGCCTTCAGACGGAGCTCAGTCGCGTCATCCTCTGTCTTCATTTGTTCGAGCTGACCCTTGAGCTCTGTCGCTTTGGAGGCGTGGGCATCACGGTCAATCTCGGCGGCCGCTGCAGTCTTTTGGGCCGTGGCAATCGCCTGGCGCTGGTCGGCGACGATCTGGTCGTAGCGGCCTGCGATATCCTGGCGCGTCTCGAGTTCCTCGGCCTGATCGGCAATGCGCTGCTCAAGTTCGGCCAGGTGGGCGCGGGCATCGGCAAGTGCCTTTTTCGCGGCGTTCATCTCGCGCATGGCCGAGGCACCCTGGGCGATAAAGGTGCCCACGGCGTTCGCAGTGTTCGAGACAGCGGTCCCCAGATCGCGGCTCGCGGCGGAGGAGTGCGGGGCGGTCGGGCGAGCGGTGTCGGCAGCGTCCGCATCGGCAGCCTGCGGCACGGCGATATTGCCGGTACCGCCCTCGATTACAGAAAAGCCTGCTGCGTGCGGGTCGACCGCATCGGCACCAATCGTGGGATGCTCGAGCTGCAGAAACGAGGGCATGGTGCTGCCCTGGTCGGCAACCGGAGTCTCGCCGGGTACGAAGGTCGAGGCTGCCTCGGCGGCCTCCTCTTCCTCGGCGTCAACGTCAGCGTCGGCCACGGCGTCTTTCATCGCTTTGACGGCATCCATCATGGAGTCCATGACGGCGTCGAGCTCTTCTTCCGAAGACACCTCGATGGGACCTGCTGCTTGCGGAGCGTTCTCAGCCTTGGGCTCAGTATCGCTCGGGTCCGGCTGCTCTAGCTGCTCTTCTTTGTCTTGCTCTGCGGCGACATTTGCGTCTGCGGCCTCGTCTGCGGCGGCAGGAGCCTCCTCGACAGCGGCATCAATGCCGCCATCGCTTCTGGTGGAAGTATCGCAGCCGTCAATGGTGTCTGCGGAGTTATCAATATGCTGTTGAGTCTGGGGGTCCAGCTCGTCTGTCATAGGCATGTGCTCCTCATCGTTGTTTGTCACCCTATGATAAAGTCTCGCGCCGACATCCCGCGCGCTGCAGCAAAGTTTCAAAACGTGTTCGATGGCTCGTGTCGATAGCAAAAACTCGGCCACTTTATCCAGTTTGTACTTGACAATCCCTTCGCCGAAAGACGTTATGCCGTTCGCCTACCGAGGCCTTTTCTATTCACTTGAACACGCTAAAGTTGCATGTCAGCTTTTGGCGCGTGAAGTTGGATGCGCGCAGTCGACGGGCGGGCCCGTCGCGATTTGAAAGGACTTTGTATGGGACTTTTCACTGGTAAGACCGTGATCGTCACCGGCGGCGGCAAGGCCACGCTCAAGGACGGCTCCGCTGGCTCCATCGGTTACGGCATCGATATCGCTTTTGCCAAGGAGGGCGCGAACCTCGTCATCACCGGCCGCAACGTTGCCAAGCTCGAGGCCGCCAAGGAGTCTCTCGAGGCTGAGTACGGCGTTAAGGTTCTTCCTGTTCAGGCCGATGTCTCCGCCGGTCAGGACAACGAGGCCGTCGTGCAGAACGTTATCGACAAGGCGATTGAGGAGTTCGGTCGCATCGACGCCGTCGTTAACAACGCTCAGGCCAGCGCCTCGGGCGTGACCATCGCCGACCACACCATGGATCAGTTTAACCTGGCCATTTACTCCGGTCTGTATGCCACCTATCTGTACATGCAGAAGGCCTATCCGCACCTGAAGGAGACCAAGGGCTCCGTGGTCAACTTTGCTTCGGGCGCCGGCCTGTTTGGCAACTACGGCCAGTGCAGCTATGCTGCCGCCAAGGAGGGCATCCGCGGCCTGACTCGCGTCGCCGCCAACGAGTGGGGCAAGGACGGCATCAACGTCAACATCGTTTGCCCGCTTGCTTGGACCGCCGCGCTCGAGAACTTCCAAGATGCCTATCCCGAGGCGTTCAAGGCCAACGTCCACATGCCGCCGGCAGGCCACTACGGCGACGTCGAGAAGGAAATCGGCCGCGTTGTCGTTCAGCTCTGCGGTCCCGACTTTAAGTATATGAACGGCGAGACCGTCACCCTCGAGGGTGGCATGGGCCAGCGTCCTTAGGGGTTCCGCCGTTCTACCGAACGGCGGACCGGCCGACGCTGCGCGGTCACCAGAGCGACAACTTGTCATTCAAAGAGGGCGGCATGACCAGAAGGTCTATGCCGCCCTCTTTTCATACCAATTTGTTCGCCCTGGCGACCGCTCGCTGATGTTGTCAGAGCATCGGCGTTACCAGAGCATCGGCGTTGTCGGCAGTTGGGGACAGTCCCTAAGTGCCGGCAGATTGGGACACTCCTTTGCAAGATGGCGCTGAAGGCTGTCCCCAACGTCTAGTCGTTTAAGAACGTCCCCAACGACTAGCGCGGGAACCTGATCCTAATGCACTAGTTTCTGTCGAGTCGGTGCTTCTTGCGGGTTGCCCGTATAATGGTTTGCGTATGAACCGCAACCAAGGAGTTCCAGTTTATGGACCAGAACCTTTTTAAATTCGACCTGATCGCCGAGGACCCTACGACGCACGCGCGTGCCGGCGTGTTGCACACCCCGCACGGTGACATCGAGACGCCGATCTTTATGCCCGTGGGCACCAAGGCAAACGTCAAGGGTATTCCCACCGAGACCGTCAAGCAGCTCGGCGCCCAGATCGTGCTTGCCAACACCTATCACCTGTCCATGCGCCCCGGCGAGGACACCATCGCCGAGCTGGGCGGACTGCATAAGTTCATGAACTGGCACGGCCCCATCCTCACCGACTCGGGCGGATTCCAGGTCTTTAGCCATAACGACGCCGTCAAGCTCACCGACGAGGGCGTGCGCTTTATCGTCAACGACTACGACGGTCGCCACGTGTTCTGGACGCCCGAGGACAACATGGAAATCGCCATGAAGCTCGGTTCCGACATTTGCATGCAGCTCGACCAGTGCCCCGGCTATCCTGCCACGCGTGCCTATGTCGAGCGCGCCGTGGAGCTGTCGAGTATGTGGGCCGAGCGCTGCTACAAGGCTCATACCCGTGATGACCAGGCACTTTTTGGCATCGTTCAGGGTGGCATGCATCTGGATCTGCGCCTGCGATCGCTGCGCCACCTGGAGGAGTGCGGCGACTTCCCCGGTTACGGCATCGGCGGCTACTCGGTGGGCGAGGACCACGAGACCATGTTCGAGACACTGGCGCCGCTGGTTTCCGAGTATATGCCTAAGCACAAGCCGCGCTACCTCATGGGCGTCGGCAACCCTACCACGCTCGTGCGCGGCGTTGGCGTGGGCATCGACATGTTCGACTGCGTGCTGCCGACGCGCACCGGCCGCATGGGTACGGCGTTCTCCAGTGAAGGTCGCCTTAACTTCCGCAACGCGCGCTTTGCGCACGACGACGGCCCCATCGATCCCACCTGCACCTGCCCGGTGTGCACGGGCGGCTACAGCCGCGCGCTCATCCGTCACATGGTCACGCAGAAGGAGATGCTCGGCGGTATTCTGCTGTCGATGCACAACATCTATTACCTGCTCAACCTTATGCAGCGTGCCCGTCAGGCCATTATCGAGGGCCGCTACGGCGCGTTTGTGAGCGACTGGATGAACAGTCCTGCGGCGGTGGACTACTAAGAGCGGCGCGGGCGCTTGCAGAGCGCGGGCAATGGCAAGGGGCGAGCACCGGCCGGTCATCACGTTCGCTAACACCGTCTGCGCGACCGATGACCGATAGCTTGCAAGCACTTGATGCATCGTGGGTACCATCCCGAATAGTTGATGTTCGGGCGGGTGTTTGGCGCATGGCGTCGACCCCGCCCGTTTTTCTTTTTCTCGATAGGAGTACCCATGATTAAGAACGAGAATGTCGAGGGCGAGCCAGCCTACGACGAGACGTACCGCCGCGGCCCCGTGGTCATGCGCGGCCCCATGATTCCCAAGGACAATACCTACGCCAACCTGCTGGCGCCCGAGGACTCGACCGACTGGCTGCATGCTGATCCGTGGCGCGTGCTGCGCATCCAGGCAGAGTTTGTCGATGGTTTTGGCGCGCTTGCCGAGCTTGGTCCTGCGGTGACCATCTTCGGTAGCGCCCGCACGCCCAAGACCGATCCGCTCTACAAGGCGGCGCGTACCGTCGGGCGCAAGATCGCGCAACGTGGCGTGGCGGTCATCACCGGCGGCGGCCCCGGCATCATGGAAGCGGCCAACAGGGGAGCGGCGAGTGTCAACGGCAAGTCGGTCGGCTTGGGTATCGAGCTGCCGCACGAGCACGGGCTCAACAAATACGTGAACCTTGGCATGGACTTCCGTTACTTCTTTGTGCGCAAGACCATGTTCGTCAAATACAGCTCGGGCGCCATCGTGTTTCCTGGTGGCTTTGGTACGCTCGACGAGATGTTCGAGGTGCTCACGCTGGTACAGACGCACAAGGTCAAGCGCATGCCGCTCGTTTTGGTGGGAACCGAGTACTGGCAGGGCCTGTTCGACTGGCTCAACGGCCCGGTGATGGACGCCGGTATGATTAGCCCGCTCGATCCGGAGCTGGTGCACATCACCGACGACCTCAACGAGGCCGTTGACATTGCCCTGAGCGGGCTGATGTAGGGTGCTGTGACTGTTGTTATAGCAATGTGAACGGCATACTGATGCTATTTAACATCAGACTGCCATCGAAATTGGGTATACTGATGCAAAAGACGAGGCGAGGAGGTCGCGTATGTCTACTGCAACGGTTAAGCCTACGACGGTTCGCATCGAAGAGGGGCTCAAGGAACAGGCGACTGAGTTCTTGGATACGGTTGGTCTGAGTCTCAATTCGTATCTCAACCTTGCTGTTCGGCAGCTGGTAAATCAACGAAAGATTCCTTTTGAGATCGTAGGAAGGGCGGAGGTGCCCAACGAGGCAACGAGGCGTGCCATGGTGATCGCCGAAGCTCATGAGTTGGGGATTCTGCCGGACGACAGCCCGTCATTCAATAACGCTGATGAGCTTATATCATTCCTCGATGAGGACTAGCGATGTTTGAGATTAAGGTCGAGGCTCAGTTTAAGGCGGATTACAAACGGACGATGCGCATCCATCCGCAGCTAAAAACCGAGTTTAAGGCGGCAGTCGCAGAGCTTGCGGCTCACGGCTCGCTTCCCGCGGAATATGGTGCCCACGAGCTTTCAAACCCGGGCGGCAACTACAACGGCCACATCGATTTCCATCTATCCGATGGCTTGGTCGATGTGGTCGTTCTCTACTTGCCGCATAAGACTAATCCTGTGATCCGGCTGGTCAGAATGGGCTCGCATGAGGAACTATTCCAGGGCCCGCAGGGCTGATTGCTCGCTTATGATTCGCGGGGGAATAGGGATTGATTCGCGGCCGATTGGCCAAAAATGGCCCCTATTCCACCGTAACTGTTGGAGACGTCCCGTTCGTGGCTGCGACCTCCGGTTCTCCTCTTCGCTGGATTTCGCTTAAAAGTTCGGCTGCAACTTCGCTGCTTTTGAAACGGATGCTGCAGTCCTCTTTCTTAGGAAAGGCCAGTAATGGAATGGTTCCGTACCAGACGGTTTCCTCGTCAATTACTGACGCGCACAGGCGCCCTTCGGCTTTGATGGAATAGTCGACGTTCATCTCGGTAAAAATCGCTTTCACGTCATTGTGCGGAGTCGAGGCAATTGAAATCTCAAGGGCAATCCCACGGGCGGCGGCGCCTGTGAGTACGGCAGCGAGCTTTGCGAGGCATGCAGCGGATGCGTAGGGCGCGGCAATAAAAATGCTTTTCGTTGCGCGCGCGATGTCATCCGCTAAGGCCTCCACGGCCCTTGCCGGCCTAACGAGGATGTTTTGATCGGCCCGTTTGTTGTCATTTGCTGCAAAGACTTCATATCCTAGCTTTGCGTAGGTCTTGAGTCTCTTCTGGTACATACGCGCGAGCATGGGTATCGACAAATCAACATAGTCGAATATCTCAACCCGCTGCTTGCCCTCGTGACTTCTATGTAGTCTGCCTGCCTGCTGCGTTATGCTGCCGTCCCAAGATATCGGTGTGGCAATGAGCAGAGTGTCAAGGTAAGACAGGTCGAAACCCTCGCTCAGAAGGCCTTCGGTTGCGATGATAATTCGATGCTCATGCTCGAAGCCGGGAAGGCTGTTCAGTATTGCCTTTCTTTCTTTGGCGTCGATTTCTCCGGTTAAGAGTATAGGTTCGTGTCCGCGGCTTTGAAGCAGCCTACATAGCTCTTCGGCATGTTTTTTCCTTTTGGATAGCACAAGCGGATGTCGACCGTTTGACGCGGTCTCGAGGGCATCGTCGACAATTGCTTCGTTTCTCGCTGTGTGCGCACACAGGAGATCGAGAACTTGATTAAAGGACGCCCCTGGTTCGTAGGCGGGTAGTCGAACTCCGGTAAAACGCGGCCTAACAACGCGCTGAATTCCCTGTTGGATTGCTTGCGTTTTTGGATCAATGGCATGGCGAAGCGGGCCGCAGAGCATTGAGAGTGCTCGCGTGAGTCCGTCCGAGCGTTCGGGCGTCGCGGAAAGGCCGTATACATATTTGGCTGGAGCGGACTTGAGGACGAGCTCAAGCTGTGGTGCGGCTGCATGGTGACATTCATCACAGATGATGAGGCCGTAATCACGAACGAACTCCTTGGCTATTGGTTCTTCGGTCTGGGGGTCCTTGCTGGACAAAGACTGGAATGAAGCAACGTCGATGAGATGGCTTATGGCGGTTTTGCCTCCTCCGATTTGACCAATGAGCGGAGGCTGCCTTTTGCTGATTCGTCCTTTTGGGGTTCGGACGGGCTCTCTGTTGTCCGTGATGTCGAGAAATCGTTCGAGCTGGGTTTTCCATTGGGCAATGAGCGCAGTCTTGGGAACGATGACGAGCGCTGGAAGACCGATGGCAGCAATAAGATAGGCTCCAATGACGGTTTTCCCGAAACCCGTCGGTGCAGACATGATCCCGTCTTCATGGCCGAGCATTTGTTCAGCGGCAATTTGCTGTTCAGGGCGAAGAGTCCCTTTAAATGTCATTACAATTGGATTTCCAGACTGGCGCTTGTCTGAATAGTGGGCAGCAACGCCGGCTTCTTGAAGCAGCCGCTCAAGCTGAGTCTTGCAGCCTCTGGGAATCGCGACGCAGCCGTCTCTAAGTTCGCTGAGGTCTATGTACCGCGGTTTGCCGAATACCGATTGATGCATAGATTGCGCGCGGAAGAATTCTGGGTTGGCAAATGTTGCAAGCCTGCGGACTTCCATTTGAGCTGCGGGACTCAGAGATTTTTCGGGGATATAGAGCATATCGGCCTGCGTGACGGACAGCGATGACGGGAGGTCCCGCGGTGTGAGCGGAAGCCGCTTTCGCGGCCTCTGGGAATGCGGTGCGGCGGTGTTTGCCGCCGTCGCAGCCGCTATTCCGTGCGACCTATTGTCGATGCTCTCGATCAGATTTTGCACCGTCGTGCGCGGGATTAACTGGATTTGAGAAAGGTAAAGCCATTGATCGGGAAAGGGCTCAAATTGCTCGTCAACAAATACGCTGTTCCCTTTTCGCTGCGCTTTTCCTTGAAAAGGCAGCGCTATGAGATTTCCAAAGCCTCCCTCAGGAATGGTGGACTGTGCGGGCAGCATCCGGTCAAAAGCTTCAAAGGTGATTGTCTTGTTGAGCGCCGCCGCTTCGGTGATAAGGCTGCTTCCAAATTCTCGTGCGATCTTCGCGCTGGTGAGCTCTAGGAAGAAAAACCAGACATGTGTGCCGTTACCTGATCTCGATCGCTCGACTGCAGCATCGATTCCATGGTTTTTTGCGACAAGCCGAATGGCGTTTGTCGCTTCTTTCCAATCGGCTCCGTCAAAGTCGATGACCAGGACTTTTGTGTTGCTGTCATTATCGAGAACATATTGACCTATGACGTCTCGGAGTCTGTCGTCACTGCCCTTGAAATGGGAGATGATCGCGGTATCGCTCAACTCGGGGAAGACGCGGTTGCCGCATTCAGCGCATTTGGTTTTCTGACGATTTGCTTTGGGACAAATGCCTGACTTCCACTCGTTTGCGCAGGCGGGCGTATAGCCGATTCCCCCGTCTTTTCTGCGGTACCCATGGGCGTAAACATCTTTGCGGCCAGTAAAGAGATTGCGAAAGAGCTCGAGTTTGTCGCGCGCTGGGCTCGCACTGGTGACGACACCCTCGACCTGCGCCCGTCTATCGAAAGATTCGCCAGCTTTCTCCCATTCTTCCAGTGTTGCGTAACGGATGTCTGGACCGTTGCCGCAGATGACGATTTGGCTGTGCGGCTCCGATACATGGGCGACGATTTTCTTGAATTGGAATAGCGTGCCCCCGATGAGGGCGTATTGATGCGTGACGGTGCTCATGTAAATGCCGTTCTTGTCGGAGTTCATTGAAATGAGGGTACGTTATTTTGATTTTTAAGGGACTCGGCTCTGATTTTGGTTCGGCGATAGCGGAGTACAGCTCCGTGAGTGGTGTTTGGCTGATGTCAAAATGTGCGGTAGCTGTTGCTGAATGGGTTTTGGCGGCCATGAGGTGGGCTGGAGGCGCAGGAAACTATCCTCGAATAGACCCTGTGGGCAAAAAATGGCAAATATGAGTACTGTGGTTTGAGCAGTAACATATCATCAGGAAAGTATTTAAGACCAATCGATTCGGATTGGATATAATCAACCCTATAAACATGGCGATTCGGGACTTTATGACGCTCGGAATTGGCGGAAGACGGCAAATTCAGCCAGATTTCGCTGTTACTAAACTGGTAACAGTACTCATATTTGCCATTTTTTGCCCAGAGGGTATCGCAAGGGGGTTGGACAAAGCATCGATCGCCGCCAATTTCTCGATTGGCTGGTTGGGCGGCGGTAGCGCACAGAGATGTGGTGTAAGAGGCGGGGCATGCC